>JAURFU010000015.1 GCA_030834165.1 Verrucomicrobiota bacterium
AAGGACGCGAGATTCTGCAGTCCACCGTCGAGCTCGTGCAGGGCAACATCGGCAGGACGGTCGTCTACGGAGACACGGACTCCATCATGGTCGACACGAGCACCGACCAGCTCGCCGACGTCATCGCCTTGGGCGATGCGTGCGAGCACGCGGTCGACTGACGCGGAAGCGGACATCAGACCTTGAAGACTTCGCGGGCGTCGGCGACCTGGCCGGTGATGGCGGCGGCGACGACCATGATCGGACTCATCAGCACGGTACGACCGGTCTGCGAACCTTGGCGGCCCTTGAAGTTGCGGTTCGAGGAACTGGCGCAAAGCTGGTCGCCGACGAGCTTGTCGGGATTCATCGCGAGGCACATGGAGCAACCCGCGCCGCGCCATTCGAAGCCGGCCTCGGTGAAGACCTTGTCGAGGCCTTCATGGACGGCCTGGATGGCGGTGAGCTGGGAACCGGGGACGACGATGGCCTTGACGCTCGGGCTGACCTTGCGGCCCTTGAGGTACTTGGCGGCTTCGCGGAGGTCGGAGATACGACCGTTGGTGCAGGAGCCGAGGAAGCAGACGTCGACCTTGGTGCCCTTGATCGGGGTGTTCGGCGAAAGCTTCATGTGGGCGTAGGCGTCTTCGGCGGTCTGACGGTCGGCCGCGTTGAGGCTCTCGAGGGCCGGCATCTTCTCGTCGATGAACACGGCCTGCCCGGGGGTGATGCCCCAGGTGACGGTCGGACGGATGTCCTCGGCTTGGAAGACCTTGACGTCGTCGTACTGGCAGCCGGGGTCGGAGGCGAAGGACTTCCAGCGGGCCACGGCGGCGTCCCAGTCGGCGGCCTTGGGGGCGTAGGGCTTGCCCTTGATGTAGTCGAAAGTCTTCTGGTCCGGATTGACGTAACCGCAGCGGGCGCCTCCTTCGATGGACATGTTGCAGACCGTCATGCGCTCCTCGAGGGAGAAGGCGTCGAAGGTCGTGCCGGCGTATTCGTAGGCGTAACCGATGCCGCCGTTGACGCCGAGGACGCGGATGATGTGCAGGATGACGTCCTTGGCGTAGACACCGGGGGCGAGCTTGCCGTTGACCTCGATGCGGCGGACCTTGAGGGGGCTGAGGGCGAGGGTCTGGGTCGCGAGGACGTCGCGGACCTGCGTGGTGCCGATGCCGAAGGCGATCGCGCCGAAGGCGCCGTGCGTGGCGGTGTGGGAGTCGCCGCAGGCGATGGTGGTGCCGGGCTGGGTGATGCCCTGCTCCGGACCGACCATGTGGACGATGCCCTGGGTGCCGGTGGTGGTGTCGAAGAAGCGGATGCCGTAGTCCTTGGTGTTCTTCCGGAGGGCCTCGATCATCTCCTGGGCGATCGGGTCGGAATAGGGCTCCTTGAGCTCGTTGGTCGGGACGATGTGGTCGACCGTGGCGAAGGTGCGGTGCGGGAACTTCACCTTGAGGCCGAGGTCCCGGAGCATGCCGAAGGCCTGCGGGCTCGTCACCTCATGGATGAGGTGCGTGCCGATGAACAATTGGGTCTGCCCGTTAGGCAGCTTGCGCACCGTATGCGCTTCCCAAACTTTCTGGAACAGGGTCTTGGCCATCTGAGTAAAAGGTGAAGGGTCAACGTAGGACGGGATGGTGCCTGGTCAATCCCGCAGGCGAGCCGAGGACGGGCATATTTCACGATAAAAACGCGGCGGCGACCGCCCCCGGCGCCGCCGTGTCTTGACCCCCGCGCCCCTCCCCTTCCATCCTCCGGCATGGCCCGCACCCTCACCCTCAGCTTCTCCTGCCCTGACACCAGCGGCATCGTGGCCGAGGTGTCCGCGTTCGTGGCCGGCCACCAAGGCTGGATCACCGAAGCCAGCCAGCATACCGAGGCCGAGCTCGGACGATTCTTCATGCGCGTGGAGATCCGGGCCGACTCCCTCGACTTCCCCGCCGAGGAGTTCGCCGCGCGCTTCGCCCCGGTGGCCAGGAAGTTCGCGATGGACTGGAAAGTCTCCGACTCCGCCCAGCCGCGCCGCGTCGTCCTGCTCTGCTCCAAGCAGGAACACTGCCTCTACGACCTCCTCGCCCGTCACGTCGCCCAGGACTTCCCGTTCGTCGTGCCCTGCGTCATCTCGAACCACGAGAACCATCGCAAGATCGTCGAAGCCCACCGCATCCCCTTCCACTACGTCCCCGTGACGCCGGAGAACAAGCACGCCGCCTACCGCCAGATGGAGCAGCTCTATCGCGAGGCCCAGGCCGACCTCATCGTGCTCGCCCGCTACATGCAGGTGCTCGACGAAGCGATGTGCCGCGATTTCGCGGGCAAGATCATCAACATCCATCATTCCTTCCTGCCTTCCTTCGCGGGCGCCAAGCCCTATCACCAAGCGCATCGCCGCGGCGTGAAGCTCATCGGCGCGACCTGCCACTTCGTCACGCCGGACCTGGACGAAGGCCCGATCGTCGAACAGGACGTGATCCGCATCGACCACTCGGACACGCCCGAAGACATGGCCCATCTGGGCAAGGACATCGAGAAGGTGGTGCTCGCCCGCGGGCTCCGCGCGGTCGTCGAGGATCGCGTCCTGCTCGCGGGCAATAAGACCGTTATCTTCCGTTAAAATCAGTTGCACGCGGCGGTTTTGACGTTGGCGAAACCAAGGCCGAAAGCCAAGGTGACGCCACCCCACCCCATGCGACTGCTTTGCGCCCTCCTGCTCGCGGCTTCCGCCGCGTACGCCGTTTCCCCCGAAGAGATCACGCCGACCAAGAAGGCTCCCTTCGTCCAGCCCGCCGAGGCGGATCGCGCCGAGCTGCACAAGGCCATCAAGGACTACATGGCCCTGGAACCGGGCACCTTCGCGGCCCACGCCGGCGCGCGCGACTTCCCGGGTGTCGTCGAAAGCAAGGAACGCGTCGCCCGCACGGTCGCCTACGACTCCAACCTCGTCCACCGCTGGGACACGAAGAACGGCGGCGCCCCCAATCTCTACACGAGCCCCGACGTCTGGCAGGAGACCGGACTTTACGCCGCGCCCGGCGAAGTGGTCGCGGTGAAGGTCGCTTCGTTGCCCGAACACCGCACGATCAAGGTCATCGTCGGCTGCCACCGCGACGGCCTGCTGAAGCTGCCCAAGTGGAACCGCTTCCCGCTCATCGCGCGCACGTTCGAACTCAAGGTCGGCGAGAACAAGATCGCCAACGCCTTCGGCGGCCAGCTCTTCATCCAGAGTTCGCACAAGGACTGGCGCAAGCCGATGAAGGCCTCGCCGGCCACGCCCCTGCAGTTCAGCAACGCCGTGGCGATGCCGACCTACGTCCTCGGCAAGGACTCTCCCGAATCCTGGGCCAAGGCCAAGCAGCTCCCCGCCCCTTGGGTCACGCTCTCGGGCCGTCAGGTCATCCTCCACGTCCAGGCCTCCGCCGTGAAAGACCTCGCCGATCCGAAGGCCCTCTTGGAATGGTGGGATAAGGCGATGGCGCTCGAGGACGACCTGATCGCCCTCCGCCGCCTGGCGCCCGAACGCGTGGTCCCTGACCGCCAGATCTCCGCGGGCTTCATGCACTCCGGCTATCCGTTCATGTGCTGGATCGACCCCTCCCAGAAAGACAGCGTGGACCTCCCCAAACTCATGAAGGACGGCAATTGGGGCTTCTTCCATGAACTCGGCCATAATCACCAATGCTCCGCCTGGACGTTCACGGGCCAGACCGAGGTGACCTGCAACCTCTTCTCGCTTTACGTGATGGAGAAGCTCGTCGGCAAGCCGACCGGACGAGGCCATCCTTCGATGGAGAAGCTGGACGAACTCCTCGCGAAGCGCTTCGCCGCCGAACCGAACATGGGTCCGTTCGAACAGCTCGCGACCTTCGTCTTGCTCATCCGCGCCCATGGCTGGGCCCCGCTGCGCGAGACGCTCCGCTCTTACGCGACCGAAGCCGCCCCCAAGGGCTCCACGAAGGAACAGCTGCAGGATCTCTTCGTGCTGCGTTACGGCAAGGCCGCCAAGGCCGACGTCAGCGACTATTTCACGAAGATGGGCTACCACGTGACCCCCGCCACCCAGGCAGCCCTCAAGGGCCTCCCGGCCTTCAAGCCGAACCTGCCGACGGCGGCGAAATAATCTCCCGACGCAAGCCGCAAGGCGACGCCTTCTGCCTCGCCCTCAGGCCGTATTTCGGCTTAATCCCGCCTGACCCGCTCCGACGGGCCCATCGACCATGTCCCTCATTTCCCGCCTTTCCGCCCGCCTGCAGAACCACCCCAAGCGCATCGTCTTCCCCGAAGGCACCGACGCCCGCGTGATCCAGGCCGCCCGCCAGTTCGTCGTGAAGAAGCTCGGCGTGCCGATCCTCATCGGCGACCGCCAACGCATCAAGGTCAACGCCGCCCGGCTCAACATCAGCCTGGAAGGCATCCGCGTCGTCGAACCCGAACGCAGCGACGAGCTCAAGGGCTTCGCCGAGAAGCTCGAATCGATCCAGCGCTACGGCAACACGAACCTCCAGGGCGACCCCGCCGAACTCGCCCTCAACCCGAACTACTTCGCCTGCCTGATGGTCGCCACCGGCGGCGCCGACGCCCTCATCTCCGGCGCGACGACCCACGCCTCCTCCGGCCTCCGCGCCATCCTCCAGGTCATGCCCCGCCAGGCCGGCGTGGAGACCGTGTCGTCGATGCAGATCCTTGAATCCGAAGAAGGCAAGTTCGGCATCGAAGGCGTGCTCTTCCTCGCCGACTGCGGCGTCATCCCGGAACCGACCGCCGAACAGCTCGCCGACATCGCGGTGACCACCGCCGGACTCGCCGGCCACCTCACCAACACGACCCCGAAGGTCGCGTTGCTCGCCTACTCGACGCACGCGGGCAACCCTCGCCTCGCCTCGGTGAAGAAAGTCCAGGTCGCCACCGACCTCGCCCGCCGCAAGGCCCGCGAGCTCGGCATCACCTGCGACATCGACGGCGAGATGCAGGCCGACGCCGCCATCAACCCCTTCGCGGCCCAGTCCAAGGAGGTCTCCGGCGCCGTCGCCGGCCGCGCGGGCGTGCTCGTCTTCCCGGACCTCAACTCGGGCAACATCGCCTCGAAGATGGCCCAGCACATCGCCGACATCCCCGCCTACGGCCAGATCCTCACGGGCCTCGACCGCCCCGCCGCCGAAATCTCCCGCGGCGCCAGCGCGCATGACATCTTCGGCACGGCGGTCATCGTCGCCGCCCAGGCGGTCGACAAATCCTACCTCTTCCCGAAGCTCAAGGACGGCCCCGCCGCCTGATCATGCCCGCCCGCAAGCGCTTCGCCGAGAACATCCCCGGGCTGCTGCTGCGCCCGATGAACCTGGACACCCGCCGCGTCTTCGTGGCGGCGACGCGCATGAACGACGGCAAGACGACCACCTGCCTCGGCCTGACGGCCGCCTTGCAGGCGATGGGCCTGCACGTCGGCTACATCAAGCCGATCGCCCAACGCGTGGTGATGTCAGGCGAAGACCAGGTCGACGAGGACACGCTGCTCATCGACGGGCTCTTCGACCTCAACGTTCCGATCGCGGCGATGTCCCCCGTCGCCATCGGGCCTGATTTCACGAAGCAATACCTGGAGAACCCCGACGAGATCGGCCCGCAGCTGAAGGACCGCATCTGCCGCGCCTTCGACCGCACGGCCTACGGCAAGGACATCGTCGTCGTCGAGGGCTCCGGCCACGCCGGCGTCGGCTCGGTCTTCGGCGCCTCCAACGCCGACAACGCCGGCGTGCTCGGCTCCAAGGCCATCATCGTCGCGGCCGGCGGCATCGGGAAACCGATCGACGAGATCGCCCTGAACAAAGCCCTCTTCGACAAGGCGGGCGTGGAAGTCGTCGGCGCCATCCTCAACAAGGTCATGCCTGACAAGCTGGATTTCATCCGTGACTTCGCCGGCCGCGGCCTGCGCAAGCTCGGGGTGCCCCTCCTCGGCGTCGTCCCGCTCCAGGAAACCCTCGTCTACCCCAACCTCGACCAGGTGGCCGATGAGACCAAGGCCCGCTGGATCCACCAGCCGGCCGGACTCCGTCGTGTCCGTCGCGTCGTGATCGGGGCGATGTCCGCTCGGCGCTCCGCCGAATACCTGCGCGTGCCCGGCACCTTGGTGATCGTGCCCGGCGACCGCGAGGACCTCCTCGAAGCCTTCATCGCCGGCGTCGGCGCCGAGACCCTTTCCGGGGTCCTCTTCTCGAACGGCCTGCTGCCTAACGACGACATCGTCCGCCGCCTCAAGGAGGCCGGCATCGCGATGGCCGCGGTCGAGGCGGAGTCCTTCGCGGTCACGGCGCGCATCAACAACATGACGGTGAAGACGATGCGTCAGGACGCCGACAAGATCCCGATCATCCGCAAGATGATCTCGGACTCGGTCGACATCCAAGGCCTGCTGCGCTCGCTCTGAGGTCAGACCGGCCGCAGGATTTCGCCCAGACGGGTGAAGTGGCCGTCGTCGAAACCCATCGCGCGCTTCAGATAGGCGTCGCGCTCGATGAGGTTGGGGATGCGCCCCGCTTCGCTGGCCTGAGCCAACGTGATGAGCCCGCGAAGCCATGCCCAGCGAGCTCCGACGGGCACGGGAAAGTCGCTGCCATGGAGGAAACGTTCCGTCCGGCCCGACTCCTTGACCTGCTTCAGCACGCCGCTGCGGATGGGGCTGTTGAGGGCGCTGGTATCAGCGTAGAGCCGCGGGAACTCATCCATGAGCCGGATGAGTTCGCCGAAGTAATTCGGGTCGAAGAAGTGGCTGTTGCCCGAGGCGTGCGCGGCGATGACCTTCACGCCCAGTTCCAGCGGTCGGCGGAGGATGCGCGGATCCTGGTAGGCGCGATTGATCACCGGCACGGTCATCTCGCCGCCGGTATGGCAAAGGAACGGCAGCCCGGCGGAAGCCATGCGCTTCCAGAAGGCTTCATACTGAGGCAAGGAGCAGTCGACGTTCTGGCAGTTAGGCAGGAGCTTCAAAGCCCGGGCGCCGCTAGCGAGACAGCGCTCCAGCTCCTCGAGGGCGTCCTTTCGTCCGGGATGGATCGAGACGGCGGGAACGAACACCGGATGCGCGGCGCAGACCTTGAAGAGGTATTCGTTCGGGACGTAAAACGAACCGAAGTCCAGCTTACGGCCGGTCTCGTCGTAGACCTCGTCCTGCGCGAGCAACAAGGCCGCATCCAAGGAAGACCCGGCCACCAGCCCGGCGAGATGACTGACGAAACTTTCGTCGAACTCCTTCGAGGTCGCCTTCGCCTCCAATCCGATGGTCCGGCGCATCACCTCGCCAAGGGCGCGATGCCACAGGCCATCGAGCCGCAGCCAACAGCCGCTGCCCCCTAGGCCGTTACCTACCAGATGGACGTGTCCGTCAAAACGGGTCGCGGGCATGGGGCTCACGCGTCGCGCTTTTCGGCGGTGATCCGACCATAGAGCCAGGCGATGCCGAAGAAGGCGACCGCGACGGCGGCGCAGGCGGCGATACGTCCGAGCATATCGGTGATGTCATGCGTAAGCACTCGGGCGGAAGCGATCAGCAGCCCCACGAGGCCGACCATGCGCAGCGAGCGGGTGGCCAGGAGATGCCCCAGCACGAAGGTCAGGACGGCGGCCAAGGCCCAGAAGAGCGAGACGCCGGCACCGGGCAGGCGTCCGAGCATCACGAAGGCGAAACCGAACACCAAACCCACGCCGAGCAGGGAGCGCTGGACGGTGCCTAAGGCGCCCTGCTCCTTGGTATGCGCCGCCAACATGTGCAAGAGACAGCCCAAGCCCAGCAGGACGAGTGGCGCCTGGGCAAGGCCGACATGCCTCAGGCCGGAGTTCTCCGCGACGACACCTTGGATGAAGAAGCCGGCGACGGCGCCCCAGACGATCAAGGCGAGGTCCGTGGCGGCGACATCGCTCCGGCGCAGCCAAGCGGTCACACCGGCGAGCAGCAAGCCGCCCGACGCCCAGATCAAGACCAGGCGCCAGCCGGACAGTCCGATCACTTCGGGAACCTTAGGGAGCAGGCTGACCCAGAGATGATGCGCGAAGGCGAACAGGACCATCGCCGAGGCGAAGCCCAGCGCGAGACGAAGGACCTTGAAGCCGACCCCCTCATGGCGACGCAGCCACCAGAGACCGAGGAGATTAAGCGCAGCCACCACGCCTGCCCAAGACGCCGCCCAGGCGAAGGATGAGGATCCGACGGCATTACCCCAGAAGACGACGAGGAAGGAGGTGACAAGATAGCCCGGCAGAGCCGCCCAGAGCACCGCAGGTCGGAAACGGATGACCGCCGCCAGCAGCAGCACGAGCCAAGGCCAGGCATTGTCGGCACGCGGGAAATCCGCCTGCACCGAGAGGACCGCCACGGCGAGGCCGAGGATGCCGAGCGCCCTACGCACCTGTTCCCAGCCGGAGACCCGCTCCCAATCTTCACGGAAGGCGAGCATGACCGCCAAGCCCGCCAGACCAGCCAGACTCAGCCAAGGCTCGCGGGACGGAGAATCGACGAAGGCCAGCACGGCGACGCCGGCGAGAAGTTCCGCCCCCCAGCGGACCAACGCGGAGCCGGTCCGCGCCCCGACCACCTGGGTGGACAAGGCCGCAAGAACCCAGATCAGCCAGACCAGATGGGGGTCGACCAACCAAGCGAGCCCGGCGCCCGCGAAAGAAACCGCGCCCAGGAGCAGGACCTCGCAGACGAGACGCATGCGCTCACGCTCCAGCAAGCCGGCGAGCGCCGCGATGGCCGCGATCAGCAAAGAGACGGTGGCGCGATCGGTTTCGCCGCCACGGGCGACGAACAAGGCGATGAGGGCCGGGGCGAAGAAGCCTGCCAGCTGGAAAGCCGAGCGCGCGTTCCGTCCCAGGAGCACGGCGTCGTCCTTGACCGATCGCTCGCCCAGCCAGAGAGCGAAGAAGGAACCCAGCGCCGCCAGCTGCAACGGCAGATAGGAAGCATCCTTGGTCGGCATCGCGTCGTAAAGGAACAGCAGGCAGGACTGCGAACCGACGAGGCCCAGCACGCCGGCCGCACCCCACGGACCACGCACCATCAGGATGACGCCGAGCAAGGCGATCAGGGCGGCCCCGACGGCGGTCGGCCAAGGAGCCGCGCCGCTGCCGATCGAGAAGTAGACCGCGACGGCGGCGAAGGCCACGGCAAGCTGCCCGAAGAGCTTGCTGGCGCGCCAGACAGCGAGCGCGGCGACGCCGAGAGCGACCACGAACTGGACGATCGCCGCTTCGGTCGGCCCCTCGAACAGACGCATCTTATCCAAACCATACGTGGCCCAGGCGGCGAATTGCCAGACGGCCAGACCAGCGGCGGCGACGACTTGTCCGTGGTCTTTACGCTTGGCCGAAAGACGGAGCCCACCCCAGAAGAGACCGGCGCCGACCAACGCGACTTCCAAGACGCGGACGATCGGCGGGATAGTGGAGCGCAAGTTAAGCCAGATCCCCAGGAAGACGACCGCGGCCACGGCGAGGATGCCACCGGCACGCACGGCCCACCAGGCCCCGAGGGCATACTCCCCCTTGAGGTCGGAAGGCGGCAGGAGTCCTAGGTCGCGAAGGCGCTCGAACAGCGGGTCAGGCTGCGCGACGGTCGGGGTCGACGGAGTCGACGGCACTGGCGCGGATCTTGCCGGCAGCGGAGGCGGCAACACGGGGGCTGGCTCAAGTGCGGCGGCCACCGGTGCGACAGCCACGGCGGGTGTGGCGGCGGCCACCGGCTTGGGGGCATCGACAGGCGTGCGTTCGGCCAAGGCCTGCACGCGCTTCTCCAAAGCCTTCACTTCACCGATCAACATGAAGAAACGGATCGGAATGAAGACGAGCAAACCAAGGAAGGCCAAGACCGCGACGACCCCGAAGAATTCCTCGAACTGCATGCGGGGAATCTGGACGATAATCAGAATATGGCGAGGCCTAGCTTAGGCCGCCGGCATCGAATAAATCGATGTCCGGCCCGGCTCAGACCACCCGACTTCCCCGCAGCCAGACCCCGGCGACGGCAGGAATGGAATTCGAGCCATCCCAGCGTAGGGCCACGAGGTCAGCCGGCCGCCCGGCCGCCAGCACCCCCCTGCCCCTGACCTGACGGCCGGGCGACGAGGTCATCAAGGCAAGGGCTTCGCCCAGACTGAGTCCGACCTGATTCACCAAGACCGGGATGGATGCGAGCAAGGGCAAGGCGGCGCCGGCCAGATAATGACCGGTGCCGTCATCGATGGCCAGGAATCCGTCCTCACGCAGGACGACCTTGCCGCCGACCGGCGTCTCATACTTTCCGGGCCCCATGCCGCCGAGGGCGACGGTGTCGGAAACGACCAAGGAGCGCCCCGGCCCCTTGGCCCTCGACATGACCTTCAGCTGCGCCGGGGTCAGATGGTGTCCGTCGGCGATGAACATCGCCGTGAGCCGGTCATCGGCCAGCTGCGGCCAGAGATGATTATGACGACGGTTGAGCATGGCATGCGAGCCGTTGCCAAGGTGCGTCGAAAGGCTCGCGCCTGCCTCGACCGCGGCGGCGATCTGCGCGGCATCCGCGGAGGTATGACCGAGGGAGACGGTGACGCCCGCCTTCACGAGATGACGGACGTAAGCCGGCGCTTCGGGCCAATGCGGAGAAAGCGTGACGAGCTTCACCAAGCCACCGGCGGCCTGCTGCCAGCGATCGAACTCGGCGACCGAGGGCGGACGCACGTCGGCGGCGGGATGCGCCCCACGCGGTCCGTCCTCGGGCGCGATATGCGGGCCTTCGACATGGATACCCGCGACCATCGCCGCGACTTCCGGATGCTGCTCGCAGGACTCACGGATCGTCCGGAGGGCTGCGATGATGCGGGCCTCGGGAGCGGTGATGACCGTGGGCAGGAAAGTCGTGACGCCGACCTTGAGCAGAGCCTGGCAGAGCGCGCGGACCGTCGCGACATCAAGGGTCAGTCCGTTGAGATCATGCCCGGCGTATCCGTTGACCTGCAGGTCGACGAGCCCCGCGCTGAGCCATTGCGTTTCGCCATGCGCGGCGGGCTCGACGGCAGTGACCAGCCCTCCGGCCGTCGTGACGACGATGGCTCCGCCCGTCGCCGGATCTCGGCCCAAGATGCGCTGGGAGGAACCGGCGGACACGTTCAGCGGGTCAGTTCGGAAGCCGAGGCGAGATCGAGGTGCAGCGTGCAATCCGCATGCTGCTGGACGACGGAGGCCGGACAGGTCGGGGTGACCGGTCCTTCGACGGTGCCCTTCACGGCCGCGGCCTTACGCTTGTCCGGCACGGAAAGGATGATGCACGCGCTCTTCATGATCTGGCAGATGGACATCGAGATCGCCTGCTTGGGCACGTCATCGAAGGTCGGGAACCAGCCTTCGCCGAACTGCTGCTGGCGGCAGGCATGGTCCAGGTTCACCACTATATAAGGCGCCTCAGTGGTGAAATCCGCGGGCGGGTCGTTGAAGGCGAGGTGCGAATTCTCGCCGATGCCCGCGAAACAAAGGTCGATCGGACATGCGGCGATGCGCTCGTTGAGCCGCTTGATTTCGGCTGCGAGATCCTTGGCGTCGCCGTCGACGGGGACGAACTCCGGCGCGACGGGCAGCTGGCTCACGAAACGCTCGCGCAGGTATTTGCGGAAGCTGGCGCCATGCGACTCCGGCAGGCCGACGTATTCGTCGAGATGGAAGACCGTGATGCGGGACCAATCGATGCCGGGCTCCTTGACGAGATACTTGAGCGTCTCGAACTGGCTGGCGCCGGTGGCGACGATGATGTTCACGCGGGCCTTGCGGACCAGCGCCTCGCGGAGCAGCTTCGCCCCCTGGGTCGAGGCCGCCGAACCCATGGCGGCGGCGTCCTGGTGGATTTGGATCTTCATGGCGGGGTGGGACGCAGAGTGCCGCCGACGCCGCCTCCGGGCAAGCGTCTAACCGCAAGGATCAGGCAGGAATGGCCGATCAGCCGACCATGTCCAGACCACGGAGCGTGCCCGTCGACGAGGCGAACTTGTCCGCCTCGATGCCCATGCGCCGCAGCATCGAGACATAGAGGTTGGGCAGCGGGTAATTGTTCTGGGTGTCGAAGACGTGATGCTGGCCGTGCCTGAAGCCTCCGCCCATGAGCAGGGTCGGGAGGTTCGTGGTCACGTGGGTGCTGGCGTTGCCGAGGTTGCTGCCGTAAAGGATCATCGTCCGGTCGAGGAGCGACTGACCGTCTTCCTTGGCCGACTTGAGGTCCGTCATCAGCTTGGCGAGCAGCGTCATGTGCATGCTGTCGATCTGCTTCAGCTGCTCGAGCTTCTTGGCCGACTTGCCGTGGTGGGAAAGGCTGTGGTAGCCGTCGGTGGTCGTGTGGACGTGGTCGATGTCGAGCGCCGGGGTGTTGACGCTGTCCAGCATGAGCGTGACGGCGCGCGAGGAGTCGGTCTCGAAGCACAGGCGGGCCATGTCGTACATCAGGCGGACCTTGTCCATGTACTCCTTAGGCGTGCCGGGATCGCGCGGAGCGGCCGTCTTGGCGACCGGGCGCGGCTTACGCTCCCACTCGCGGGACATCTGCATGCGCTGTTCGAGTTCGCGGACGCTCGTGAAATACTGGTCGAGGCGGTCGCGGTCGGTCGCGCCCATGGTGCGACGAAGTTCGCCGGCCTGGCCGCCGACGGCGTCCAGGATGCTCTGGCCCAGCTGGAGGCGACGCTCCTGCGCCTTCACCTCGGCTTCGGAGCCGCCCATGAACATCCTGCGGAAGACCTCGGAAGCGCGCTCCTCGGTCGGGATCATCACGCCGCCGGCCGTCCAAGAAAGGCTGCGCGAACCGCGGGCGCAGTTCACGCCCAGCGTCATCGAAGGGAAGCGGGTGAGGTGCCCGATGCGTTCGGCCATGAACTGGTCGAGGGAGATCGTATTACGGAAGCCGCCGCTGCTCGGGTGCGGCGCCGCGGTCAGGAAGCAGTTGTCGGCCGGGTGGCCGCCGTCGACATCAGGGTGCGAGACGCCGGAGAAGACGCTGAAGTCCTCGCGATGCGCCTGCAGGAGTTCGAGATAGGCGGACGGTTTGTAGTCACGCCCCTTGCCCGTCGGGAAGAAGTAGTCCGGGACCAGGCCGAGGTTATTGCAGATACCCAGCATGCGGCGCGGCTTGGCAGCCGGAGCCGGCGCCGCCGCGAAGGCCGGAGTCATCGACTCGAGCATCGGCAGCGCCAGGAGGACGCCCGTGCCGGCGAGGAAACGACGACGGGAGACGGCGCGCTTGAACGCGACGTAAGGGGCGTCAGCCGGACGGAAAGACGGGGTGGCCATAGGAAGGTAAGACCTACTTATTGAGGAAAAGTTCGCTGGAAACAAGCCCGTGGACGAGTTCCCGCACCCCGTAACGGCCAGGCTTGGCCCGATCCAGGATGGCCTCGACCTTGGGGCGGTCCGCGAAGCCGACCGGCGACCCCGTCGCATAGACCGTGAAAAGACCGACCAGGTTGCGCGCCAGCTGGCGCTCGTCGGCGGCGACGATCTGCTTGAATTCGCGGATGTCCTTGAACGGCTTGCCATCGAGGTCTCCGTAGGATTCCACGGCGAGCGCGTTGTGGAAGGCGAACTGCTGGCCGTTCTTGCCGACACCGACCTCGGGCGTCTTGCCGTCCAGCGCGCGGTAACGCTCCCGGAAGCCGCCCATGACGTCGAAGCTCTCCAGGGCGAAACCCGGCGGGTCGATCTTGGTATGACAGGAAGAACAGGACTCGAGCGTGCGGTGCTTCTCGAGCTGCTGGCGGATGGTCACGGCGCCACGCGTGTCGGGCTCGACCGCGGGCACGCTGGGCGGCGGGGGCGGCGGCTTGCGGCCGAGGATGCGCTCCATGATCCAGGCGCCGCGCACGACGGGGGAGGTCGTGGTGCCGTTGGCGGTGACCTTGAGGACCGCGGCCTGCGTCATGAAACCGCCGCGCACGCTGCCTGCCGGCAGGGCGACCTTGCGCAGCTGGACGCCCTCGACGGGCGGAAGCTGGTAGAGCGCGGCCAGCCGTTCGTTGACGAAGACGTAATCCGCGGCGACGACCTCGCGGGCGGGACGATTCGCGCGGACCAGTTCGCCGAACGTGAGGTGGCTTTCGTCGCGGGCGGACTCGAGCAGATGATCGTCCAGGTAATAATCAGGATACAGGAGGCTGTCGGGGTCGTTCGCCCCGGCCTTGCGGAGGTCGAGCCAGTAATCCGCGAAGCTCGTGGTGAAACGTTCCGAACGCGGATCGGCGAGGAGCCGGTCGGTCTGGGCACGCAGGACCTCGGGGTCGCGCAGCTTGCCGGCGGCGGCCAGCGCGCGCAGTTCCGCGTCGGGCGGCGAGTTCCAGAGGAAATAGGCGAGGCGGGTCGCGACGGCATGGTCGTCGAGCGGACCCGGCGCCTCGCGGAGATAAAGGTATGACGGCGAGCAGAGCACCGCGGTATAGCCGGCGAACATCGCCTCGGCGAAGCTGCTGCCCGAAGCCAGCGCCCCGCGGATCACGGGCAGGAAACGCGCTTCCTCCGCGGCGGACACGGGGCGACGATAGGCCAGACGGACGAAACGGCGCAGGAGACGTTCGGCGTCGGCCGCCGGATCCTTCGGCACGACGACGTACGGCAGAGCCCCGCCTTTCACCGGCTTGGCCGGCAGGTCGTCGAACAAGACGGCGTAAGGGGCGGCGGGCCACTGAGGAGACAGCGGCCCCTTGACGTCGATCCAGCGCATGACCAGGCCGGGCTGACCTTCGGGCGTGGCGAGGGGATTCTGCGCGCGCGAGGCGCCGGGACGGGAACGGAAGAAGCGGGTGACGTCGATCTGGATGCTCTCGCCGGCCTTGAGGTAGACGTCCAGTTCGGCGACGGTGACGTCGGCGCCGAGGTCGATCGTGCCGATGCGGCGCAGCACGCGCGGAGGGGTCAGCGCATAGACCGTCACCGGCTCGGGTCGTCGTCCCTTGCTGATGTTGTCGAGGTCGGGAATCTGCCAGCGGACCTTGCCCTTGGACTTCGTCGTACCGGGACCGACCCAGACCGAGTGGCCGCAGAGCTTCACGAGGTAACGTCCGGACTGCGGCGCGCGGAAGGTGCCGAAGAAAGGCTCCACGGGCTCGTAGGAACCGTGGACGACGCCGACGCCTTCTTCGTCGCGCAAAGCCGGGTTGGACTTCCCCACCGTCGCCGGGGCGCGACCGGCGCGGACCTCAGGCTGACCGACGAAGCCGAGAGTTGGGAACGTCGCGCGTTCGGGCGACTGATTGAACTCGGAGAACTTCATCCGGCCCACGTAACCGCCCTGCTGGCGGGCGTAATGGCGGTGGCTCTTGCTTTCGTCCGGAGCGACCGAAGAGACGAACGCCGAGCGCAGGGCCTCTTCCGCCGCGGAGAGGTAACGCTGCATCTGGACATGCGAGACATCCAAGGCCGCGCCGGTCTTGTTGAAGCGATGCGCGTCGGTGTCCTCGGGCAGGGACTCCTTGATGTCGAGCCACGGCGCCCGGAGCAGGTCGCGGAGGGCGTTCTCATACTCGAAGCGGTTCATGCGGCGTTCGACCGAACGCCCCTCCGCCGCGATGCGCGCGGCATCCTGCTTCGCCAGCGACGCCGCGAGCCCGCCGAGGTAGGCCGACTGCTGGCCGGCTTCGGGGCGCGCCTTCTTCTTCGGCGGCATCTCGCCGGAAGCGACGCGGTCATGGACCTTGGTCCAGACCTCGAAGGCACGTCGGTCGGAAAGGTCGGGCTTCAGCGTCGTCAGATCCAGGCCGCCTTTCTTGACCTCGCCGTCATGGCACTCGACGCAATGCTTCTCCAGGAACGGCGCGACCTGCGCGCGCGCGCACCAGGGCGAAAAAGCCAGCAACAGGGCGAGAAGACGGACGTTCATGGGAAAGGTAAGCATATGACACCGGCAACCCCCAGAAGTTGCCGAAGCAAGCCGCTCGGCAATAGTAAGTTGTGCCGAGAAAAGCACCCCATGGCTCGGAGGTTGTCCCCGGCCGGGCTTCGGCCTGCCCTCCCCCATGCTTTCCATCATCCGTTCGGCCGCCTTGGTCGGAGTCGAAGCCGTCCCGGTCGAGATCGAAGTGAACACCGGCGAGAAAGGCGAACTCGGCCTCTGGCTGGTCGGCCTGCCCGACGCCGCGGTCAAGGAATCCGAGGAACGCGTCCAGTCCGCCCTCCAGAACAGCGGCCTGCGGCTCCCGGAGACGCGCACGACGATCAACCTCGCCCCGGGCGACCTGAAGAAGGAAGGCGCGATCTACGACCTGCCGATCGCCCTCGGCATCGCGGCGTCCACGGGTCAGCTCGACCGCGCGTTCCTGCGGCATTACCTCATCGCCGGCGAACTCGGCCTGAGCGGCGCGACCCGTCCCCTCCGCGGCGGCGTGGCGATGGCGATCCTGGCCCGGAAGTCAGGACTCCGCGGCGTCATCCTGCCCAGGGCCTCGGCCGAGGAAGCCGCGCTCGTGGGCGGCGTCGAAGCCATCCCCGCCGACACGTTGGACGGAACCTTGCGCTTCCTCACCGGTGAACAGCGGGTCACGCCCCTCTCACCCCCGCCGGCGGAGACGGCCGTCCCTGACGGTCAGCCGGACTTCGCGGAGGTGAAAGGCCAGCTGGCGGTTCGGCGGGCGGTGGAGGTAGCCGCGGCCGGCGGACATAACCTGCTCATGATCGGCCCGCCTGGTTCAGGGAAATCGCTCATCGCGAAGCGCATCCCGACCATCCTGCCTCGCCCGGATGCCGAAGAATTCCTCGAGATCCTCGGCGTGCATTCCGCCGCCGGCACGGGCCTCGCCGAAGGACGGCGCGGATGGCAGAGGCCGTTCCGCTCGCCGCACCACACCATCAGCGACATCGGCCTCATCGGCGGCGGCAGCATCCCCGGGCCCGGCGAAGTCTCGCTGGCGCACCTCGGCGTGCTCTTCCTCGACGAGCTGCCGGAGTTCCGACGCTCGGCCTTGGAGGTGCTCCGTCAGCCGCTCGAGGACGGACAGGTCACGGTCTCGCGCGCGGCGGCCAAGGTCACGCTGCCCTCCCGGCTGATGCTCGTCGCAGCGATGAATCCTTGTCCCTGCGGACATCTCGGCGACCGTCGACGCGAATGTCGCTGCTCGCCGACGCAGGTGCGCAAATACCGCGGCAAGGTCTCGGGTCCGCTCCTGGACCGCATCGACATCCAGGTCGAGGCGCCCGCGCTGACGCTGGAAGAACTGCGCGACGCCGCGCCGGGCGAGGCCTCGGCGGCGATGCGCGCCCGGGTCGAAGCCGCGCGGGAACGGCAGCGGCGGCGGTTCGGCGCACGGGCCGGCGGCTGCAACGCGCTGCTCGGCGGCCGGGAACTCCGCGAATACTGCGCCCTCGAGCGGGCACAGGGCGACCTTCTGCAACAGGCCATGGAGAAACTCGGCCTTTCGGCCCGGGCTTACGACCGCATCCTGCGGGTGGCCAGGACCATCGCCGACCTCGCCGAGACGGACCGCATCGCCACGGCACATCTGCTGGAGGCCATCCATTACCGTTCCTTGGACCGGCAATGAAAACACTCGCCCGTCCTCGGGAAAACCGTCCAATGAAGGCCTCCCCATGAAATCCCTGCTCAAGCTCGGGCTCTTCAGCCTGCTCGCCCTCCTCACCCTGCCCCTCGGGGCCGCGGACAAGATCCGCGTCCTGATCCTCGACGGCCGCAACAACCACGACTGGATCCGCACCACCGCGTCCACCAAGGCCACGCTCGAGGCCACGGGACGCTTCGTCGTGACCGTCGCCACCGCCCCCGCGGGCTTCGCGAAGCCCAAGCCCGCCCGCCCCAAGCCCGGTGACGCCGCCGCCAAGAAGGCCTTCGACGCCGCGATGAAGGAGTGGAACGCCGAGGAGGCCGCCTTCGTGCAGGCCCACGCCGCCGAATGGGAGCAGTGGGCACCGAAGTTCGCCGACCACCAGGTCATCGTGAACAACTACAACGGTCCGGAATGGGGCACCGCGATGAAGGACTCCTTCACTGAGTTCGTCATGAACGGCGGCGGCCTCGTCAACGTGCACGCCGCGAACAACGCCTTCACCGGCTGGGACAACTTCAACGAGATGATCTGCTGCGGCTGGCGCGGCGCCACCTTCGGCAAGCGCATCGCCGTGGACGACAAGACCGGCCAGGCCGTCGCGCTCGTCGACGCCGAGGAGAAGATCCAGGACAAGGGCTTCGGCTCCGGCCACGGACCCAAGCACGTCTTCAGCCTCAAGACCCGCGACGCCGCCCACCCGATCATGCAGGGCCTGCCCGCGGAGTGGCTCCACGCCACCGACGAGCTCTACCACCGCATGCGCGGCAGCGCCGACCACATGCACGTGCTCTCGAGCTCCTTCTCCAAGCCGGAGTTCGGCGGCACCGACATGCATGAGCCGATGGTCTGGTACGCCCCCTTCAACAAGGGTCGCGTGGTCACGACCTCCATGGGCCACATCATGTCCGCGGACACCAGCCACGACGCCCTGCACTGCGTGGGCTTCCAGACCATCCTCGCCCGCTCCACCGAGTGGGCCGCGACGGGCAAGGTCACCCTGCCCGTGCCGGAAGGCTTCCCGACCCTCGAGAAGACGAGCGTCATCGAGCCCTCCAAGGTCAACTGGAAGAAGTAAGCCTCCGAACCGTCCCCCGAAGGCCCGCGCAAGCGGGCCTTCTGCTTTTCAGGCGAAGCGCCGCATGGCCACGGCCACGGTCGCGCAGATCTGCTCCGGCGAAAGGCTGATGCTGACGCGCAGGCAACGCTCGGTGGCGAGGTTCGGCCGCTCGAGCGTGGCGAGCTGGCTGCCCAGCAGCCCCGGCGGCATGAAGTGACCCTTGCGGGCGTCAAGGCGCGCCTGCAGCAGCTCCTGGCTGCCGTCGAGGAAGACGAAGAAGAGGTCTGGGTCGCCTTGGCGCAGACGATCCCGGTAGGCCAGCTTCAGCGCGGAACAGGTGACGACCATCGCCTCGCCCCGGGATTTCCCTTCGGCGAGCCGATCGGCCATGGCCGCGAGCCAGCCCGCGCGGTCTTCGTCCGTCAACGGAACGCCCGAACTCATCTTCGCGACGTTGGCCGCCGGATGGAAGACGTCGGCCTCGATGAGCGTCGCGCCGGTGCGCCGGGCGTACAGCTCGGCGACGGTGCTCTTGCCGCAGCCGCAGACGCCCATGAAGACGAGGTTCGGGTGCGCCATCGCCGCTCAGAGGTCGATCGTGCGGCCTTCGCGGAAGGACTGGTCGGCCGCGGCGACGATGCGCATCGAGTTGACGGCGTCCTCCATGTGCGCGGTCAGGTCGAGATCCTCGCGGATCGCCTTCTCGAAGTAGACCTGCTCGCGCTCGCAGAGGCCGTCGTGGCCGGGATCGGCGTCGGTCGGGACGATCTGGTCGGGCTGGGTGAACTTGCCGTCGGGACCGAGCTGCGAAGAATGGACCTTGAGGGCCTGCGCGGCGGAGTGGGAATCGACGTCGGCCGAATTGCCCGCCTGCGCGGCCTTGCCGGCGACGATCGAGACGCAGCCCTTCGGGCCGATGACGTCCTTCACGAAGAAGGCCTCTTCGGACATCATCGGACCCCACCCGGCTTCATACCAGCCAACGGAGCCGTCGGCGAAAGTGACCTGCAGGTGGCCGTAGTTGATCTGGCCGGCCGGCATGTCCTCGGTGAGGCGGGCGCCGATGCCGGAGACGCGCACGGGGCGGCTGCCGGTCATGAGGCACATCACGTCGACGTAGTGCACGCCGCAGTCGACCACGGGGCTGCAGGTCTTCAGGAGGGACTTATGGGTGTTCCACATGTCGCCGTAGCTCTGCTGGTTGAGGTTCATGCGCATGACGAGCGGCTTGCCGAGCGTCTGCACCGTCTTGATGAACTGCGTCCAGGCCGGATGGTGGCGCAGGATGTAACCGATGACGACCTTGCGCTTCATGGCCTTGGCCTTGGCGACGATCTGCTCGGCTTCGGCGACGGTTACGGCGAGGGGCTTCTCCACGAAGACGTGGCAGCCGGCCTCGAGCGCGGCGACGGCATACTCGGCATGGGTGTCCGGGTAGCTGGAGATGGACACCGCGTCCGGCTTGGTCGCCTTGAGCGCGGCATGGAAGTCGCCGTATTCCGCGTAACCGCCGCCGAGCTCCGCATTGAGCTTAGCGCGGGACTCCGCGGAGCGGGTGACGAGCCCGACGATCTGGAAGCCAGGCAGCTTGTGATAAGCGAGGGCGTGCGAACGGCCCATGTGGCCGGCGCCGACGCAGAGGACGCGGAGAGGGGTCTGGCTCATGCGCCGAGCATCACCCTTCCCTCTCCCGCTTCAAGTCGGGAGAAGGCAGCGGTCGCAGATTAATCGAGCGATTAGTTCGGTAACGGCTGTCCGACGCCCTTCGCGCGCTGGGCCTCGAGCAAGGCCTTGAGACGGGCGACGACCTCGGGATGCTCCTTGGCGACGTTCTTGCGTTCGCCGGGGTCGTTCTGCAGGTCGAAGAGGCGCGGGCCGGCCTGGTCGCGGCTGTCGTTCTTTTGCTCGGCCTCGGAGCCAAGGAGGTCGACGAGCGGGCCTTGGGCCTTCTTGCCCTTGCCGGGGGCGCCGACGCCGGAGATGAACTTCCAGCGGGCGTCACGGATCGAGAGATGATTGCCCTGCGTGCTGGAGATGAGGGTCTCACGCCCCTGGCCGCCCGTCAGCGCCGCAGAGGAGTCGACGGAGTCGAGCTTCAGGAATTCCGCCGGATCGCCGCCGGCGACCTTGGTGAAGACCGCGGGCAGATCGACCTGCGAGATCAGGGCGTCGGAGACCTTGCCGACGGGCGTATGGCCTGGCCAACGGGCGATGAACCCCACTCGCGTGCCGCCCTCGAGGATGCTGTATTTGCCTCCGCGGAAGGGGCCGGCGGGCGCATGGGCGGCGGCCTTGTTCCGCTCGACGGCCTGGTCCTTGTATCCGTCGTCGAGCACCGGGCCGTTGTCGGAGGTGTAGATCACCAAGGTGTTCTGGACGAGCCCCTGCTTGTCGAGTTCGGCAAGGATGCGGCCGACCTGGTCGTCGAAGGCGACCACCGCGTCGCCACGCGGGCCGAGCGGTGTCTTGCCGGCGTAACGAGGATGATGGACGCGCGGGACGTGGTTCTCGTGCGAAGCGTAATAGAGGAAGAAAGGCTTATCCTTGTTGCGGGCGATGAAACCGCAGGCCTTGTCGGCGAAGGTGTCGCCCATCGTCTCGTCGTTCCAGAGGGCCGCCTTGCCGCCCTTCATCCACCCGATGCGGCCGACGCCGTTGACGAGGGCCATGTTATGTCCGTGGGACCAGTCCATCTTGAGCTTCGCCCGCTCGGCGTCCGTCTTCAGGTCGGGATCGCCCGGGAAAGGCTGCTTGTAGCTCACCTCGATGGGATCCTTCGGGTCGAGGCCGACGACCGAGCCGTCTTCCACGAAGACGGTCGGCACGCGGTCTCCGGTCGCGGCCATGATGAAGGAGTAGGCGAAGCCGATCTGGTTCGGCGAAGGGTCGATCTTCTTGTTCCAATCGACGTCTCCCTCGCCGAGACCCAGGTGCCACTTGCCGACGACGCCGGTGACGTAGCCGAGCTTGGCCAGGCTGGCGGCCATCGTCGGGCGTCCCGGCTTGATGATGAGACGGGCGTCGCCCGGGAGCACGCCGGTGCCTTGACGGCGCCAGGCGTATTCGCCGGTCAGCAGCGAGTAGCGCGAAGGCGTGCAAGTCGCGGAGGTGCAGTAGCCGGAGGTGAAGCGCGTGCCCTGCGAGGCGAGCCGGTCGAGGTGCGGGGTCGGGATCGCCTTCGCCCCGTAGCAACCGAGGTCGCCCCAGCCGATGTCATCGGAGTAGAGCAGCACGATGTTCGGAGGACGCTTCTCGGCCGCGAAGACGGAGAGCACGCAGGACAGGGCAACCAGGGGTAGAAGGCGCATGGGAGTCTTGTAAGCCCTTGGCCGGCGGAAACCAAGCCGACAGATATGCCACCCCTTGCTTGCCAAGCAGGCCTTTCGACCTCAATCAGAGGGCTAACATGCGTTTCGCCAAATACCACGCCCTCGGCAACGACTACCTGGTGCTCGAGCCCACGGACTGCCCCTCCCTCTTTTCGGCCGAAGCCATCCGCAAGGTCTGCCACCGTCACTTCGGCCTCGGGTCCGACGGCATCCTCTACGGTCCGATCGAACGCGACGACGGCACCTTCGGCCTGCGCATCCTCAACCCCGACGGCTCCGAAGCCGAGAAGTCCGGCAACGGCATCCGCATCTTCTGCCGCCACCTCCTTGAGACCAAGCGCATCAAGGAAGGCCAGGAGTTCCGCCTGCACACCCTCGGCGGCATCGTCCGCTGCGAGGTCTTCGACGGAGGCGCCCGCATCCGCGTCGAGATGGGCAAGGTCTCCTTCCGCGCCCCGGTGATCCCGCACGTCGGCGCCGACCGCGAAGTCCTCGGCGAAGAGATCACCGTCCTCGGCAAGACCTTCAAGTATTGGGCGGCCACCGTCGGCAACCCCCACTGCGTGATCCCGGTGGACGACCTGACGCCCGACCTCGCCAAGACCTACGGCCCGCACCTCGAGACGCACCCCAACTTCCCCAACCGCACCAACGTGCAGTTCATGAAGATCGTCGACCGTAAGAACGTGCGGATCGAGATCTGGGAGCGCGGGGCCGGCTACACCATGGCTTCCGGCTCCTCCTCCTCGGCTTCGGCCGCCGTGGCCCGCAAAATGGGCCTGGTTGACGCGGATTTGACGGTTAATATGCCCGGAGGTCAGATTATCATTGGCATCGGTGAGGATTATTCCATCGTGATGACAGGCCCGACGACCCCCGTAGGCATCTTCGAGATGCACCCAGGAGTCCCGGTCCAAGACGTCGCCGTCTAGGCGATACGTCTTACCGCTAGGTTTTTCCTCCTTTGGCGCGTCCTTTCGGACGTCGCTTTTCACCGCACACCCTCTCCATGGCGCCGCGTCAGCCGTTGCCCAACATCTCCGAGGACGATCTCATCGATCTCGCCGGCGGCGCGACCGTGCTCCTCGCCAAGGAGCTGGTGGCCAAGGGCAAGGTGAAGAAAGCGCTCTGGACTCCCCCGGTCGCGGAAGCGCTGGTCGACGACGGTACCGAGTCCCGCGAAGCCCGCTGGAACCTCCGCTCCGTGACCTTCCAGCGCAACGAATGCGGCTGCGACGTCTCCGTCGGCCGCAGGAAACTTTGCGTGCACTCCGTGGCCGCCTACCTCGTGCTCGCCGCCAAGGAAGGCTACCTGAAAGCCGAGCCCGCGGCGCCGGCCAGACCGGCCGCCCCGCCCGGCAAACCGCCGACGACCGCGACGACCAAGGAGATGACGGCTGACACGAAGAAGGAAAAATCAAAGCAAGCGGAAGCGACCCCGGCAGGACCCCGGCTCAAATCCCTCACCCTTTCGGAAAAACGCGGCACTCCCGTCGAGGTGCGCTTCATCGTGCCGCCGAACATCGCGACCGCCGCCGCGCGCGACGAGATCATCTGCCGCCTCGAACTGCGCGTCGACGGCGCCCAGGTCGCTCCGGAAAACCTCGACCGCAGCAAGGCCTGGACCGTCGAGCCCGACACGGTCTTCTTCCTGGCGATCCTCGAGAACCTCTGCCACGGCAAGCTGCAGGGCATCCTGCCGCTGACCCGCCGCCACCTGCGCCAGCTCCTCGCGATCGGCAAAGGCCTCAAGATCTTCCGCATGGCCAACGCGCCGGAGACCCCGCTCGCGTGGGACGGCGACCACCTCGACAAGGTCCACGAGCACCTCGACGAACCCGTCGCCACGCCGCAGACCAACGCCGCCGGCGAGACG
This sequence comes from Verrucomicrobiota bacterium, assembly GCA_030834165.1. Classification (GTDB taxonomy): domain Bacteria; phylum Verrucomicrobiota; class Verrucomicrobiia; order Opitutales; family UBA953; genus UBA953. The sequence goes on from JAURFU010000015.1 coordinate 23,791, forward strand.
CCCGACGACGGCCCGGAAGAACAGGAAGTCCGCTCCCAGGAACGCGGCCGCGAAGACCGCCCGTGGGTCGACGGCTCGATGAAGTGGCTGCGCATCCGCCTGCCCCAGCAGTCCTCCGGCCCGGTCGCCGAACTCCGCGACGTCCTGCAGCGCAGCGGCTTCACCCTCGAGACGACCACCCGCGAATGGTATCTCGCCGGCACCATCCAGGTGCTCAACTTCCTCGCCCGGCACCATAAGCTGCTGATGACGGACAACGACGCGTTCTTCACGCACAACCTGTCCCACTCGTTGCGCAACGTCGACTTGGCCAAGGCGAAGTGCGACGCGTCCGAGGAGAACGACGGTTACCGCTTCGCCATCGGCATCGACCCCGAAGGCAAGTCTCCGAAGGTCATCCAGGAAGCCCTCTCCAGCGGGCGCATGTTCTTCTACACCGACCGCGGCCCGCGCCTCATCACGCCGGAGCTGATGGAGTCGATCCGCAACGCCCAGCGTCGCATCACCGGCGAGGCCAAGCGCGACGTGGACCTGGACCTCAACCTGAAGATCGGGTACGCCGACCTCGCGAGCGCCGACGCCATCGCCGAGGAGCTGCAGGCCGCCTTCGCCCCGCCCGAGACGTGGAGCCAGCGCTCCTCCGCGATCCGCAACCTTTCGAAGCTCCAGCCCGCCCCGATCCGCGAGGAGCTGGGCAAGATGCTCCGCATCTACCAGCAGGTCGGCGTGGCCTGGCTCTGGCACATCCATAACAACTCCCTCGGCGGCCTCCTCGCCGACGAAATGGGCCTCGGCAAGACCGTCCAGGCCTTGGCGTTCATGGAGGCCCTGCGCCAGCACCGCCACGAAGACGGCCCCTGCCTCGTGGTCTGCCCCGCCTCGCTCGTCGAGAACTGGCGCCGCGAAGCCCGTCGCTTCACCCCTTCGCTCAAGGTCCTCGCCCACCACGGCCAGAACCGCTTCACCGCGCCGGACTACCTGCAGCGCTTCGACCTCGTCATCACCTCCTACGGCACGCTCTCGCGCGACGTCGCCGCGTTCACCGCCGTGGCCTGGGGCGCGGCGATCTGCGACGAAGGGCAGAACATCAAGAACCCGCGCGCGCAGGCCGCCAAGGCGGTCAAGCAGCTCGTGGCGAAGGGCCGCTACATCCTCACGGGCACGCCCGTCGAGAACTCGCTGGAGGACCTCCGTTCCCTCTTCGGCTTCCTGATGCCGGGCTACCTGCCCAAGCCCGAGGAACGCGTCCAGGCCGACGAACGCAAGTGGCACGACGACCGTCTGCTGCAGATGGCCGCCCCTTATATCCTGCGCCGCTCCAAGGTCGCGGTCGCCCCCGAGCTGCCGGCCAAGATCGAGCAGATCGTCTACTGCGACTTCGAGGACAACCAGAAGAAGATCTACGACGAGATCCTCGAGTCCACCCGCCAGGAGATCTTCGAGATGGAGATGGGCGGCGCCACCCAGGCCCGCATCCAGATGGCGGCCTTCAACCAGCTGCTGCGCCTCCGCCAGATCTGCGCCGACCCGCGCATCCTCGACCCGAAGCTGGCCGAGGCCGATTCGGCCAAGCTCCAGGCCTTCCTCGAGCTCGTCGAAGAGTCCAAGGACGCCGGCCACCGCATGCTGGTCTTCTCGACCTTCGTCACGGCCCTCCAGCTCCTCAAGGAAGCCCTCGAGGACCGCGACATCCCCTATTGCTACCTCGACGGCTCCACCAAGGACCGCCAAGGGGTCTGCGATAAGTTCAATTCGACCCCGAGCATCCCGGTGATGCTCATGTCGCTCAAGGCCGGCGGCACCGGCCTCAACCTGACCGGCGCCGACACGGTCATCCATTTCGACCCCTGGTGGAACCCCGCCGCCGAGGCCCAGGCCACGGACCGCGCCCACCGCATCGGCCAGACCCGTACGGTGACCAGCATCAAGCTGATCGCGGCCGGAACCATCGAAGAACGCGTCATGGAGCTCCAAAAGTCCAAGTCTGAGATGTTGCGTAAGCTCCTGAGCGAATCAGACTCCGTCTCGTCCGCCCTGAGCCTTGACGTCATCAAGGACCTACTCCGCAAGGACTGAACCCCCTCATGCTTTCCACCCTCATTCGCCGCAACAAGCCCCGGAGCGAGATGACGTTCCTGGAGCACCTGGACGACCTCCGCGTCTCGCTCATCCGCGTCGTGACAGTGTTCGCTATCGGGATGGTTGCCGCCCTTATTTTCTACCGTGAAACCCCCGCCCTGCTGAGCCTACCCCTCGAATGGGCCAAACATCCCGAGACTTCGCCCCTGGCTTTTGCGCTCAGCGAACCCGGCCCCGGACTGGCAAACATGGGTGAGCTGAAAGAATTCACCTTCATGGGCGTCTGGAAAGTGCTCATGTATGCCGCTTTCGGCGTCGGCGTGGCCGTCGCCTCTCCCGTCTTCCTCTACGAGACGGCCCGCTTCGTCGGACCGGCCCTCACGGACAGGGAGAAGAGCGGGCTGGTCCCTTTCTGCGGTGCCGCGCTCGTGCTTTTCCTCCTCGGTGCAGCCCTGGCCTTCTACTGGCTAAGCCCGATGTCCATCCAGATCTGGCAGCACTTTGCAGAAGGAATGAAGATGGAGGTGACCTGGCAGGCTTCGGATTACTACGCCTTCGTGGTGATGATGTGCCTCCTCACCGGCCTGACTTTCCAATTCCCGCTCGCGCTCATCATCCTGATGTGGCTCGAACTCATCCGCCCTCGCACCCTCTTGAAATCGTGGCGCGGAATGCTGGTCGGCATCATGCTGCTTGTCGCGCTGATCACGCCCATCGCCGAACCGATCTCCCTGATTGTGATGACCGGGGTGTTGTTCGGATTCTACCTGGCCGCCGTCGGCGTGGGCACGGTCATCGTGCGCCGCAAACGCGTCGCCCGCGGCGACAAGCCCAACCCGGAAGACGATGATCTCCCGGACGACGATGAAGACGACGATGAGGACGACGACGGCTATCGCCCGGCCCGCTCCGTCGATCCGGTGACGCCTTCGACCCCGGCCCTGGGTTCCTCCGCGACGAACAAGCCTAAGTCCACCCCGCCGCCCGCCGAAGGCGACCTGAGTTCCCTCGACTAAACCCATGAAGCTAAGACTCCTCCTCAGCCTCCTCGCCCTGCCGCTCGTCGCCCAGACGACCCCCTTCGGCACCAAGGTCTCCGCGGAGCCCGCTCCGGCCGCGGCTCCGGCGACCGCCGCCCCGGCCGCCGCCGGCATCTCGGACGAGTTCGTCGACGACTCGGTGCAGATCTCTCCGTTCCGTCCTTCGTCGCTGCCTGAGGCCAAGACGACCCGCACCTTCCAGCTCTCGAAGTTGAATCGCCTGGGCTCGGCCGAGACCACGAAGGAACTGCAGCGCCTCTACTCGGCCTTCGCCTCTCAGAGCATCGTCGACGGCTCCCCCGCCGGCTCGAGCAAGGCCCTCGGCTACGTGACCCCGGTGACCTACTCGGTCCTGCAGGACCTCGGCGACAACCGCTACCTCGCCAAGGCCGCCTGGCCCGCCGCCGGCCCCAACGAGGCCCTCGCCGCCGGCGTCGACACGATGGCCCTCCTCCTGCTCGAGAAACCCGCCAAAGCCGGCGACACGGGGACGATCAAAGGCATGCATGTCGGCGCGGTGGCGATCCTCTTCACGCCTGACTTCGCCCCGCTCAAGGGCCGTCGCCTGACCCTTCGCCGGGAAGCGTTCGTCGAATGCGTGACGCTCGAAGAATCCCCCGCCGGCCTGCAACGCTTCGTCGAAGCGATCACCGCCGGCGCCGAACTCAGTGCGACGACCAACGAGACGATTCCTTGCAAGAAGTGCGGCGGCCTCGGCTTCACCCGCGAGGCCCAGAAAGGTCAGCTGGTCGACAAGCGTATCCCGTGCGCGGATTGCGCCAGCACCGGCAAGCAGATCATCTCGGTCGAGACGAAGTTCGTCCCCTGACCGGGACAATCCGCATCCTGCGCTTGCGCAGGGGCGGCATCGTCCGCAGATTGCGGCGTGTCCTCCCCGCTGCACGCCGGCCTAGAAGCCCATTTCGCGGCCCTCGAGCAATTCCTCGCGGAGCAGGAACTGGCGTTCGAACCTGAGGTCCGTCCGATGGTCCGCGACGTGCTCGCCCACCCGGGCAAGCGGCTCCGTCCCCTGCTCGCCTTCGGCGCCGGCGCCGGCGGCCCTCCTCCCCCCGCCCTGGTCCGCGGAGCCGGCATCATCGAACTGGTCCATCTGGCGACGCTGGTGCACGACGACGTCCTCGACGGCGCCGACACCCGACACGGCAGCGCCACCCCGAATCGCACCCACGGCGCCCACGCGGCGGTGCTCTTCGGCGACGCCCTCTTCGCCCACGCCCTCGTGCTGGCCGCCGACCACCCCACCCCCGAGCTCTGCCGCATCGTCGCCCGCGCCTCCCGCGAGGTCTGCTCCGGCGAGGTCTGCCAGACGTTCTCCCGCGGCCAGGACGACCTCTCCCTCGAGGACTACTACCGCCACATCCGCCTGAAGACCGCCGAGCTGTTCGAAGGCGCCTGCCGCATCGGCGCGCTCCTCGCCGACCGCCCGACGGAACACGTCGACGCCTGCGCCCTCTTCGGCCGCCACCTCGGCATCGCCTACCAGATCTACGACGACCTCGTCGACCTGCTGCAGGATGACTCCAAGGCGGGCAAGACGCTCGGCACCGACGCCGCCAGCGGCAAGCTGACCCTGCCGATGCTGCTCGAACGCGACCTGTCCGGCAAAGGCTTCCTGACGCCCCTGCGGGCCGGCGGCGACGCCCGGAAACTGATCTCCGCCGCCTCCTGGCGCGAGTCCTTCCGTCGCCTCGACGCCGAGATCGCCGCGGCCGAACAGGCCCTCGCGCCGGTCGCCGGCACGCCTTCGCCCTTCTTCCTGCTCCGCCTCACGGGCTTCCTGCGCGAAGCCGCCGCAAGGCTCGCTCCGCGCGCATGAGGATCTTCCGGACCACGGCCGCCGAACGTCTGGCCCTCGCCTTCGTCCTGCTCGTGCTCGCCGGCGCCGCGGGACTGCTGTTCCTCTGGCGCTCGCTCTGAGCTCAGGGCAGGTACTTCTTCACGTCGTAACCTCGGGCGCGCACCGCCGCGCGGAGGTCTTCGAGGTTCACCTTGTCGCCCGGCTTGACGCCGAAGTCGCGGAACCAACCCGCGCGCATCTCGACCGCGAAACGCGCCTGCTTCGTGAGCGAAGTCGTGGTCTCGGTGTCGCCCGCCGTCATGGTGCGGACTTCCAAGACCGTGCCGTCCCGGCCGACGAACGCGATGTCGAGGTCGATCAAGGTGTTCTTCATCCAGAAACTCATCTCGCCGTCCTCGTCGTAAAGGAACGCCATGCCCTCGGCTTCCTCCAGTTTGGTGACACCCATGAGTCCGCGCGCCTTCTCCAGGTCGGAGATGGCCACCCGCAGCTGGGTGAGCACGACGCCCATCCGGATGGGGAAACGGGTCTCGAGCCCGAGCTCCCGCGCCGGGGCGGCCTCCGGACGGCGGCTGTCGCAGGCGACGAGCCCGAGAGCCAAGGCGAGGAAGAACAACCGGAACATGCGGGCGAGTGTTCCTGCGATTGCCTCGGAGGCAAGTTTCGCTTGCGTGTCCGCATGGAACGCGACCCGCAGGCCCACTGGCTCGAGACCGAGACGGCCCTGCATTACGCCCGGGCCGCGGTCCGGGTGGGCCTCTGGGCCTCGGAACGCGTGCTCATCGAACGCCACCTCCCGAAGTCCGGCCGCGTGCTCGAACTCGGCTGCGGGGGCGGCCGCGTGGTGCTCGGCCTGCGCCAAGCGGGCTACCCTGACGTCGTGGCGACCGACTTCTCGCCGATCATGGTCAGCCTCGCCCGCGCCGTCCTCGCCGACCACGACGCATCCTGGGAGCACTGTGTCGAACAGCAGGACGCGACGGATCTCAGCTATCCGGACGCCTCGTTCGACCACGCCATTTTCGCTTTCAACGGATTGATGTGCCTGCCGAGCCGTGACCATCGCCTCGCGGCGATGCGCTCGATCCATCGCGTCCTCCGCCCCGGCGGCATCTTCCTGTTCACGGCTTCCGATCGCGAGAAAGGCGCCAACGCCGCCTACTGGGCCAAGGAAGCGAGGCCCGCCGACGTCATTCCCGGCGATCGCTGGCACGAGAGCGACACGTCTCCGGTGTTCATCCACAGCAGCACGGAGCAGGAGACGCGCGCGGAGCTGGCAGAAACCGGCTTCGAAGTCATCGAGTGTCCGCTGAGCACCGAAGTCGCCGCAGACGGGCCGCTGGTCCGCGAGTTCGCCGGCGAGACCCGCTTCTACGTCGCTAAGAAGGCTTGAGGGAACCGCCCTCGATCGGTCTTGTCGGGGTAACCATGCCTTTCCGTCTCTGCCTGTTGCTCGGGTTCCTGCTACCTTGCGCCGCGCAAGCCCTCGACCTGCATGTCGCTCCCGACGGCGATGACCGGGCGTCCGGTCGGGCCGACGCCCCGCTGGCCTCGCTCGAAGGCGCGCGTCAGGCGGTCCGCAAGCTCCCCCGCCCCTTGGCCGAGCCCGTCCGCGTCGTCTTCACCGCCGGCACCTACCGGATCACCCAAGCGGTCGCTTTCGACGAACGTGATTCCGGCGAAGCCGGCCGAGGCATCTCCTACGAAGCCGCCCCCGGGGCGGTCGTGGTGATTTCTGGCGGCAAGGAACTGCCCGGCTTCGAAGTCGGCCAAGACGGTCGCTGGACGCTCCAGGTCCCCGCCGGCACCGAACATTTCGAACAGCTCTGGGTCGGCGAGCGACGGGCCACCCGCGCCCGCACGAGCCATCCCGGCACCCGCTTCCTGCGCAGCATCGAACAAGAGGCTCCGCTATCCGGCGCCGCGGCGACCCCCGGCATCACAGAACAGACCCTCCGCCTCGACCCGAAGGAACTCGACGCCTTCGCCGAAGTCGGTCCCGCAGAAGCGCAGGACGCCGTCGTGACGTTCTACCATAAGTGGGACTCCACCCGCAGCCGCGTCGAGTCGGCCGACCCTTCCTCCGGCCTGCTCAAGGTCCGTGGGCCTGCCCAGAAAGCAAACACCGCCTTCGATCACCACACGGGCGTCGTCATCGAGAACCTGCCCTCGCTGCTCGACGAACCCGGCGAGTGGTTCCTCAGCCGCCAAGGAAAGCTGACCTACCAGCCTCGCCCCGGCGAAGACGCCGGCCGCCTCCGCGGAGTCACCCCGGTGTCGGAAAAGCTCCTGACCTTCGTCGGCAAGCCCGGCGACAAGGTCCGCCATCTCAGCTTCCGCGGCCTCGCCTTCCGCCACGCAAAAGGCCTGCCCTCGCTCGCGACCGCCGCACCGAACCAGGCCGCCGTGCGCACCGTGGACGGCGTGATCACGCTGGAGCACGCCACGCAGGTCTCCTTCGTCGGCTGCGAACTCTCGCACGTCGGCAGCTACGGCTTCTCGCTCGGACGCGGCACCCGCGAGGTGACGATCGAGAAATGCCTCATCACCGACCTCGGCGCGGGCGGCGTGAAAGTCGGGACGCTCAACGACGAGCCCAAGCCGGAGAACCATGCGAGCCACCATCGCGTCCATAACAACATCATCCGCGACGGCGGCCTGATCTTCCCCTGCGCGGTCGGCGTCTGGGTCGGCAGTTCTTCCGACAACGAGGTCACGCATAACGAAATCTCGGACTTCTTCTACTCGGCCGTGTCGGTCGGCTGGCGCTGGGGCTACGCGCCGAGCAACGCCAAGCGCAACCATATCGAGTGGAATCACCTCCACCACCTGGGCAAAGGCCTGCTCAGCGACATGGGGGGCGTTTATACGCTAGGCCCGTCCGAAGGCACCTCGGTCAGCCATAACCTCATCCATGACGTGACCTGCTTCACTTACGGCGGCTGGGGCCTCTACACCGACGAAGGCAGCACGGGCATCACGATGGAAGGCAACGTCACCTACGATACCACCGACGGCGGCTTCCATCAGCATTACGGCAAGGATAACATCATCCGGAACAACGTCTTCGCCTTCTCCGAAGAATATCAGGTCAAACGCAGCCGCGCCGAAGACCACCTTTCCTTCACGTTCGAGAAGAACATCATCGTCTTCGACCGCGGCGAGCTGCTCGGCAGCAACTGGACCGGCACGACGGCCAACTTCCTCAACAGGGACAACGTCTACTGGGATGTCTCCCGCCGTCCGGTGACGTTCACCGACAAGAAGCTCCCGCTGGCCGAATGGCAGAAGAAGGGCCAGGACCTCGGTTCCATCGTCGCCGATCCGCTCTTCGCGGACGCCGCCCGCCGCGACTTCCGCCTCAAGCCCGGCTCGCCCGCCTTGGCCCTAGGCATCAAGTCCATCGATGTCTCCGCGATGGGCGTCCTCCGCGACGACCCGGCCTGGCGTAAGCTGGCGGAGACCTTTGAGCGCGGCGCGCCGGCCGCACGTCCGCCCCGCCCCACCGCACCGGCCCTGAACCTACGCCAAACCTTCGAAGGCCGGATCGCCGACCAGAAGCGCCCCTTCCCGCACGCGACGCCGGCGCTGTCGGTCCTGCGCTCCGCTCCGGGCATGCCGCGCGTCAGCCTCGGCGACGCCCTTCGTCTGACGAACTCCAAGCAGGCCGAAGGGAAGCAGTCCCTGCTCTTCCAGGACGCCCCCGGCCTGCCTTCGAATTACCTCCCGATGCTGTCCTTCAACCCGCATCACTCGGCGGGCACTTCGACGGTGAGCTTCGCGCTCTACCTCGAGCCTAAGGCGATCTTCATCCACGAATGGCGCACGAAGGGTAACCCTTATCGCACCGGCCCGGTGCTGCACATCCAGAACGGCCGCCTCACCGGCGTGAAGGGCCTCGACGTCGCGGTGCCGACGCAGCAGTGGCTCCGTTTCGAACTCAAAGCCGTCATCGGCGAGGCGGCGACCGGCCGCTGGGACCTCAAGGTGACGCCCGAAGGCGAGCCTACGAAGGAGTTCAAAGGCCTTCCTTGCCGTCACCCGGACATGAAGACGCTCGATTGGGTCGGCTTCATCAGCAACGCGAACGAGAAGACCGAGTTCTACCTCGACGACCTGGCGATCCTCACGGACAGCCTCGGCCGCTGATCACTTGGCGGGCTTCGGGTTCTCCTTGAAGAAGCGGGCGATGAGTTCGCTAGAGCCCTTGGCGTATTCGTGCCCGCCGGTATGGATGGCGGTCACGAGCGGTGCTCCCTTGGTCGAAGGATAGAGGGTGGCCTCGAGGACGCCTTCCTTGGCCCACGGGCGACCCTCTTCGGAGCACCCGTTCTGGCGGCGCACCACGGCGAAGGTGGCCTGCTGCCACGCGAACTTCACGAGCGGATCCTTCTCACCGGCGACATGGATCACCGGCATGGGCGAAGGCAGCTTGGCGTCTAGACGCAGGCTGCCCGCGACGGACCCGATGGCCGCCAGGACTTCCGGGCGGGCCTGCCAGAGGAGATAGCTGAAGGCGGCGCCGTTGGAATGACCCATCGAGAAGATGCGGCGTTCGTCGATCGAGTGCTCCTTCTTCAGGTCGGCCAGCATGGCGTCGAAGAACTTCATATCACGGCCGCCCTCGCTGCCGACGGAAGTCTGCCAGCCCGGCATGCGCCCTTCCTTGTCGACCAACGGGGAGACGGTGGGAAGCCCCTGCGGGAAGACCAGGATCGAGGTGGTGTCGATCTCGGCGTATCCCCAGCGACTGGCAGAGTGCGTGGAGCGGCCACCGTGGCCATGCCAACCGAAGACCACCGCCATCTGACCGGTCGCGCCCGCGGGGACGCGCACGAGGGCGGTCCGTTTCACGCCGTCGATGGTCCAGATCTTCTCCACGAACCCCTCCGGGGCCTTCGCCATGAGGAGCTCGCGGATCTTGCCTTGGGCGGACAGCGAAGCCGCGGAGAGGACGGTGAGCAGGATCAGGAGGAAGCGGCACATACAAAAAGAAGGGATTCCCGATGGAACACCGGGAATCCCTGGGAAGTTGCCTGGCCCGCGACTTGTTCGCGACGACCGGCGAAGAGGCGGATGACGTAGAAGAGCAGCGTCACGAAGGACGAGAACAGGATGAAGGCCGCGGCGACGCGCCGGTCGGTCTCCATGGCGTGCTTGAACTCATTGGTCCGGCAAAGGAGCACCCTGGCCATCAGGACGACCATCGCGATCGACCTGGCCGACGACGGGCCGAGGGTGCGGGAGTGCGCAGGCGTCACCAGGCCCTAAGTGGCGCAGAAAGCCTGGTCAGCGAGCCTTCGGCGGCTGCTCCCTGAAGAAGCGGACGATCAGCTCGGAGGCGCCCTTCGGGAACTCGTGCGCGCCGTCATGGATGGCGGCCACGACCGGCGCCTTTTCGGAAGTCCAGATCTCGCCCTTGAGCGCTCCCGCTTCGCCCCACGGCTTCGCCGTCTCCACGCAGGCGTTCGCCTTGCGTGCGACGGCGATGCTGGCCTCCTGGCCGGTGAATTTGACGATCGGATCCTTGCGGCCGGCCACGTGCAGCACGGGCATCGGAGTCAGCTCCTTGGGACGCGAGGCGATGACGCCGGCCACGGGTGCGATGCCCGCAAGCCGGTCCGCCCGCGTCTGACAGAGAAGATAGCAGAAGACGCCGCCGTTGGAATGGCCCAAGGCGAAGACCCGGTCCTTGTCCGCCCCCTGTTCCTTGAGGACGTCGGTCAGCATCACGTCGAAGAACCTCAGGTCGCGGTCCTCTTGCGCGCCCGGCCGGGTCTGCCATCCGTTGCCCTTGCCCTGCGGATCGTTCACGGTGGGGGTGGGCAGTCCCTGAGGAAAGACGAAGACCGCCTCCGGCCACAGTTTCATGATTTCCCACTTGTCGGCCACGCGGGCCGCCGTGCCGTGGTGTCCGTGCCAGCCGAAAACCACCGGCGGCTTCGCCTCGCCCCTGACCAGAGGAGCCCGCACGATGGCGGAACGCCGGATGCCGCCCACGTCCCAGACGCGCTCGACACAGCCGTCAGGCGGCTTGGGCAGTTCCCGCGGTTTCTGCTGTCCCGGCAGGCCGAGGGTCAGCAGGAGAAGGGACAGGAGAGGCAAAAGTCTCATGCTTATAAATCGATGGCGAAGACCGAACTCCCGACGAAGCCTCAGGTCAGCGACCGGCGGCGGCCTGCATGGCCTGCTGGACGGACTTCACGCCCGTCGCCTGGTAGGCGTTGAAGGGGCCGTCGGCGGAGCCCTTGGGCCAAGTGGCCGGGTCGGCGTAAAGGCCGTCATCCTTGTAATGATCGGCGAGCCGCTCGAGCTCCTTCCGGAGGTCGCTGAAAAGCTGGCGCACCTCGGGCGCATCGGGGGCGACCGCCAGCAGGTTGCGCTGTTCGGTGGGATCCTTGGTCAGGTCGAACATCTCCCATGCGTCCTTCTGCCAGTAGTGGATGAGCTTGTGCGTCTCGGTACGGACGCCGCGGTGCGCGGCCGTGTTGTGGTGACCGGGGCTGTGGTAGTAGCGGTAGTAGGCTGACTTGGGCCAGTCCGACGGCGTCTCACCGCGGAGGATCGGCGCAAAGCTGCGCCCCTGCATGCTCCCGGGCACGGGCAGTCCGGCGAGGTCGAGGAAAGTCGGCGCAAGGTCGACGTTGGTGACGAATGAACCGGGCGTCAGGCCCGCCTTCACGCCGGGACCGCGCACGATGAGCGGTGTCCGGAGCCCGGGTTCATACATGAAACGCTTGTCGTAAAGCCCGAGGTCCCCGAGATACCAGCCGTTGTCGGCGGTGTACATCACGACGGTGTTCTTAGCGAGTCCGGTCCGGTCAAGGTAGTCGAGCACCTTGCCCACGTTGTCATCGACCCCCTGCACGCAGGCGAGGTAGTCGCGCATGTACTTCTGATATTTCCAGCGCACGAGCTCGCGGCCGGTCAGGACGCGACCGTCGACCACCAATTCGGCGGGCTTTTCGTTCAGCCACTTGTTCCGCGCGGGCCCGACGAGGTCGGCGGGAGGGATGAGCTTCAGGTCGCGACGGGTGAGATCCTTGGCGACGGTCTGCTCATTCTCCGGCAAGGCCGCCGGACGCGTCGCATAGTCGTCCCAGAGGGTGGCGGGCTCCGGAATGACCTTGTCCTTGAACATCTCGGCATGCCGCGGCGCAGGGGTCCATTCGCGATGCGGCGCCTTCTGGTGGAGCATCAGAAAGAACGGCCGATCTTTGGGACGCGTCTCAAGAAATTCGACTCCGAGATCGCCGGTGACGTCGGTGCAATGACCCTCGATGGTCAGCTTCCTGGTGCCCGGCACGAGGAAGACCGGGTTTTCGTAGACGCCTTGCCCCGGCAGCACGATCCACCGGTCGAAACCGGTGGGGTCGCTGCCGAGATGCCACTTCCCGATCATGCCCGTGTGATAGCCTGCGGCGCGGAGCCGTTTGGCGACATGGTCGCGCTCCCCGTCGAAACGGTTGAAGACCGGGACGCCGTTGAGATGCGAATATTGCCCGGTCAGGAGCGTCGCCCGGCTGGGGGTGCAGATCGAATTCGTGACGAAGGAGTTCAGGAAACGCACGCCGCCTGCGGCGAGCCGGTCGAGGTGCGGCGTACGATTGACCTTGGACCCGTAGGCGGAGATGGCGTGCTGGGCGTGGTCATCGGAGAAGATGAAGAGGATGTTGGGCCGGTCGGCGGCGCCGAGGGCGGCGCAGACGACCGATGCGAGGACGCAGAGAAGACGGGGCATGGCCTTCAATATGCCATGCTCCGCACCCTTGACCAGCGTCTTTTGGATCAGTCGCCCCGACGACCCGCGAAGAGACGGATGACGTAGAAGAGCAGCGTGACGAAGGATGAGAACAGGACGAAGGCCGCGGCGACGTGCTGGTCGGTCTCCATGGTGTTCTTCACCTCGTTGGTCTGGTACAGGATGACGGTGGCCATCAGGACGATCATCGCGACCGAGAACCAGGCACCGAGGGACCAGCCGGCGAAGAGCGAGACGATGATCACGCCGAGGGCGCAGATGCTGCCGATGACGATGGCGACCTTCAGGAAGGAGAAGTCCAGGTTGGTCAGGAAGACCACGGCGGTGAGGGCGGCCACGAGGGTGCCGGTGGCCAGACAGGCCGGGATGAGGATCTCGCCGGGGCTACCCTTGGTGACGAGGGCGGTGTAGTAGATCAGCGGGACGAAGATGACGGCCTGCAGGACGACATAGATGCCCAGGCCGGCGTATTGGGCGACGCGCGAAGCGCGGTTGAAGGCCAGGGACTGGGCGGCGCCGGTACCGAACCAGAAGAGGAGCATCACCCCGAGCAGGCCCCAGGAGCCCATGCCGGAGATGGAGCGCATGAAGGTCTCGGCGATGCCGGAGACGAACAGGCCGAAGAGAGCCACGGCGAAGGCGCCGAACGCGGCGGCCACCAGGCCGTAGGTGCGGCGGAAGAAAGCGGCGCGGTCGGCGGCCGGGGCGTCAGCGACAATGAAGGGATTGGATTCCATGCCCTCCATCTTAGCCCTTTCCCCCGCCAGTCAAGTCAGCCCCAGAACTCAAGGGTTACGATATTGCACTGAAATTATCCTGAACTTGCGGCCCAGCAGCCCGGAGGGGTGCTCCTCGGCGACGCGCTGGACCCTTAGCTCGCAACTCAGCGCTCCATCAGGCCCCTCGGCCTTGCCGATCACCTTGAAAGTATCGCCACGCACCGTGAGCAAGGGTGCCCATGTCTCGAGAAGATCGTCGGCGTCCAAGTATAATGGCCAACCCGGCGAGACGTCCGCCGGCACATCGTTCAAACCGACTTCGCGGAGGGAGCGGTCCAGGAGACCAGACTCCGCGAAAGCCTGCAAAGAAGCGAAAGGCCAGCCACAGCTTGATTGCAGCTCGACGATCTTCCTGGCCCAGGATGTCACATGCGACTCTTCCAAGCGGCGGACCATCTGCGCCCCCTGCACCTGCGCGGAGACCTCGACCGGCAGGCCTGCCAAGCGGTCGTCTCCGAGGTCTAAAGGCAACGAGGCGGCCCACTTCGGTTGAGCGGCGCCCGTCGGACGGGTGAAGAACATCGGCCCGGTCAAGCTTAGGGGATCCCAAGGCCCGCCAGGCTCGGCATGCCACCTTCCCGTCGAAGCCTTCAGGAAAGCCTCCCAGGCGAGACTATCTGATGAGTTCACGTTCCAAGGCCCGATGACATACCATCCGCCCGCCGGAGCCCGGCAGGCGTCGGCTTCCATTTCATCCTGGGCAAGGAACGGCTGATGGGAGGAGACGCCCCGCTCGGCTTGCTCCGGACGCGCGCTGAAAAAACCCCGGTCCAACCAGGAATGCCAGGCATGACCCGTCGATGACTCGAGATGACGCAGGGAGCCGACCGAAAGATACGGCCAACCAGGCAGGTCCCTCCAACGCAAGGAGGCGAAAGCTCCCGCCTCAGCGGCGTCATGACGGTTGACCCGAAGATCCCACAACGGCCCTGCCAAAGGGGAGGCGTCATGATCGACGACATCCAAGGCGGACAGCAACGGAGGCTCGACCGACCACTCGGAAGCATCCGCAGGCAACCTGAAATCCCAGTCGTGCCGCTGGCAGGAGCCTTGCCCTGCCCCCGCATAAAAAAGCCCTTGCGGACGAGGTCGCAGACGCAGACGGAGGCATGCGCGCCGTTCCCCGATGACGTAACCCGCGCTGTCCTCACGCGAATAATCCTCGCCCGTCGTGCGAAAGCCGAAATCAGGAAACGGCACGTCGCGTAAAGTGACCACGGGGGAGGACGGGTAGGCTGCGATGGGCTCGTCACGCGAGGGCTCACCGACATAAGGTCGAAGCTGGATGGTGACCCTCTGCCGGAAACGCACGGCGACCTCGATGCGATCGCCTGGAAGGAAGACCGACGCATCGGGACGACGCCAGCCGGGGCCATGCGACCGGCGATCCAGCCGCCAGGTACCCCGGGAAAGGATGCGGGCCAACCCTTGCGGCTGAGCCGTCTCCGGCGGATTCAGGAACGCATAGACTTCGCCAGGCAGGAGACCGCGGGCGCCCATGCCGTAGGTCTGCGCATCCGCCACCTCGACCCGGAACCATAGGCCCCGATCCCGAGGTCCCTGCCGGACGACGCCGAAATCTTCCTGCGGACAATCATCAAGGTCCACGGCGACCTTCGCCCCGGAATCCAAGTTGGTGATCGTCACTTCCGGAGCCCCGATGACTTCGCAGAGAAAGAACCGACCATGCGGCCCGGCCAGCAAAGGAACCGTGAACGGGTTCCAAAGCACGCCCGACCCATGGAAGCGCAGACGATGCCGGCCATCGTGGCGTGAATTGAAGAAACCCAGACTGAGACGCAGGTCGGTCAGGACCGGGATCGCCCCTATCTGGAGACCATCCTCCCGGACCAACCCCGCCGGAAAGCCACGAGAGGGATGCTGTTTCCAGGCAGGACTCAGCAACGTCCGGGCGATCTGCGGCCCGACGGCCTGCCCGAGGCTGGCCTGCTCCGAGAGATCCAGTTTCCAGCCGCCTCGCCTGGCGTCGGTCAGCAGCCCGCGCACCTGCCAGGAATGCCAGGGCCGCAACCTCTCCCCGCCGGCTGCTCCGTAAAGCTCGGCACCTCCCACGTCCAGAGCACGAGCCTGCGCCTCCGTCGGCATGACAGGCAAAGCGAGGGGCAGCTTAGGTCGGGCCACCATGCTTTGGGCCCAGGCGGAAGCCTGCCGCGACGCCATCGGCCGAGCCGCCAGATCAAACCCTTGGGACAGATCTTCGACCGACCAACACCAGCGAACTCCCGCAAGTTCGGCCTGGCCTCCCAGTTCCATCCGGAAAATCCCGCGATCCGCCCAGGTGTTGGGACCTTCCCGGCGGAAGGTATGGGCCTGATCCGATCCGACGGCGAACTGCAGGTCAGCCAACCCCCTCAGAGCCGCGGATTGAGCCGCCCAGCGCAGGCCTGCGTAACGCAAGCCTAACCTCGCTGCAGCGACTTCCGTATGCATGAAAACGGAAAGAAGGAAGGTTGTCGCGAGACAGATCGCCATGGCCATCAGAGCGAGCAACAACGCTAATCCATTTCGCTTATTCATTGATGAGGAATAAGCCCCATCGTCTTTCCGTTGATACCCGCGACACAATTCCGGAGATATCTCATGTATCTGTTCCATGAAGACATCATTGCGAAAAATCCGCGTCACCCGGCCGTCGGCCGGACTCCCCCGTTACCCGCAGCCGGCCAGGCCGTCCGTCCCGGCGGCGCCTCACGCCAAGAAGCGCGTGCTCGTCGTGGAGGACCAGTCGGCGGTCTGCGACCTGGTGGCGGAGATGATCGCGACGCACCCGAAATGCGAACTCGCCGGCAAGGGCTGCGACGGGCTCAGCGCCATCGAACTGGCCCTGCGCCTCAAGCCCGACATCCTGGTGCTCGACGTGATCATGCCCGGCGTCGGCGGCATCGAGATCCTCCGCCGGCTCGGCGGCAGCCTGCCCTCCATGAAGGTGCTGATCTTCTCGGGCAAGCAGGAGCCCCACATCGTCCGCGCCCTCATGCAGGCGGGCATCCATGGCTTCGTGAATAAGAACGGCCCGCTGTCGGAACTGCGCAAGGCCCTCGAGGCCCTCGCCCTCGGCAACACCTGGTTCAACGAAGATTTCAGCCGGACCGTCCGCCAGGCCCTCGCCGCCCCTTCCTTCCTCGGCGATGGCATGATCGACCAGCTGACCCCCCGCGAACGCGAGATCGCCGTCCTCATCGCCCAGAGCCACAGCAGCAAGGAGGTCGCCAGCCGCCTGCACA
>JAURFU010000016.1:0-26334 GCA_030834165.1 Verrucomicrobiota bacterium
CCGAGACCTGGAGATGTGTCCCCTCCGGCCCTCCGGCCAACCGGCCAACTTTTCAACTTTTCAACTTGGTCTCCCTCTGGTCAACCGAGCCTCTGGGCCTCCGGGCCTCTCGTTGCGCCCCATGCCCACTTGTCAACGTGTCAACTAACACAGCCTCTCATTGGTCGGCCCTCCGGTCCACGAGCCCGCGAGTCCTCTCGTTCGCCCCCTTGCCCCCGTGTCACCGTGCCCCCTTGTCCCCTCGCGACCTTGTCGCGCTCCAACCTTAACCAACCGTTAAGACGCGATTTTCCGGAAAATAAAGTCCGGCGCGGACTGCGACTTTTGCTCCGCCTGAGGCGTTCCATGCGTATAAATCGAAACCATGAGTTCGCCTGATTCATCCTCCGGAAAACCTAATCCATTCTACAAGCCGGCCTTCGGCCATGTCGTGCGCCGGCAGTTCCTCGGCCTGATGGCCGCGACCTTCGGCTGGACGATGCTGTCGTCCGCCTCCGCCCAGGAGAAGAAGGGCAAGGGCGGCAAGGGAGGGAAGGGCGGCGATGATTCGTCCCGGGCGCGCGGACCGGTCTTCCAGGGCGAATACGTCCTGCCGGAATCTCTTTCCGAATTCGCCAAGGTCTCGCTGATCTTCGGCCGCGCGACCGACAAGGCCATCACGGCGAGCCTCCTGCCCGCCGCTACGATGGAGGCGTTCCTGGAGTTCGGCCCGGCCAAGGGCAAATATGTCCGCAAGACGCCCGTGACGGCCCTGCCCGCCGGCAAGGCGACCGAGATCGTCCTCGATGGCCTCTCGCCGAACACGGAATATTTCTACCGGCTCAACTATCGTAAGCCGGGCGCCGGTAGCTTCGCCCAGCGCGCCGAAGCCCGTTTCGCCACCCAGCGCACGCCCGGCTCGTCCTTCGTCTTCACGATCCAAGGGGACTCGCATCCCGAACGCGGGCAGGCCAGCCATCCTGACCTCTACGCGCGCACCCTCGCGACGGCCGCGGCCGATCGCCCTGACTTCCATGTCTGCATCGGCGACGACTTCTCGATCGAGCGCATCCGCACGATCAACGACGCGAACTGCCGCGCGCCCTATCTGCTGCAGCGTCCGTTCCTCGGCCTGGTGGGTTCGGTCGGCCAGGTGTTCCTGATGAACGGCAACCACGAGCAGGCTTCGCTCTTCAACTTCTCGCAGAAGGACGAACGCCGCGACGTCGCCGTCGGCGTCCAGAAGGCCCGTAATTCGCTCTACCCCCTCCCGGGCGACGAGGGCATCTACACGGGCCACGCCGAGCCGTTCAAGGACATCGGCCCGCTCAGGAGCTACTGCGCCTGGACCTGGGGCGACGCCCTCTTCGTCCTCCTCGACAACTACTGGCACTCGCCCGCGCTCGTCGACAGCGGCTTCGGCGGCAAGGGCGGCAAGGAAGAGAAGGGCGCCGACAAGAAGAACCGCGACTGGTGGGGCATCACCATCGGCGACGCGCAGTATCAATGGCTCAAGCGCACGCTCGAGACCAGCAAGGCGAGGCATAAGTTCGTCTTCGCCCACCACGTCCTCGGCTCCGGCCGCGGCGGCGTCGACGAGGCCGATCTCTACGAGTGGGGCGGCCAGGGCAAGAAGGGCGAGGGCACCTTCAAGGAGAAGCGCCCGGGCTGGGAACTGCCGATCCATCAGCTGATGGTGAAGCACAAGGTCAGCGTGTTCTTCCAAGGCCACGACCACCTCTACTGCCAGCAGGAGAAGGACGGGCTGATCTACCAGGAGCTGCCGATGCCTTCCGACCACGGCTACGTCGCCTACAACGAAGACCGTTACGCCTCGGGCAAGAAACTCCCGAGCTCCGGCTACGTGCGCGTCACCGTGACGCCCGCTTCCGCCAAGGTGGAATACGTCCGCTGCTTCCTGCCCAAGGACGAGACCGCCGCGACCAAGCACGGCATGGTCGCGCATGCCTATGAGGTGAAGGCGAAGAACGCATGAGCGTAGAGGACTGCACCGATGACTGCGTCGAGGACTGAGTTGAGGACTGAATGGATCACGCTGCCCCAGGTAGGGGCGGCTCTCCGAGCCGTCGGCCTGCGCCAGGTACGGGTTCGGGATTACCCGTACCTGTACCTGCACCCGACAACCTGTACCTGATTCCCGATCACTGAGACCCGAGACCTGAAAATCCCCGCCGCAATGCCTCTCCCTAAACTCCATACTCGAAACTCCATACTCTCCGCCGCGCTGCTCATCTTCTTGCTGCTTTGCGCGGGCGCGGCGTCCGCCAAGCAGCCCAACATCGTCCTCATCCTGCTGGACGACATGGGCTACCGCGACGTGGGCTTCGCGGGCAACCGCTACATCGACACGCCGAACATCGACAAGCTCGCCAAGTCCGGCGTGGTCCTTTCGCAATGCTACGCGAGCGCGCCGAATTGCGCGCCGACCCGCGCCTGCCTGCTCACGGGTCAGTATACGCCCCGTCATGGCGTCTACACGGTCGTCGACGACCGCTACGTTCCCGGCCAGCCGCACATGAAGGTGATGTCGACCAAGGGCAATGACGAGCTCCCGGCCAAGACGAAGACGGTCGCCGACCTGCTCAAGGCCCAGGGTTACGCGACCTCGCTCATCGGGATGTGGAACCTAGGGCGCGGTCGTAACGGTTCGACGGGGTCGCCGACGGGCCGCGGCTTCGACGTCTACAGGCGGCCGGACGACGTGAATTTCGCCAAGGACGCCTACATGGACGGCAAGGGGCGTTATCTCTCCGATGCGCTCTGCGACGAAGCCCTCGCTTGGATCGATGAGAACAAGGCGAAGCCGTTCTTCCTCTACTACGCCGAGCATTCGGTGCACGAGCCGTTCGACCCCAAGCCCGCGCTCCTCGCCAAGTACAAGGAGAAGTCGCCGTCCGGCCTCGATAAGGGCATCACGCCCGAATACGCCGCGTCCGTCGAGGCGGTCGACCAGAGCATCGGCCGCATCCTCGCCAAGCTCGAAAGCCTCGGCCTGACCAAGGACACGCTCGTGATCTTCACCTCCGACAACGGCGGGCTGCCTTACGTGGTCAATCCGCTCCGCGGCAGCAAAGGCCTCCTCTACGAAGGCGGCCTCCGCGTGCCGGGCGCCGTCTCCTGGCCCGGCGTGATCCCGGCCGGCAAGAGCTTCGACGAACCGGTCGCGAGCATGGACTTCATGCCGACGATCCTCGAGGCCGCCGGCGTCCCGCTCCCGAAGGATCAGCCCACCGACGGCCTCAGCCTCCTGAAGCCGCTGAAGGCCGGCGCTTCCCTCGGCCGTTCGGCCGTCTACTGGCACTTCCCTTGCTACATCGGCAAGGGCGAGCCGATGAGCCTCCTGCGTTCCGGCGACTACAAGCTCATCCAGAAATTCGCGGGCCCCACCTTCGAGCTTTACGACGTCCGCAAGGACCCCGGCGAAGCCAAGGACCTCGCCGCGTCCCAGCCCGCCAAGCTCGAAGAACTCAAGAAGCTGCTCTTCGCCTGGCAGAAAAACACCGGGGCTTTCCTCGCCGACAAGAAGAACGAAGCCTACGATCCGAACGCCAAGGAACCGCGCGGCGGCGGCAAAGGCGGCAAAGGCGGGAAGCCGAAGAAGCAAGGTGTTGGCGGATAGCGGATCGCGGTGCGGATCGAATCGCCGAACTTTGCCTCGGGGCAGGGTCGGCACGGCGTGCCGACCTGGCTGTCTTAGGCAGGGATGACCGGCCCGGTCATCCGTTGTCTCTGTTCGCCGCAGGGCGAACCGAGGTAGGGGCACGATTCATCGTGCACTCCTTCCTTGGAGGGCGCGGCAAAGCCACGCCCCTACCTTCGGCCGCCCTGCGGCGGCCCCCGGTACCCGATACCCGATACTCGATACTCCTAGCTGAGCCTCCGAGCCTCCGGTCAACTAAGCCTCTCGACTGGTCAACTAATGCTGCGCCGCCCCGCCGGCCCTCGTGCCCTCCAGCCCTCCCTTTATTTACCCTCCTCGCCCTCCGCCTTCACCCCGCTGGGGATCTGGCCGATGAGTTCGAGGGCCGTCAGGGTCGCCTTGAAGGTCACGGTGCCGCCGCCGCCGCGTTCGGTCGTCATGACCATGTCGCCGATCGCGAGGTAAGGCGCGCGCGTCTTCACGCTGTCGTAGAAACGGAGGATGCTGCCGAGGTCGGCTTTGCGGCAGCTGAACTGCAGCGAGTGCACGGCGAACTTGCCCGCCTTGGTGGTCTTCGGGGCGTCGGTGTTCGCGCTCAGGCCGGCCTCGCGCGTGGCGTTGACGGCTTCGGCGACCAGCTTGGCCGGATCGTAGCCGTGGCCGGAGTCGAGTCCCTGCACGGCGACGGCGGTGGCGTTGCGCACCTCGCGCTCCTTGGCGAGCACCGCCTTCTGGGCGACCGCGTCGGCTTCGAGCTGACGCCACGTGTCCCAGCCGCCGCGCACGCGCGCCCAGGCGCCGGTCGACCACAGGGTCGCGGCCACGAGCAGGGCGGCGAGCGCCATGAGGCGTTCGCGGGGTTTCAGGCTGAAGAAGAAGTGTTTCATTGGGCTTGGGGGGCGGGGGCGGCTTCGGCGGTCTTGAGGAGGGCCGCCTGGCGGAAGGTGATCTCGAGGCGGAAGGTGGTCGAGGTGTCGCGCACGCGCGGCTCGCTGTTGGTGACGGCTTCGACCTCGGGCAGGGCCTGCACGGCCTTGAGGAAGTCGGAGATGTCACCCGCGTTCGGCGTGCGGGCGTCGACGGTCATGATGGGCTTGGTCAGCACGCTGTCCTTGGGCTTCTTGAGCTCGCAGTGGACGTTGGTGAACTCGACCGTCGCGGGGCGCTTCTCGTTCACGAGCGCGAGCATCTCGATCGGCAGCAGGCGCTTGACGCCGAGCTCGAGGATGCGGTCGGTGATCTTCTGCGATTCCTCGATGTCCTCGACCAGCGGGCGACGCGCCTCGTTGGCGGCCTCGAGCGTGCCGGTGCGCATGCCGACCACGAAACCGCCGAGGTCCAGCAGGAGCGAGACGACGAGCACCGCGGCGCCCAGGCGGGCGGCGTTCCAGAGGAGCAGGTTGACGCGTTCCTTCTTGCGGCGTTCGGCCAGGAAGTCGCTGTCGCGGATGTCCGAGTCGTCCAGGCCCTTCTTCGGGATGGTGAAGGTGCCGTCGCCTTCGCGCCGCAGCACGAGGTCCCCTTCGGTCAGCGCTCCGGTGAGCGCGCCGGTCACGGTCTCGACGGCGACGTCCGCCGCGAGCCCGGCGCGGGTGGCGGCTTCCTTCGCGAGGCTCGCCTCATCGGCGTCGGCCAGTTCGGCCACGGCGATCGCCGCCGGCAGTTCTTCGCCGGCCTTCCAGGCCAGCGCGGTCAGCCGTTCTTCGCCGCGATGCACGACGACGCCGTCGCCCGCGGGGCGGTGGCCGCAGAGGGCGAGGAATTCCGGGACGACCTGGCAGTCTTCCGGCCACGCGAAGCTTTCCTCCGCGGTGAAGCGTCGCCGGTGCGCGGCGTAGGCGAGCACCTGCTTGCCGTCCGTCGAGGTCACGAACCCGACGAGCATCTGCTCGAGCGGGAAGGGCGACCCGGCCTCGAGCGCGAGGCTCACCTGGCCGGGGACGTCCTCGCCTTCCACCGCGAGGCGGCGGACGAAGAAGCGGTTGCCGGGGAGCATGGCGGCTTCCTGCGGCTTAGGCCCTTTGAAGAGGCGTTGAAGGGGAGAGGTCATTTATTTGGAGGAGGTCGGCGGGGCCGTGGGGTCGTCAAGGTCGGCGGGCGGCTTGGGTTCGGGCGGGGCCCCGTTGTCTTCTTCCCAGGCGAGGATCTGGAAGGGGTAGGCGATCGTGTTGCTGGCGACCCGGCCGTTCATCGTGGACTTGCCCAGGTTGGCGGGCGGCTCGATGCCGGGGGTGAGGTAGGGGGTGGTGGTTCTCGTAACCGACCGCGGAGCGGCTGTCGAGGTTCCCGTCGTTCTCGCGGTCGTGGTGGTCGGCGCCCGGCCGGTCAGCCCGATGTCCGGGTTGGTGTCCGGGTTGGCCGTCGCGCTCGGGTAGGCGACGTCGTCGCGGATGGCCACGAGGGCGCTGACCCGGCACTTCGACAGGCCTTCCTTCACCGTCACGCGCACCCACATGAGGATGATCTCGTCGTCGAACTTCGCGAGGTTCGCCCCGCCGCCGATGAGCTGGCGGACCTCGCTGGTCACGCGGAAATAAGGCGGGGTGCCGACGATGCGCCGGCCGATCTCGGCCTGCCGCTCGCGGATGAGCGCCAGCTGGTTCTCGTCCAAGCCCTGCGAGAGGAGCACGGCGTCCGAGGCGGTGTTGATGTTCGCCTGCGGGAACGTGTACAGGCTCACGCACGCCTTGAAGGTCTGGAAGATCGGCGTCGGCCGGCCGCGCTCGTCGAAGAAGAGCTCCTTGGCCACGCCGATGCTCCGGAACTCCTCGAAGCTGCGGATCGGCCGGCGCGCGGGGCGGAACGAGAGCGTGGCGCGCTGGTAGGCGGCGTCGGTGGCCTCCTCCTCGAGCGATTCGTACGACTTGCTCTGCCACGCCACGACGGCGTCCGCGACGCGCTCGGCGTCGCGCTGCTCCATGCCGAGCGAGTACAGCAGCTGGATGAGGTCGTTCTTGGTCAGGACGCTCAGGGGCAGCTTGGCGGATTCGTCCTCGTAGTCGAACTGCACCTGGAGGCCGTCGCGCGGCGGGAAGCCGGCGTAGGCGTGCGGGTCGTCGAACCCCTGCGTCGGCGCATGGACCTTGTTGAGGTCGATCGCGCGGATCTCGGCGATGACGGCCAGGGCCAGCTCGAGCTCGCTCTGGGCGTCGGCCCGCAGGCGGCGGCGGTCCGCCTCGCGCGTGGCGACCGAGAGCTCGAGCGAGTTGTCCTCCATGAACCGCGCCAGCAGCAGCGAGGCCAGCGTGATGAGCACGAGGACGACGATGATGACGGAACCGCGGCGGCGCCTCATGGGACGGTGGCGCCGGAGCGCTTGAGGGGGAGTTCGATGACCTTGGTCGCCTTCAGCGAGCCGCGTTCGAAGACGAGATGCACGCGCGCGGGCTTGCGCCACGTCGTGCTCGCCGGTTCCTGCACGGGTTCGTCCTCGATCGTCCACTCCTTGAGCTCGGGATCGTAGTATTCGAATTTCAGCCCGGTCACGAAGGGGCTGATGACGGTCTCATGCTTGTCCGTGATGTCGCGTTCGAGCTCGAGGCGCGACTGCCACTGGAACACGAGCCCGCGCCCTTCCTCGACGTAGACGGTGAAGTCGACGTCGGGTAGCGGCGCTTCGGGCCAGTCGGCCAGGCGGCCGGCGTCCGGCAGCAGGAAGCCGAGGCGCGGTTCGGTCGTGCCCGCGCCGTTGTCCACGTCCTTGAGCGCGACGCCCGACGCGCCGGGTCCGAGCGTCGCTTCCGCGAAGGCCCGGCGCACGAGCGCGGTCGCGGCCCGCGCATGCTGGTCGAAGAGACGCTGGTCACGGCCGCCGCCCCACAGTTCGCTCATCGAGAACAGGAAGGTGTTGAGCGTGACCATCAGGATTCCGAGCAGGGCGAGCGAGACGAGCATCTCGAGCAGCGAGAAACCGCGGCGGCGGAGACGGGCGCTCATTGGGCGGGACGCGGCGCGGGAGCCGGGGCCGGGGGGCGGGAGGGGGCCGGCGCGCCTTTGCCGGGGGCGCCGCCTTTGCCGCCCGGGGCGGTCGAGGCCGGCGGCCGCGCGGCCGCGCCCTTGGCGCCGGGGTTCGAGGGGACGAGTTTCTTGCCGCGCGTCGGCGCGCTGATGAAGGCGGAGTTGCCGTCGGCTTCCTTGTAGCCGCGTTCCTGTTCGAGCCGCTGGCGCGCTTCGTCGCGGATCTTCTGCCGGTCCGCGGGGATCGACCACGTGGGGCGCAGGAGCATGCGCGTCTCGGTGAACTCCTCGGGCTCGCCGCCGTCCGGCGGCTCGATCTCGGCCGTGAGCTGCACGGCGAAGAGGTCGCTGACGGCGGTGGCCTC
The DNA here is from genome assembly GCA_030834165.1 of Verrucomicrobiota bacterium. Taxonomy (GTDB): domain Bacteria; phylum Verrucomicrobiota; class Verrucomicrobiia; order Opitutales; family UBA953; genus UBA953. The sequence goes on from JAURFU010000016.1 coordinate 7,963, forward strand.
GATCTTGCCCTGCCACGTCGCCTTGCGGCCGCCCGGGAGGTTGATGTCGCCGCCCGCTTCGACGTCGTCGAAGCCCGGGGTCTCCAGCAACGCGGCGCGGCACCGCGCCTGGTCGTCGAGCCGCTGCTCGTCCTGCTTGAGCGCGAGGCGGCTCATGAGGACGTTCGAATAGGCGGCGCCCAGGCTCACGGCGGCCAGCGCGAAGATCGCGAGGCTCATGAGCACTTCGATGAGGGTGAAGCCGCGGCGGTTCATCTTGCGTCGACGGCCGGCAGCGGCGCGCAGGTCAGGGGATCGATGGGCACGAGGCGGCGCTCTTCGTTCCGGCGGATGTCGAGACGCACGCGGTCGCACGTGCCGTCCGGGTAGAAGCGCAGGCGCGCGAGGGGGTCCTCCGACGCCACGCCGCCGAGCAGGATCGCGCCGATCGTCTCGGGCGCGAGGATCTTCACGGCGACGCCTTCGGCCTTCGGGAGCTTCTCTTCATGCGGCGCCGCGTCTTCCGGGGCGTTCTCGAACGTCCAGAGGAAGTCCGGCCCGTCCTCGTCGGAACTTTCCGCGGGATAGAGCTCGAGGATCTGGCCGCGTTCGACCGCCTGCCGGCGCAAGGTCTGGAGCAGCGCCATGAGCGCGTCCTCCGGGTCCGACCGCGCGGTGCCCTTGAGCAGCTGCGCCGATCCGCCCACGAGCACGGCCGCGAGCATGCTGATCAGGCCGAGCACGAGCAGCGTCTCCAACAAGGTGAAGCCGCGGCGCCCCGGCTGGCCGGATCGATGCTGCGCGTCCGCCCTCACCAGTTGCCGATGTCGTCTTCGGTGTCCGGCTTCTTGTCGCGGCCCGACGAGAACAGGTCGTAGCTCTCGGTGTTCTTGGTGCCCGGATAGCGGTACTGGTACTCCTGGTTCCAAGGATCGAGCGGCGCGCGCCCGCCCTTGGCGTCCATGTAAGGTCCGCGCCACTTGTCCGACTTGCCTTCCGGCGCGCTGATGAGGGCTTTGATGCCTTCTTCGGTCGACGGGTAGTCGCCGAGGTCGATGCGGTAACGGACGAGCGAGGTCTTGAGCGACTCGTTGACGAAGAGCTTGGCGACGCCTTCCTGGCTCTGGCCGAGGATCTTGTCGGTGTTCGTGACGGCGAGGCCGACGAGCATGCCGACGATCGCGACGGCGATCAGGATCTCGAGCAGGGTGAAGCCCTTGCGCAGGCGGCGGGCGGTGGTTTTCTGGACGGTGGTCATGGAGGGGAAGGGTTCAGCGGGACTTGGAGGTCTTCGGGGTCTTGGTCGTGGTCGGGACGGGCGCGGCGTTCTTCGGCGTCTTGGTCGAAGTCGAGGGGTCGGGGCCGCGCGTGCGGCCGTCGGAGCCTCCGTCGGGGCCACGCTTGCCGAAGCGCTCGCGCATCTGCTGGCGGAAGGCTTCCACCTGCTCGGGCGTGAGGTTCTGCGGCATCCCGCCCATGGTCGGGCCGCCGACGATCGTCTGCGGGGCCGCCGCGGCCGAGACCGCCGCGAGCTGCGCCGGGCTCGGTCCTTTGTAGGTCACGACGACGGCCTGGTGCAGGGCCATCTGCTGGGGCTGCCCGCCGTTGTCGACGTTGAGCGTCTCGTTCGCGGCGTCGTAGCCTTTGATGACTACGGGGACGTTCGTCGAAGGGGCTTCGCCTTCGGCCACCCAGCTCGACTGCTTGGTCAGGGTGTTGTAGATGCTGTAGTAGTTGACGCCGTCTTCGGCGTACATGCCGCGGAACTCCAAGGTGCTCGGCGCCGCGCCGGGTCCGGCCGCGGTGCCGCTGCCCCCGAAGGGCGAGTTCTTGGCGAGGCCTTCGAGGTCCAAGGCGAAGGCCGGGAGGGTGGTCAGGATCGCCGCGGCGACCAGGGCGGCGGTGGGTCGGAGGAAGGGACGCATCTTATTAAAGGGGAGGGAGTAATGGTAAAACACCAAGCCACGGCTTAGGTTGCCGATTTAGTGGCCAATCTTGCCTCCTGGTGGACAGAAAATCGAGGTCGAAGGGGCGTTCATGGGGGACTTCGCCCGTTCCCTTGCTTAAAACTCTCTAAATACGCTTTTAATTGATTATAATCAATTAACCACCAATAAGTTATGAATTTTAACAATCTTTTGACAACTTTTTGACGATTTAGGCCTTTGGTTTGCAACCTTGGTCGGGCGGTTTTGTCTTTAACCCCAATGCTGTCTTCGGCCCACCCCATGGTTCGGCCTTCCCCGTTCGTCGCCGTTTTCGGGGCCCTCGCCTGCGTCTGGTCCGCGGCGGCCCCCGCCCAGGACTTCCAGAAGGACATCGTGCCGTTCCTGGACAAGTATTGCTACGAGTGCCACGACGCCGAACTCGCCAAGGGCCACCTCAACCTCGAGGCCTTCAAGGACGATTCCCGCTTCTTCCGCGACCAGCGCGTCTGGCGCGAGGTCGTCAATCAGGTGGCGTCGGGGGAGATGCCGCCGGCCAAGAAGAAGACCCGCCCCTCGCCCGCCGAAGTCGAAGCCCTCCAGACGTCCGTCCATAAGCTCCTCGCCGCCGCCATCGCGAAGTCCAAGACCGATCCGGGCGACGTGACCATCCGCCGCCTCAACCGCGCGGAGTTCAACCATACGATCCGCGACCTCTGCTTCCTCGACGAGAATTTCTCCGCCGACTTCCCGGCCGACGACACGGGCTACGGCTTCGACAACATCGGCGACGTGCTCACGTTCTCGCCCGTCCACCTCGAACGCTTCCTGTCCGTCGGCGAGGCGATCGCCGCCAAGGCGATGCCGTCCAAGCCCGCCGAGATGGAAGGCACGGGCCTCGCGATGATCGAGATGCTCCCGCGCGGCAAGCGCGACAGCCAGCAGCGCTACTTCGACCCGGCCCCGACGCTGACGGGCCCGATGACGGCCTCGCGCGACGGCGACTACGTGATCTCGGTCGCGCTCCGTTCCACGGGCTCGCCCGGCGATCCGCCCGCCAAGGTGGCCTTCCTCGTCGACGGCCGCGAGGTCGGCACCTACCAGTTCAAGCAGGTGAAGAAGACCGAGGTCGCCGAGGCCAAGGTCACGCTCAAGGGCGGCGCCCATGAGTTCACGCTGAAGTGGCTCAATCCGCCCGCGAAGATCTCGGGCAGCAACCGCACGCTCTCCGGCCTGCGCCTGCGCCTCCTCGGCCCGGCCGACACGCGCACCGAACTGCAACGCCGCCTCGCCGCCCTCGCCGGCACCGCGACCGGCGAAGCCCGCGCGCGCCTCGCCGCCAATTCCTTCGTGAGCCGCGCCTTCCGCCGCCCGGCCACGCCCGCCGAGATCAACCGCTACGTGAAGGTCTGGAACGAGGGCGAGAAGAACGGCGGCAGCTGGGAAGCCGGCGCGCAGGCGATGATCGCGGTGGTGCTCGCCTCGCCGAAGTTCATCTTCCGCGCCGAACAGGACGAGGTCCCGACCGCCAAGGACGCGCACCCGATCGGCGAGTTCGCCCTGGCTTCGCGCCTGAGCTACTTCCTCTGGGGCTCGATGCCCGACGACGAGCTCTTCCAGCTGGCCTATGCGAAGAAGCTCTCGGCCAACCTCGAGGCGCAGACGCGCCGCCTCCTCAAGGACCCCCGCTCACGCTACCTGACCGAGGGCTTCGGCCTGCAGTGGCTCCAGCTCCGCCAGCTCTCCGCGGTCTCGCCCGATCCGACGATGTTCCCGGGCTTCAACGACGCGGTCCGTACGTCGATGATGAAGGAGACGGAGCTCTTCTTCGCCGAGATCGTCCGCGAGGACCGCAGCGTGCTCGACCTCATCGACGCCGACTTCACCTACCTCGACCGCAACCTCGCCAACTTCTACGGGATCCCGGCCGACCTCCCCCGCAGCCGCACCTCGCCGTTCGTGCGCGTGACGCTCCCCAAGGGCGAACGCGGCGGCATCCTGACCCACGCGTCCATCCTCACGGCGACGTCCAACCCGACCCGCACGTCGCCGGTCAAACGCGGCAAGTGGATCCTCGAGCAGATCCTCGGCTCGCCGCCGCCGCCCGCGCCGCCTTCCGTGCCGACCCTCGAAGGGCAGCAGCTCAAGGGCAACCTCCGCCAGCGCATGGAGCAGCACCGCGCCGACCCCGCCTGCGCTTCCTGCCACACGCGCATGGACGCCATCGGCTTCGCGTTCGAGAAGTTCGACGCGGTCGGCCAGCTCCGCCAGCAGGACGAGGGCCAGCCGATCGATCCGTCCGGCAAGCTGCCCGATGGCCGCGCGTTCTCCGGCGCGGGCGAACTGAAGAAGCTCCTCCTGGCCGACCGCGAGAAGATCGTCCGCAATCTGTCCTCGAAGCTGCTCACGTTCGGCCTCGGCCGCGGGCTCGACTACTACGACGGCCCGGCGGTCGACAAGATCACGGAATCCGCCCTGAAAGCCGACAGCCGCTTCTCGGCCCTCGTCCTGGGCGTGGTCCAGAGCGACCCTTTCCGCCTCCGCCGGGGAACTTCCCAGGTTGAAGGCGGGTCAGAATCTCCTAAGAAGTAATCACCCCGCCATGAAGTCCGCCCTCCTCCAGCGCCGCACGGTCCTCAAAGGACTCGGTACCGTCATGGCCCTGCCGTGGCTCGAGGCGATGGGCCTCCAGACCGGCTGGGCCGCCGGCAACACGCCCGTGAAGCAGGCCGCGCCGAACCGCATGGCGATCCTCTACGTCCCCAACGGCGTGAACATGGACGGCTGGCGCGTGGGCGCCGAGGGCTCCCTGCCTTCCAAGCTCCCGGCGATCCTCGCGCCCCTCGCCGCGCATAAGTCCGACTTCTCCGTGCTCACCGGCCTCACCGCCGACAAGGCCCGCGCCAACGGCGACGGCGGCGGCGACCACGCGCGCGCGATGTCCGCCTTCCTCACCGGCGCCCAGCCCCGCAAGACCGACGGCGCCAACATCCGCGCCGGCGTCTCGGCCGACCAGCTCGCCGCCGCGCGCATCGGCGACCGCACGCGCCTCGCGTCCCTCGAGATCGGCACCGAAGCCAGCAAGCTCGCCGGCGGTTGCGACTCGGGCTACTCCTGCATCTACCAGTCCAACATCGCCTGGCGCTCGGCCACCCAGCCGATGCCGAAGGAAGTGAACCCGAAGCTGATCTTCGAACGCCTCTTCGGCGCGGGTTCCGACCTCGAACGCCAGCGCCGCGACGCCCAGCGCAAGTCGGTCCTCGACATGGTGCGCGAGGATTTCCGCGAGCTCAACGGCCGCCTCGGCGCCGACGACCAGCGCAAGCTCGACGAATATTTCACCGCGGTGCGCGAGATGGAACTGCGTATCCAGAAGTCCGGCGTCTCCGGCCAGCCCAAGGTCCCGGCGAACGCGCTGGCGCCCAGGGGCATCCCGGAAAGCTACGCCGAACACCTCCGCCTGCTCGCCGACCTCATGGTCCTCGCGTTCCAGACGGACACCACGCGCGTGGCCACGTTCGTCCTGGCCAACGAAGGCTCCAACCGCTCGTACCCGTTCATCGGCGTGCGCGACGGCCACCACAGCATCTCCCACCACGGACACGACCCCGTGAAGCTGGCGAAGATCCAAGACATCAACGTCTTCCATGCCACGCACTTCGCGTATCTCCTCGAGCGCCTCAAGTCGGTGAAGGAAGGCGACGGCAATCTCCTCGACCACTCGATGATCGTCTACGGCTCCGGCAACGGCGACGGCGACCGTCACAACCATGACGACCTTCCGATCGTCCTCGCCGGCAAAGGTTGCGGCACGATCCGCCCGGGCCGTCACATCGTGTATCCGAAGGAGACCCCGCTGAACAATCTCTGGGTCAGCATGCTCAACCGCATGGACATCCGCGACGTCCAGCTCGGCGACAGCACCGGCGAGTTGAAGAAATTGAGCTGAGGGAGGGACAGCACCACGTGCTGTCCCAGGTGCAAAAGTGCAAATCGGCCTGCGGCCTGTGCAAAGGTGCAAACGTGGGAGACATCTTCAGGTCCCAGGTCTCGGCCCTCAGGTCTCTGGCACGGGTCTTCAGGCACAGGTGCAGGCCCCGGGTGAAATTCAGAACCTGAACCTGCACCCGAACCTGACGACCTGAACCTGGCTCCCGGCCGCCGAGACCCGAGACCCGAAATGCCTCTCCTAGCTCTAGCCCTGTCTTGCCCCTTGCCTACGTGCCAACTTGCCCACGTGCCCACGTGCCCCCTCGCGGTTTCGCCGTGCTCACCTTTGCACTTTTGCACGCGGCTCCGCCGCAGTTGCACGTTTGCACATCTGACTTTCGCGGCTTCCGCCGCGGAAGTCAGATCAACCCCGCCTCTTCGGCGATCGTATCGAATTTGTGCTCCAGGAGGTCGAGTTTGACCTGCAGGTCCGTGACCTTCCTCGACAGCTCGGCGTTCTGGGCGACGAGCTGCTGAAGGAGGGCAAGGATCTGTTCGTTGGAAGTGTTATTGTTCACGGTAGTGATGCATGGTGGCGTGCGAAGCAGTCATTCCGCCGCCGGCACGCGGACGACGGAAAGGCGCGGATTTCCCCTGGAAGGGCGGGAGAGCGGCCGGAAGGCCTGATTTTAAAAGCGCGAAAGACTCCCCGGGATCAGCGTGAGCCGAACCTGCATGGATAGTGTATTCGTGCCATTAAAGACATTTCCAAGAAACTGTCTTACCCCCGCCCGCCTGTCAAGCCAGGTAGGGATGCGATGCCATCGCATCCGCTGTCTTAAGGTAGGGGCAGCACCGCGTGCTGCCCTAGGTGCAAAAGTGCAAATCGGCCTGCGGCCAGTGCAAAAGTTCAAACGTCGAGGCCGCCGAACGGCGGCCGTAGGGTAGGGGCGGACTACGTCGCGCCCTTCTTATCCTCCGACGCTCGCTCAAAGGGAGACCGGAAACCGGAATGCTACCTGCGGTCATTATATAAATTCTCGGGTCTCAGGTACGGGTTATCAGGTACAGGTACGGGCACGGGCAATATTCAGGTCCTGAACCTGTACCCGTACCTGAACACCTGAACCTGGCTCCCGACTGCCGAGACCCGAGACCTGAAATTAGTTCCCCAGCCAATCATCCGGCCTCCGGTTTCCCCTTGCTGCTATAAATCTCCCGCCACCCGCCACCTGAGGCCGCCACCCGCCACCCGAAATGATCTCCCCTTGCCCCCGTGCCCACGTGCCAGCCTGCCCCCTAACCAAATAATGCCCTCCTCCTCCCGATTCACTTCCCGCGAACGCGCCGTGATGATCCTCGCCGGACTCGTCCTGGTCGTCGCGCCGTGGGGCTGGGCCGGCGTGGTGCTGTGGACCGTCGCCGCGGCGCTCGGTTTCGCGGCCGCGGCTTTCCTGGCGGTCGTCGCCGAAGCCCGCACGCAGCGCATCGTGATGGCGGCGTCTTTCGCCGGCCTGCTCGCCGGGCTCGCCGTCGCCGCCTCTTCGGGCCATGCGGCCTGGACCTATCGCTGGCTCGACCATGTCTGCTTCCCCGGCGCGTTGCTGGTCGGCTCGACGCTTTCCTGGTTCCTGCTTTCGCGCGACCTCGTCTCGCGTCCGGCCGCTGAAGCCCGCGCCGAGCTTTTCCGTTCGATCCCGTTCTGGGCCGGCCTCGCGCTGTTCGCCTATTTCGCGGTGCAAGATTTCAACGCCTGGGGCGTCGTCGTTGACCGCGAGGCTTTCTGGGCCGCGCAAGGCATGCCCGGCGTCGACGTCGGCCAGTTCGACGTCCGTCTGCAGGAATACGTCCGCTGGCTGCCTTCCGGACTCAACGCGCCTTTCTCCGCGGCCGACACCAAGCAGCCGCCGATGAACGCCTGGCGCCTGATGATGATCCTCGGCGCGCCGTGGCTCCTGCTCCTCGCGCTCCGTCATGGCCTCCGCCGTCGTCGTGCCTACGTCTTCCTCGGCTGGGTCACGGTGCTCGCGGCCCTCGCGGTCGGCGCCTTCGGCGTGCTCAACCAGAAATCCTACGGCACCATCCTCGGCTATCCGGTGCCCTATAACACCACGTGCTTCGGCACGTTCATGAGCCGCAACCATGCCGGGGTATATCTCTACCTGCACGCGGCGATCGCCCTCGGACTCACCCTCTGGCACATCCGCCGCGCGGGCGACAACGTCCTCCGCGGAGGTCCGCATCTCGCCGCGGCTTTCGTCGCCTTCGCGCTCGGACTCCTCGCGGCCCTGACCGGAAGCACCGGCGGCGCCGCCGCCGCCCTCGTGCTGCTCATCGTCGCGCCGTTGCTCGCCTATTGGTTCGGCTTCCCGGATTCGCGCGGCTCCCGCCGTCAGATCATGCTCATCACCGGCGGCGCGCTCGCGCTGGCCGCGGCGTCCGTCCTCCTCGTGGCCGACCTCGATCCGATCATCGGACGATTCAAGATGAAGGCCGCCAGCTATCAGGCGACCGGCGTCGACGATCGTGCGCCTCTCCGTCGCGCGACCTGGGCCCTGGCCACCGAAGGCGGTGCGTCCGCCCGGGTATGGGTCGGCTACGGCGCGGGTTCCTACCGATGGATCTCACCCCCTTATCAGGCGCGGCAGAAGGAACTGCAGCGCGACGGCAAACTGTTCTACCGCGCCATCCACGCGCACAACGACTGGCTCGAGATGCTCGCGGAGTGGGGCGTCCTCGGCCTCCTGCCGGTCCTCGCCTTCCTCGGCTGGCTCTTCCGTCGTTTCGCCCGCGCCTTCCGCGCCGGACATCCGGAGACCTATCCGCTCGCCCTCGGACTCATCCTCATGGGACTCCACGCGACGGTCGACCTCCTCTTCTGGTTCACGCCGCTGATGTTCACCGCCGGCTTCGTGCTGGCGGCGATGACGACCTTCACCGAGCAGTCCTCCTACGAACAGGACCGGACTCTTTCCTGATTTGCGCCAGCTCATCCAGCATCTGGGTTCGGGTCGCACCGAACTCCTCGACGTGCCCGCTCCCGGTCCGCGTCGCGGCCGCCTGCTCGTGCGCGCGACGCGTTCGCTGGTCTCGCTCGGGACGGAACGCATGCTGGTCGAGTTCGGCCGCGGCGGTTGGCTGAGCAAGGCCCGCCAGCAGCCCGAGAAATTCCGCGCGGTCCTCGCCAAGGTCCGCAGCGAGGGATTCTTCCCGACGCTCGCCGCCGTCCGCAGCAAGCTCGCGCAGCCGATCCCGCTCGGCTACTGCCACGTGGGCGAAGTCCTCGATGCCGGCGAGGTGCCCGGCTTTTCCGCCGGCGATCTCGTGGTGTCCAATTCACCTCACGCGGAAATCGTCTCCGCCGATCCGGCCTTCGCCGTCCGCGTCCCCGCCGGCGTCTTCGCCGAACACGCGACCTTCACGCCGCTCGCGGCCGTCGCCCTTCAAGGCCTCCGCCTGGTTTCCCCGCAGAAGGGCGAGACCGTGGTCGTCATGGGACTCGGCCTCATCGGCCAGCTGGCCGTGCGCCTCCTGCGCGCCCGCGGCGTCGACGTCGTCGGGATCGATCCCGACGAATCGAAGAGCGCCCTGGCCGTCCAGGCCGGCGCCCGTATCCCTGACGGGGCGTCGCCGCTCCATCAACTCGTCGGTGCCGGTGCGGCCGGCGTGCTCATCACGGCGAGCACTTCCTCCGACGAGCCGGTCAATCTCGCCGCGCGCCTCTGCCGCCGCCGCGGCCGCGTGGTGTTGGTCGGCGTGACGGGTCTCGCGCTCAACCGCGCCGACTTCTACGCGAACGAAGTCTCGTTCCAGGTCTCGCGCTCCTATGGTTCCGCCGATCCGGCCGACCCTTCTTCGGCCCGGGCCAACTTCGACGAAGTCCTCGCGCTGATGGCTTCCGGCGCGCTCGACGTCGCTCCGCTGCTGACCTCGAGCCATCCGTTCTCCGCGGCGCCGCAGATCTACGACGACCTCCGCCGCCCCGGCGCCTTCGGGCTCGTCATCGAATACACCGTTTCGAACGAAGCGCTCGCCCGCACCTTGCCCGGTATCGACTGGGACACCCGAACCACCGGTGGCATCGGCATCATCGGTTGCGGGAACTTCTCCTCCCGCGTCCTCGTCCCGGCCCTTCGTGCGTCCGGCGCCTCGCCCTCTATCTTTGCTTCGGCGAACGGCTTGACTGCCAAGCTCCTCGCCGGACCCGCGGCTACTTCGACGACCGATATCGCCGCGCTCCTGGACCATCCGGGAGTTTCCTCCGTCTTCATCGCCACGCGCCACGACGAACATGGCGAGCTCGCCCGCACGGCGCTCCGTGCGGGTAAGTCCGTCTGGGTCGAGAAACCGCTCGCGCTGACCGAAACCGACCTCGACGCCACGCTGGCCGTCGCCCGGGCGACCTCGTCGAACCTCGCCGTCGGCTTCAATCGTCGCTTCGCCCCGCTCGCCGTACGCCTGCGCGCCGCTCTCGCGGCGAAGTCCGGCCCGCGGCGCTTCACGGTCGACGTCAACGCCGGCCGTCTGCCCGTGGACCACTGGGCGCTCGACCCGAAGCAGGGCGGGGGACGGATCGTCGGCGAGGCCTGCCACTTCGTCGATCTGCTACGTTCCTTGTCCGGCAGCGCGATCGCCTCGGTCCGTTGCCTGTCGCGTGACCTCGATGGCCAGGACGGCGGCCGCTTCGAGCTGAACTTCGCGAACGGCGACGTCGCCACGCTCAACTACCGCACCGATCTGCCGGCGCACCTGTCCAAAGAGCGTATCGCCGTCTCCGGCGAAGGTTGGTCCGCGGAAATCGACAACTGGCAGCGCCTCCGCTCCCGGCATCTGCCTGGCGCCTCTGCTTTGCCTGCCTGGCTCGGCGGACCCGCCCGCGGCAAAGGACATCGCGAAGCCCTCTCCGCTTTTCTCTTCGGCCTCCCTCCCGTTCCACTCGACGAGCTCGAAGAAGTATCGCGATGGAGTATTCGGATGCAGGGAATGTCACCAAGCTAGAGGCCCGGAGGCCCAGAGGCTTGGTTGACCAGAGAGAAGAACGTCTCAAGGGGAGACCGGAAACCGGATAATTAGCTGCGGATATTCTTCTGAAGGTGTCAGGTGCCGGCCACCAGGGCATCAGCTATTCGGGTGACAGCCGTTCGGCCTTCGGCAGCCGGCTCCGGGCCCCCGCGGCCGATGGCCGAGAAGCCGACTCCGGAGTTGCCGACTCCCGTGGCCGTCACCCGCCACCTGAAAATGAAGCCCCAGCCAATCTTCCGGTTTCCGTTTCCCCTTTGAGTTAAGACCCTTGCCCACGTGCCCCCGTGCCCACGTGCCCCCTAATATAAAAATGCCCTCCCTCTGCGTCCTCGGTCTCGGCTACATCGGCCTCCCGACCGCGTCCATCTTCGCGACGAAGGGACGTCGCGTCCTCGGCGTCGACGTCTCCGCATCGGTCGTCGAGACGATCAACAGCGGCCGCATCCACATCCAGGAGCCGGACCTCGACGTGCTCGTCCGCGCCGCGGTGCAGTCCGGCAACCTCAAGGCCGCGACCCAGCCGGCGCCGGCCGACGTCTTCATCCTCGCCGTCCCGACGCCTTTCCACGTCTCCCCTGACGGCGCCCGTAAGCCGGATCTTTCGTTCGTCGAAGCGGCCGCCCGCTCGCTCGCCCCGTTCGTCGCCGCCGGCAACCTCATCATCCTTGAGTCGACCTCGCCGGTCGGCACCACTGAAAAGGTGAAGGCTTGGCTCGAAGCCGAGCTCGCGAAGCTCGGGCGCAAGGTCGACGGGCTCCTCTACGCCCATTGCCCTGAGCGTATCCTGCCCGGCCAGATGCTCAAGGAACTCGTCGCCAACGACCGCATCTGCGGCGGGCTCACCCCTGCGGCGGCCGAACAGGCCCGCGGCCTCTACGCGTCTTTCTGTACGGCGCAGATCTTCCTCACCGATGCGCGTACGGCCGAACTGGCCAAGCTCACCGAGAACGCTTTCCGCGACGTGAACATCGCCTTCGCCAACGAGCTCTCGCTGATCTGCGACAAGCTGGGCGTCGATGTCTGGGAACTCATCCGCTTGGCCAACCGCCACCCGCGCGTGAAGATCCTCCAGCCCGGCCCCGGTGTCGGCGGTCATTGCATCGCCGTCGACCCTTGGTTCATCGTCGACGCCGCTCCGGCCGAAGCACGGCTTCTGCGCACCGCCCGCGAGGTCAATGACTCCAAGCCGCATCACGTCGTCGCGCAGGTCCGCGCCGCCGCGGGCAAGGACGCCGTCGTCGCCTGTCTCGGACTCGCCTTCAAGGCGAACGTCGACGATCTCCGCGAATCTCCCGCCGTCGAGATCGCCACGCACCTCGCCGATGCCGGACTCAAGGTGCTCGCCGTCGAACCGCACGTGACCGCCTTGCCGAAGTCGCTGCAGGGCAGGGCGGAGCTGGTCTCGCTCGCCGACGCGCTCGCCCGCGCTTCCGTCGTTGTCCTCCTTGTCGATCACCGCGCCTTCGCCGGCCTCACCTTTGCGCAGCTGCAGGGGAAGAAGCTGATTGATACCCGCGGCTCAATAAGAGGCTAGAGGCACCGTTAGTTGACCCGTTGACATGTTGACAAGGGATACAACGGGTAGGGATGCGATGACATCGCATCCGTTCGCTCAAGGGGAGACCGGAAACCGGACAGTTAGCTGCGGACATTCTTCTGAGGGTGTCAGGTGACGGCCATCGGAGTATCAGCCTTTCGGGTGTCAGCCGTTCAGCCTTCGGCAGCCGGCTCCAGGTTCCCGCAACCGATGTCCGAGAAGCCGACTCCTGAGTTGCCGACTCCCGTGGCCGTCACCCGTCACCTAAAAATAAGAGCCCCAGCCAATCCTCCGGTCTCCGGTTCCCCTTTGAGTTATCCCTCTGTCTCCCATGTCCGCGTGTCAACTTGTCAACCAGCCAGCTAGTTTGCCTCTACTTCTGAGCCTCTGGTCAGCTTAGCCTCTAGTTCGTCTCCAGCCCTCCTGTCCTCGGGCCCTCCGGCCCTCGTCCAGTGCTCCTCCCTCTCCTCCATCACCTCGGTCCGCGCTGGCTACTCCGGCGCGCGCGGTGGGCGTGCGAGCGTAAGCTCGGCGTCTGGGAGCGGCGTTCGCCGATGCGTCCGTGGAAGGATGTCGCCGTCGGCTTCGATGCGGCGGAGTGGCGGGCCGATGCGCCACGCCTGCCGATCGCCAAGCTCGACCGCGTTCACCTCGCTCCTCAGCTCGAAGCATGGTCGGTCACCAGCGGACATACGCCGGTCGCCGAAGCGGACGCCTTCGCCCGTGGTTACGCCCGCGTCTTCTCGCACGGCCTGGTGGAAGTCGGTCGCCCCGACCGCTGGACGCGTAACGTGCTCACGGGCCGCTCCGTCGATCCTTTCGCCCATTGGTCGCGCCGCAGCGACGCCGGCGCCGATGACATCAAAGGCGTCTGGGAGCTTTCCCGCTTCGCTTGGTCCTATGCGCTCGTCCGCGCCTGGCTTCGCGACGGCGCCGATCGCCACGTCGAGCTCTTCTGGACCACCCTCGAAGATTGGATGGCGCGCAATCCGCCCAACCGCGGTCCGAACTGGATGTGCGGCCAGGAAGCCTCCTTCCGCCTGATCGCCGTCGCTTACGCCCTGCAGGCCTTCCGTGATCACCCGGCCACGACCGACGCGCGTCTGACCCTCGCCGCTCGCCTGGCCGCCGCCACCGCCGAACGCATCGGGGTGCATTTCGATTACGCTCTCTCGCAGCAGAACAACCATGGCCTCGCCGAGGCGATCGGCCTGCAGACGGCGGCGACTTTCTGGCCGTCCTTGCGCGATGCTTCCGCGGGTTATCGTCGCGGCATGGACGCCCTGGCCGCGCAGTGCGCCGAACTCATCGGCTCCGATGGCGGCTTCAGCCAGCACTCCTCGAATTACCATCGCCTGCTCCTGCAGCTGCTGACCTGGTCCGAACTCGTCGAGCGCTCCGTCCGCGACACTCTGCCGGAAGCGGTCCGCGCCAAGGCGATCGTCGCCACGGATTTCCTCGCCTCGCTGATGGAGCCTGACGGCGCCGTCCCGCGTTACGGCGCCGACGATGGCGCGAACCTCTTTCCGCTCGGCGGGGCTTACGACGATTTCCGTCCGGCGGTCGGCGCCGCCCTCGCGCTCTTCAAAGGCGAACGCCTTCCCTCCGGACCTTGGGACGAAGCCGCCTTGCTCCTGCTCGGACCGACGGCCGCGAGCGCAGCCCCTTCTTCCCGCGGCGAGATCGACCGCCCCGACGCCGGCGTCTTCACGCTGCGACAGGCACGCGGCACGCTCTTCTTCCGGGCGCCCTCGGTCTTCCGCACGCGTCCTTCGCACGCCGATCAATTGCACGTCTCGCTCCGATGGGACGGGGAATGGATCGCCGAAGATCCGGGGACTTATTCCTATAACGCCCCCGGCGGCTGGGATGGTTTCGCCGGCTCGCGCTTCCACAACGTCGTCACCGTCGGCGACCACGACTGCATGGGTCGGTTCGGCCGCTTCCTCTGGCTCCCTTGGACGCTCTGCCGGTTGCGGCGCCAACCCGACGGCCTCGCCGCCGAGCACCGCGGCTTCTCCGGTTTCAAAACCCGCCGCCGGATCATCAAGGTCCCGAACGGCTTCGTCATCGTCGACCGCCTCTCCGGGCTCCTCGGACAGCGCGGCGAATTCGTCCTCCGCTGGCATGGCCGCTCCCGCGCCGGGCTCGAGCAGCTGACCGTCGCCTGCACCGCCGCCTCGCAGGAGGAATACGTCACGGCGTTGCCTGACGGCGGGGAAGGGTGGCACTCGACCCATTACGGCTCCAAAGAACCCTCCTGGTGCCGCCGTCTCACCGCCGCCGGATCCGACGTCACTTTCGTCACCGCGCTCGGCTGTTCCCTGCGCCTCGAAGCCAAGAGCTTCTTCGTCGACGGGGAAGAGTATGCGCTCGAGTGAGCGGCGTCGAAAACGGCGCACAGTGCAAAAGTGCAAACCGGCCTACGGCCTGTGCAAAGGTGCAAACGTGGCGCGAGAGTATTGAGTATCGAGTATTGAGTATCGGTGGAGTGCAGGCCTTGGGCAGGGATGCGATGACATCGCATCTGTCGGGCTCTAGGGCGGACGCGATAGTGATCACGTGCCTACCCCTAGGCCTGAAAGGTTTTCCTACCCCCACCCCTATCCCTACCCCTACCCCTTAGCTTCACCTTTGCACTTTTGCACAGGAGCTCCGCTCCGGTTTGCACCTTTGCACTGCTTCTCATCTTCACCCCCCTCTGATCAACTAGGTCTTTAATCCATTCAGTCCTCAACGCAGTCCTCCGTTCTGACCTCAATTCAGTCCTCTATTCTTCACGTAATGCCCTCCCTCGCCCTCATCGTCGGCACCCGTCCCGAGTGCATCAAGCTCGCGCCGGTCTATGCCGAGCTGCGTCGTGCGGGCAAGGTGCGTCCGTTGCTGGTCTCGACCGGACAGCATCGCGAGCTCCTCGATCAGGCGTTGGGTTCGTTCGGCCTGAAGCCGGACGTCGATCTCGGCCTCATGCAGCCCGGCCAGTCCTTGCCCGAGCTCTCGGGCCGCGTGCTCAACGGCGTCACCGCCTGGCTCGCCGAAGCGAAGCCGGCCGCCGTGCTCGTCCAGGGCGACACCACCACCGTGCTCGGCGCCGCGATGGCCTCCTTCTACGCGGGCATCCCGGTGGGACATGTCGAAGCCGGCCTGCGGACGGACGATCTCCGCTCTCCGTTCCCGGAGGAGATGAACCGCCGCGTCACCAGCACGCTCACCCGCTGGCATTTCTGTCCGACCGAAAACGCGAAGGCCAATCTCCTGCGCGAAGGCATCGCGGCCTCGGCTTGTCATGTCACCGGCAACACCGTCATCGACGCCCTCCTGGCCACCCGTCAGCGCATCGGCGGGATCGAAGCCGCGGCCGTCGGCGCCCGCCTCGGCGTCGCGCCGGCGTTCGTGGCCTCGCATCTCGCCGCTCCGAAGTCGCGCTGGATCCTCGTCACGGGGCACCGTCGCGAATCCTTCGGCCCCGGCTTCGAGGATCTCTGCCGCGGGATCCGTCAGCTCGCCGACGCGCATCCCGACCTCGGCGTCGTCTACCCCGTCCATCTCAACCCGCAGGTCCAGGAGCCCGTGCGTCGCCTGCTCGGCGGACACCCGCGCATCGCGCTCGCCGCGCCTGCGGCTTACGAAGACTTTGTCTGGCTCATGGACCGTTGCGCCTTCGTGCTCACTGATTCGGGCGGCGTGCAGGAAGAAGCCCCATCTCTCGGCAAGCCCGTGCTCGTCATGCGCGAAAACACCGAACGACCCGAAGGCCTCGCCGCGGGCACCAGCGAACTCGTCGGCACTTCCGCGGCCCGCATCGTCGCCGCCGCCGGCCGGCTGCTCACCGACTCCGCCGAATATGGGCGCCGCGCCCAGCTCCGTAATCCTTACGGCGACGGCACCGCGGCGGTGAAGATCGCGCGGGTAATGGGAGAGGAATTGTGAGTGCCAGGTAAGTGCAAAAGTGCAAACTGGCCTTCGGCCTGTGCAAAGGTGCAAAAGTGGCGTGAGAGTATTGAGTATGGAGTATCGGTGAAGTGATGGCCTTGGGTAGGGATGCGATGACATCGCATCCGTCAGGCGTCAGGGAGGACGCGATAGTAATCACGTCCCTACCTCAATAAACCAGCCTTCCGGCCCACAGTTTATCTTTCATCAATTCAGCCCTCGATTCAGTCATCGACTCAGCCCTCAACGCTTCGCGTTTCGTGCGCCTCCTCTATTTCCATCAGCATTTCGCGACCCCTCGGGGCGCGACCGGCACGCGCTCGTATGAGTTCGCGCGGGCGCTGATCGCCCGCGGACATCAGGTGACGGTGGTCTGCGGCGCGCATGCGCACGGCGGACTGGAGCTCCCTCACGACGCCGCCCGCGGCTGGCGTCGCGGCGATGTCGACGGCATCGACGTCATCTCGTTGCCCCTGACGTATGCCAACCGCGATTCGTTGCTCCGCCGGGGCTGGACCTTCCTCCGTTTCGCGCTCCGTTCGGTCCGCCTGGCCCTGCAGCTCGACTACGATCTCGTCTTCGCGACCTCGACGCCGATCACCGCGGTCATTCCCGGCCTCGCCGCCAGATGGTTCCGCGGCAAGCCGTTCGTCTTCGAGGTCCGCGATCTCTGGCCCGAACTTCCCCGCGCGCTCGGCCTGCGCAATCCGTTCGTCCTCGGCGGCATGTCGTTGCTGGAATTCCTCGGGTATCGTTGCGCCGACGCGTGCGTCGGTCTTTCGCCCGGGATCGTCGAGGGCATCCGTGCCCGCGCCGACGAACGCCTGCCGGTCGCGATGATTCCCAACGGGTGCGACCTGGAGGTCTTCCATCCCGCCAAGCGCGCCCGCCTCGCCTTGCCCGGTATCGGCCCGCAGGATTTCGTCGCCGGCTTCACCGGCGCCCATGGCGTGGCCAACGGACTCGACGCCTTGCTCGACGTGGCCGCGGAACTGAAACGTCGCGGCGACACCCGCGTGAAGCTCGCGTTCGTCGGTGACGGCAAGGAGAAGGAACGCCTCGCCGCCCTCGCCGCGGAGCGCGGTCTGTCGAACTGCCTCTTTTACGCGCCGGTGCCCAAGGCCGAGCTCGGCGCGATCACCGCCTCGCTCGACTGCGGGCTCATGGTGCTCAAGGACGTCCCGGCGTTCTACCGCGGGACCTCGCCGAACAAGTTCTTCGACTATCTCGCCGCCGGCATTCCGGTCGTGAACAATTACCCCGGCTGGCTCGCCGGACTCATCCGCGAGCATGAGTGCGGCATCGTCGTTCCCCCGGGCGACACGGCCACCTTCGCCGACGCGCTCCAGCGGCTGGCCGCCGATCCCGCCGCCTGCCGCGTCATGGGCGCCGCCGCCCGGGCCTTGGGTGAGAAGGAATTCGCCCGCCCGCTCCTCGCCGCCCGTTTCGTCGACACGATCGAAACCGTCGCCCATCAGCATCATGCTTAACCGCGAACAAGCCCTCGCCCTCGTGCTCCGCCGCCTCGCCGCCCTCGGCCGTGAGCTCGGCAAGCCTGCGCTGCAGGACGCCGACGAGCAGACCCGTCTTTTCGGCGAAGCCGCCGCCTTGGACAGCATCGGACTCGTGACGCTCATCGCCGACCTCGAGGAAGACATCCGCGTCGCCACCGGCAAGACCGTCACGCTAGCCGATGAGAAAGCCATGAGCCGCCTCACCTCCCCGTTCCGTCGCGTGGATCTGCTGGCGGAGTATGTGGTGGAGATCGTCGGAAGATAGCAGGGTGCAAAAGTGCAAACCGGCCTGCGGCCTGTGCAAAGGTGCAAATGTGAAGACATATCAGGGCCAGAGCCAGGGCTAGGGCTTGAGCTAGGCCGCCGAACAGTGGCCGCAAGGTAGGAGCGAGAGTACGTCACGCCCTATAAGCCCGATTAACCAGCCTCCCCCTCTTCTAGCCCTAGCCCTCAAAAAACCTTTGCACTTTTGCACAGGAGCTCTGCTCCGATTTGCACCTTTGCACTGCCTTCTGCCTTCAACTCCACCCCT
>JAURFU010000016.1:26344-37659 GCA_030834165.1 Verrucomicrobiota bacterium
CGGCGCGCCGGTCAGCAGCGTCGATGCGCTGCGCTTGCTCGGAGTCGCGATCGGGATCGGAAGCGCGCCGCTGGAATGCCCGTCCTGTCAGTGATCCGGCGGTCGGTTGGCCGAGCGCCTGCTCGCCGACGGCTGGACCGTACATGGATTCGCCCGCGGAGCGCAGACGCTCGCGCACGAGCGCTTCCGCGCGCATGTCGTCGATGTCACCGACGAAAACGCGGTCCGTGCCGCCGTGGCGATCGTCGCCGAGGCCGGCCGGATCGATCTCCTTGTCAACAACGCCGGCGCCGCGTCGATGAACGCCTTGCTCCTCACGCCTGGTGAGACCGCGGAGCGCCTCATGCGCGTCAATTACCTGGGTACTTTCCATTGCCTGCAGGCCGTCGGCAAGGTCATGGTCCGTCAGCGTGGCGGCCGCATCATCAATCTCACCACCGTCGCCGTCCCGCTCTCTCTAGAAGGCGAAGCCGCCTACGTCGCCAGCAAGGCCGCGGTCGAAGCGTTGACCAAAGTCGCCGCCAAGGAACTGGCCCAGTCGGGTGTCATCGTCAGCGCGGTCGGCTTCGGCCCGATTGACACCGCCCTGACGCGGGCAGTTCCGCGCGACCGGCTGGAAGCGATCAATCATCAGCTTGATCTCGCCGCTTCGCCCACTCCGGCGGCAGCCGCCGAGTTCCTCCTTGAGCATATGCAATCTGATGAAGCTGGGCGGATCGCTTACTTCGGCGACGTCGGCCTCCCCTGATCTCTTGAACAATTGGCTTCAGCAAAGATTCGTCGCCGCCGGCGAGAATCCCGCGCTCATCGGCGCATGGGGCGTCTGCTCGTATGCGCAGTTCGGGCGATTGGGGGATGAAGCCGCTCGGGCGCTC
The DNA here is from genome assembly GCA_030834165.1 of Verrucomicrobiota bacterium. Taxonomy (GTDB): domain Bacteria; phylum Verrucomicrobiota; class Verrucomicrobiia; order Opitutales; family UBA953; genus UBA953. The sequence continues at coordinate 27,220 of JAURFU010000016.1, forward strand.
GCGGGTTTGCGCCTGCCCGGGCCGTCGGCGGTCGCCGTGGTCGGCGGGCATGGCCCGGCCGCGACCGCCTGGCTGCTCGCGCTCGAGGCGGCCGGCCACTTCGTCGTCCCGCTGGCCGGTAATCCCGCCGAACACCCGGCGCGGCTCGCGCAGGTGAACGCGCAGTGGGTCGTGACGGCGGACGGCTTCGCCTGGAGTCTCCTGCCGCGGATCGACGAGCCGTCCGCGCACCCGCTCTTCCGCCAGCTCGCCGACCGCGGCGCAGCGGGCTTGGTCCTGTTCTCCAGCGGGACCAGCGGAAACCCCAAGGCGATGGTGCAGGACTTCAGCGCCTTGCTTGCGACCTACGAGGACCGCCGGCCGAACGGACTGCCCGTGCTCGCGCTCCTGGGTTTCGACCACATCGGCGGGCTCAACACGCTCTTCGGCGCGCTGGCCGCCGGCGCTCCGCTCGTCGTTCCGGCGGCGAACTCGCCCGAGGTCGTCGCCGCGGCGATCGCCCGCCACCGCGTCGTCGTCCTGCCTGCCTCGCCCACCTTCCTCAACCTCCTCCTCGTCTCCGGCGCCGCCGCCGCGCACGATCTTTCCTCTCTCCGGGTCATCACCTATGGCACGGAGCCGATGCCGGAGAGCCTGCTCGCGCGTCTCAAGGCGGCCTTCCCGCGCGTGCGTTTCATCCAGACCTTCGGCACGAGCGAGACCGGCATCGTCCGGACCTCGAGTCCCGAGGGGGATTCGACCTATCTCCGCTTCGAAGACCCGAAGCTCGCCTGGAAGATCGTCGACGACGAGCTCTGGCTGCGGAGCGCGACGCAGATCGAGGGCTATCTCAACGCGAGCAATGAGCGCTTCACCGCCGACGGTTGGTTCCGCACCGGCGACCGGGTCGAGCAGGGGCCTGACGGCACCTTGCGTGTTCTGGGGCGCCTCGGCGAGCTGATCAACGTCGGCGGCGAGAAGCTCATGCCCGCCGAAGTCGAATCGGTCGTGCTGTCCGTTCCCGGCGTGACCGATTGCCGCGTCCGCGGCGAACCCAACGCGCTCACCGGGCAGACCGTGGTCGTCGACGTCGTCGCCTCGGTCGCGGACCACGAAGCCTTGCGCGCCGCCATCCGCGCCGCTTGCCGCGAACGCCTCGCCCGCCACAAGGCCCCGACCCGCGTCACTTTCGTCCCTTCCGTCAGCGGAGAGAGGATGAAGAAGGTGCGATGACGCACCGCTAGTCCTCGGTGCAAAAGTGCAAACCGGCCTGCGGCCTGTGCAAATGTGCAAAAGTGAAAATATTTCAGGGCCGGAGCTGGGGCTAGGGCTTGGGTCAGGCCGTCGAACGGTGGCCGCAAGTTAGGGCCCTGTAAGCCTGATCAACTTGCCTCAACGTCTTCTGGCTCCAGCCCCAGCCCTGGCCCTAGCCCTCAAAAAACCCTTTGCGCTTTCGCACTGCCTTTAGTCCAGCCCGCCAGCCCCCCCGTATCGCCCATACTCCATACTCTCCTTAAGTGGACTCCCTCATCCCATATTTCCTCCTCGATCTCGGGGTCGTCATCGCGGTCGTCGTCCTGATGTTCCGCCGCATGGCGTTCTGGCATCCGCTGACGACGTATCTGCTGTTCCACCTGTATAGCTTTACTTACCGCCTGTTCCAGATCCTCGGCGGTTCGCCGCTGATGTATACCGGACAGGCGAACGCCGAAGCCATCTCTCCGGAAGAGATCAGCCGCGCGATGCTCTGGGCCGACGGCGCCCTCATCCTCTTCGTCGCCGCCTCCTGGTGGGCGCATCTGCTCTTCGAGGCGAAGGCGGACCGTCCGGTCGAGCGGCGTGTGCTCAACCTGAACATCGCCAAGGCCGTCGGCCTGCTCTGCCTGCCGCTCGGGGCGTATTTCTTCTACGTCGTCAAGACGACCGGCTTCGTGATGTCCGTCGATTCAGCGGCGGCGGGCTATGTTCAGGCTATGTCCATGTGGCCGATCGGGGTGCTCGGACTGCTCATCTTCGCCTTCGGTTTCCGTTGGCACCTGTTGGCCCTGACCGCCTTTTTCCTCGGGGCGGTGGCCTTGCAGGGCTACCACCGGTTCATGCTCATCCTGCCGCTCCTCTATTTCGCGGCACTGTATCTGCAGTCTAATCGTCGCCGTTGGCCGGGCGTGATCATGGTCGTCGCGGCTCTTTTCATCGGCCTCGTATTCCCGCGTCTGAAATATATCGGCTCTTCCATCCAGTATGGTGACTACGAAAACGCCATCGCGATGCTTCAGGAGTCCTTCGGGCAGAACAAGAAAGGCTACGGCGAAATCGCCGCCACCGAAGACTTCCTCGACCAGTTCGCCGGCGGCCTTTCGTTGGTCGATACCAATGACCGTAAGTTCTGGGGCTCGACCTATCTGGCGATCGTCACCTTGCCCGTGCCCCGCGCCTGGTGGCCGGAGAAGCCGGGTCTGGCGGATCACCTGCAGGAGATTTCCACCTCCGGACGCCGCTACGATGTCGAAGGCCGCATCCTGACCTACCTCGGCGAGGCCTACGCTAATTTCGGCTACGCGGGTCTGATCCTGATTCCCTCTTTGCTGGGTTACCTGCTGACGGCGGCCTGCCTTTGGGCGACCAGCGGCCCGATGCTCCGCCTGAGTCGTTACCTGTATCTCGTCTTCTTCATGGCGTTGATCCAGACGTTCCGCGACGGCCTGCTCTCCATCTTCGTCTTCACCGTCGTGCACAACATGCCGATGTTGTTCACCTGGACCCTGCACCTGCTCCCCGGCTTCGCCGTCAAATCCATCGACCGCCCGCCCGCGGATCCGATGGCGTTGGAGGAAGAGGCAGACGCCTGAACGAGGCGTCTGTGCAAAAGTGCAAACCGGCCTCCGTCCTGTGCAAAGGTGCGAATGTGGCGAAAGAGTATCGAGTATTGAGTATGGAGTATCGGGGGAGTGCTTGCCTTAGGTAGGGATGCGATGACATCGCATCCGTCAGGCACCAGGGCGGACGCGATAGTGATCACGTCCCTGCCTCGAGACACCTGAAAACATTTTCCTACCCCAACCCCCAGCCCTGGCCCTAGCCCTCAAAATCACCTTTGCACTTTTGCACAGGAGCTTCGCTCCGATTTGCACCTTTGCACTGCAACTAGTCCAGCCCTCCATTCAGTCCTCTCTGCAGTTCGTGCTCCCCATCCGTCACATCGTCTACGAATGCCTTCCCGGTGCTTATGCCGGAGGCGTGCAGAAGATGGTGTTCGAGCTGGCGGGCGCGCAACGTCGGCTGGGCGCGGACGTCGAGATCTGGACGCCGGATGCGATCCGCGCGGGCTCGACGGAAATCCATGACGGCCTGCCGATCCGCTATTTCTATCCGGACCCGCTCTTCGGCCTGGCCCGTTCCTATCGCCTGCGCCGGGAAATCGATACGTTGTCGAAAGAGGCGATCCTGCACGCGCACAATACCTTCAACCCGTTGAACGTCCAGGTCGCCGAGGCCGCCGCGGCCCGCGGCCTCAAAGTCTTCTTCAACCCTCACGGCGCCCTCGACCCGGCTTTGTTCTCCGGCTGGGATTTCAAATCGGTCAAGAAGCGCTTCTACATCCGCTTCTTCACCCGGCCGAAGTTGAATCGGGCCACCGGCGTCTTCGCGCTCACCTCCTTGGAGAAAGCGCAGCTGATCTCGCTGGGCATCACCTCGACGATCCACGTCCTTCCGAACGGCATCCGGGCGGTGGCCGTCTCTTCGCGTGAGGCGGGTCTCGCCTTGCGGGCGCGTCATGGCCTCGGCCCGGACGACCGGGTCGCGCTCTTCGTCGGCCGCATCACGGCCAAGAAGCGCCTCGAAGACATCATCCGGGCCGTCGCCGACCTGGACGCGCATCTGTTCATCGCCGGCAATCCCGATGCCGAGCATGGCTACGCGGCGATGCTCCGCGCCGTGGCCGCCGGCGCCGGCTGCGCGGCGCGGGTCCATTGGCTCGGCTTCCTGGACGAAGCCTCGAAGGCCGCCGCTTACGCCGCCGCGGACTGTTTCGTCCACGCCTCCGAATCCGAAGGCATGGCGCTGGCGATCCTCGAGGCGATGTCCGCCGGTTTGCCGGTGATCGCCACGCAAGGTTGCTACATGGCCGAAGCCGCCCGTGCGGGCGCGCTCGTCGAATGCGCATCCGGGCCCGCAGCGTTGACTGCGGCGCTGCGTCCGTTGCTCGCGGATTTGGATCTCGCGCGGGAGCAGGGCAGGAAAGGGCAGGCCTATGTCGCCACCGCGCATGACTGGGCGAACCTCGCGCGTCGCTCCCTGCAAATCTACGCCGACAAGGGAGGCCAGGCCTGACCATGTGCGGGATCGCCGGATATGTCGGTCGCTTCCAGCCGGACTTGCTCGGACGGATGAACCACGCCCAAGGCCATCGCGGTCCGGACGGCAGCGGACAATGGCATGATGCCGACGCCGGGCTGGCGCACGTGCGCCTCGCCATCCTCGACCTTTCGCCCAGCGGAGCCCAGCCGATGGCGGATGCGGCCGGCAAGGTCATCGTCAGCTTCAACGGCGAGATCTATAACTACCGGGAACTCCGCGCCGGGCTCGAACGGGCCGGCGTCGCCTTCCGCGGCGGGAGCGATACCGAAGTCCTCGCCAACCTGCTCGCGCGCGAAGGCCGCGCCTGTCTCCCTCGGCTCAACGGCATCTTCGCCTTCGCGGCCTGGTTCCCGGCCGAACGTAAGCTCCTGCTTGCGCGTGATGCCGCCGGCGTGAAGCCGCTGTATTGGACCACGACGCCCGAAGGCCGACTCTTCGCCTCCGAGCTGAAAGCTTTCCGCGGCATCCCCGGCGTCGATTGGTCCCTCGACCCCACCGCCGTCTCGGCTTATCTCACCCTACTCTACGCACCCGGCGAACTCACGCCGGCGAAAAGCGTGCGCAAGCTCTCGCCAGGTTCGTATCTCGAATGGACCGCTGACGGGAAGACGCAGGCCGGCTCGTTCGTTGCTCCGCATTACTCGGCCGAGGTCCAGCCCTTCACCGATCGACAGGCCGCCGAAGCCTGCCGACATTATCTCGGTCAGGCCGTGCGTCGTCAGCTGGTCTCCGACGTCCCGCTGGGCGGCTTCCTCTCCGGCGGCGTCGATTCTTCCGCCATCGCGCACTTCGCCTGCGCCGAGCTGCGCGACGCCAAGCGATACCCGTGCTTCACCGTCGGGTCCGCTGACCTGGCCGGACTGGAGAGCGAAGGTTTCGCCGAAGACCATCCTTACGCCGAGCTCATGGCCCGGCGTCTCGGCGCGCCTCTGCACGATGCCGTCCTGCGCGGCGCCGCCCTCGAGGATTTGGACGCCATGGTCTGGACCCTCGATGAACCGACCGCAGACGTCGCCGCCTTCACCGCCCACGCCGTCTGTCGTGAGGCCCGCGAACGCGGCGTCAGAGTCCTGCTCTCCGGTTCCGGCGGCGACGACCTCTTCACCGGCTATCGTCGTCATGCCGCGCTGCAGGCCGAACGTTACTGGGCCTGGGCCCCGCGTCCTTTGCGCGCCTACCTGCGTCGCTCGACCCAAGGGCTGTCCGCACGTTCGCCTCTCGGTCGCCGCTTAGGAAAACTCTTCCGTTACGCCGATGCGGAACCTGCGGAACGTCTCGCGAGCTATTTCCTCTGGATCAGCCAAGACACCTTGGCTCCGGCGCTGAGTCCGGCCCTGCGCGAAGACCTGAGCACCCACCGCCCTGTCGACCTTCTCCTCCGTTCGCTCGAAAGCCTCCCCGCGGGCGTCAGCCGGCTCAACCAGATGCTGCACCTCGATCGGTCGCACTTCCTGGCGGACCATAACCTCAATTATACCGACAAGATGGCCATGGCGTGCGGCGTCGAAGTCCGCCTGCCTTTCCTCGATCCGGATCTCGTCGCCTTCTCCGAACGCCTCGAAGATGAGCGCAAGATCAGCGGACCGGCCGGGAAGCATGTCCTCCGTCGCTCGCTGCAAGGCGTCCTCCCGGACGAAATCCTCACACGACCCAAGGCCGGCTTCGGCCTCCCGCTTCGTCAGCTCCTCCATGGAGTGTATGGCGAGCGCCTCCGGGAGCTCGCGCGTTCCGGTCGACTCGACGCCACCGGACTCTTCTCCGGCGAAGGCGCGGTCGCCTTGCTCGAAGCCGATAAGCGCGGTGAGGTCGATGCCGCTTATCCTTTGCTCGCGATCCTGTGTCTCGAGTCTTGGGTGAGGCAGTTTGCCGGGCGCTGAAGGCAGGGACGGCACCACGTGCTGTCCTGCGTGCAAAAGTGCAAATCGGCCTACGGCCTGTGCAAAGGTGCAAATGTGAAGACTCATCAGTGCTAGAGCCAGGGCTAGGGCTTGGGCCAGGCCTCCGTACGGTAGCAGGAAGTTTAAGCCCGCCACCCTAAGATGAGCATCCCGGCCGATTCTCCGTCCTCCTCGATTTAAGTTCACCTGTCACTTCTGGCTCTAGCCCCAGCCCTGGCCCTAGCCCTCAAAATAACCTTTGCACTTTTGTACAGGAGCTCTGCTCCGATTTGCACCTTTGCACTGCCTCCTCTGAGCCTCCGAGCCTCTGGTCAACCAAGCCTCTAATCAGGCCGCTTCCTATACTCGATACTCCATAATCTATACTCTCGTTAGCCCATGCATTCCTCCCTCTCCAATATCCGCGTCGCCGGCCTGGCCGTGACCACGGGTTCGGTTGTGCGTGATTTCATCACGGACGGACTCGCCTCGGGTATCGAACGCGGGGCGCTGGAGCGCACCGCCCAGACGATCGGATTGCGCGAGCGCCGCGTCGCCGCCCCGGGAGTGACCGCCCTGGATCTGTGCGCTGACGCCGCCGAGCGTCTGCTCGCCGAGATGGGCTTAGATGCCACCTCAATCGACGCCGTCATCTTCGTCACGCAGACTCCTGACCATTCCCAGCCGAACAACGCCTCGCTGCTGCATGGCCGTCTCGGCCTGAGCAAATCCGCGCCGGCCTATGATCTCTCGCTGGGTTGCTCGGGTTGGGTCTATGGCCTGCAACAGGCCTCTTTGCTTTGCGCGCATGGCGGTGCCGCTCGGGTGCTCTTGTGCGCCGGTGACACTCTCAGCCGTCTCACGAATCCAGGCGACCGTTCGGCCGATCCGCTCTTCGGAGACGCCGGCTCGGCGACGCTCATCGAGAAGACCGGTCGCTCCGCCCCTTGGCATTTCGTGCTCGGAGCGGATGGCTCCGGCGCCCAGGCCATCATCGTCAGGCAGGGTGGGGCGCGTCAGCCCGGTGGCCCGTTGAACGAAAAGGCGGACGAAGAAGGCAATCGCCGCCACGACGCCAACCTCGCGATGAACGGACCCGACGTCTTCAGCTTCACGCTTCGGGAAGTCCCTGCAGCCATGCAGTCCGTTCTCCGGCAGGCCGGCCTTTCACCCGATTCGCTGGATGCCCTCGTCCTGCATCAGGCCAATCGCTTCATTCTCTCCACGCTCGCCAAGAAGATCGGCGTCGCCGAGGCCCGCACGCCGATGGGGGTCGTCGAGAAATATGGCAATCAGAGCTCGGCCTCGATTCCTTGCGCCCTGATCGATGGGCTGGGCGATCGCCTCGGCGCGGGGCCGCTCAAGGTCGCCGGTTGCGGCTATGGCGTCGGCCTTTCCTGGGGCGCTTTCGCCGGAGAGCTCAGCTCGGTCTCCGTCGCTCCTATTCTCCCGTTTCCGCGATGAACCGTCTTGAAATGCTCAACGCCTTGAAGGCGGACGTCGATGTCTTCGCCAAGGCGGACGAAGCGACCGTCCTCGGCGCATTGCCTGGCTGGGACTCGTTGGCCATCCTGCTCGTCGTGTCCCATTGCGAACACGTCCACGATCTCGAGATCCGCGGCCCGCAGGTGCGCGCCTGCCGGACCGTCGGCGATCTCCTCGACCTTATCCAATCCCTCTCATGAAGAAACTCCTCATCATCGGCGCCGGCGGCTTCGGCCGGGAACTCCATGCCTGGGCGAGCCAGCATCCCGATTGCGGCCGCCAGTGGCAGCTCGCCGGATTCCTGGACGACAATCCCGACGCCCTGAAGCCTTTCGGCTCCTTCGCTCCCGTCTTTCCCTTGGCCGGGCACAAGCCCGCGGACGATCAGCTCTACGTTGTCGGCCTCGGCATGCCGGCTCTCAAGGAGAAGCTCGTCGCCCCTCTGGTTTCCGCCGGGGCGGAGCTCCTCACCTTCGTCCATCCCTCGGCCATCATCGGCGCGCGGGTCACGCTCGGACGGGGCGTGGTCGTCTGTCCCGGGGCGATCCTCTCCGTCGACATCGACGTGGGTGAGTTCGCCATGGTGAATCTCAATTGCACCATCGGCCATGATGCCCGCCTCGGGCCGTGGACCTCGCTGAGCGCGCAGTGCGATATCACCGGGCACGTCCGGGTCGCGGACCGCGTCTTCCTCGGATCCAGGGCCAGCATCATACCCGGCAAGAGCGTCGGCAGCCGTGCGGTCGTCGGCGCAGGCGCGGTCGTCGTCACCGATGTCCCGGCGGCCGTGACCGTCGTCGGGATCCCGGCCCGGATCCTCTGACATGCGTAAAGCCCTGCTCATCTTCGGTTCGGTCACGCTCGTCGCGCTTCTTGCGCTCGTGCTGGCGGCCGAATTCACGCCCCCGCGCCCGCGCGGATTCACGGGCGAGCTTGGGCAGGCGTTGCCGGAAGTCCCGGGCTGGACCCGTCGGGAGATCCCGATCGCCGGAAGTTCGGCGGCCATGGCGAGCGCCCAGGGAATCCTGAATTTCAGCCAGGCCAAGCAGGTGCTCTATGTCCGCGGTGGCACGCAGATCCTCGTCTACGTCGCCTATTGGGAGCCCGGCAAAGTCTCGGTCGTGGACGCCGGCTCGCACAATCCGGATTCCTGCTGGGTGAACAACGGGTGCGTGCGCACCGAACGCATCTATTCCGTCCCGGGCAGGATCGGGGACCGCGAACTCCTCCCTTACGAATCCGGACAATACATCGTGCCCAACGGCGGGAAGCAGAACGTCGCCTTCTGGCATCTCGTGAACGGCGAACCTAATCGCTATGAAGATCAGGAAGCCGGCTGGCGCAACGGGCTCATCGGCCGCCTGGAACGCCTCCCGCTCGTCTGGAAAGATATCCGGGCTTACGGACTGAATCAGAAGAACGAGCAGATGTTCGTGCGCATATCGTCAGGGAGCAGGGTGGAGGAGTTGATGGCGGATAGGGCGAATGCGGGATTATTCAACGCCTTGGCCAAGCTGGGGATATATGCGGATAGGAAGTGGAAGTAAGACAGGCTCATTTCCGGGTGGCCGGTGGCAGCGAAATCTCCTTATAGCAGCAAGGGGAAACCGGAAACCGGAATGTTACCTCGGTCATTTGATACGATTAAGCCTCACTTCGCTCAGCTTGTTAAGCATCCGGCATACTTTCGAATACCCCTCATGAAGACTGACGGCCTTTTCATGTGGAATGGCTCTCATCTTCGAAGCTAGTTCAAGTTGGATCTTCGTTTCAGCGGCAGAAGCTACGGCTATGCTAAAGAACCTTACGCTATCCTTCGTTGTTGGTCTTCCGTCACCCTCGGCAATGTTACTCGTCACAGATAAAGCGGCCCTCTCAAGCTGGGACTTGAGGGAAGAAAATCTCCGAAAGCTTGGCTGAGATGTCAGGACATAGATTTCGTCTGATAGTAGTTTAGCAAAGACCAGGACCTGCAGCGGTTCATGATTAGAGTTCACAGCCTTTGCATACAAACTCGTCTCGGTCCGATAAACATAAGCCTCGCCCAGAAATTCCCCTGCCTCCGCCCCTTGGTTTAACCTAAAAAACACCCAGCCAATTATCCGGTTTCCGGTCTCCCCTTGAGATTACATTTGTCTCGTTCCGTTGCATAGGAGCTCTGCTCCGATTTGCACCTTTGCACCTTTAAGCCCAATGCCTCTTCCCCGTATCTACCTTTCCCCTCCCGACATCGGCTCCGCCGAAATCGAACACGTCCTCGAAGCTTTCCAATCCAATTGGATCGCGCCGGCGGGTCCGAATCTCGATGCGTTCGAAGAAGATTTCGCGGTCCTCGTCGGTTCGAAACATGCCGTCGCGGTCTCGTCCGGCACCGCCGCGCTGCATCTCGCTCTCCGCCTGGCCGGCGTCGGGCCGGGCGACGAAGTCCTCTGTTCTTCGCTCACCTTCATCGCTTCAGCCGCGCCCATCACTTATCTCGGCGCCAAGCCTATCTTCATCGATTCGGAAGACCAGAGCTGGAACATGGATCCCACGCTCGCCTGCGCCGTGATCGAACAAAAGGTCAAAGCCGGCAAGAAGCCCAAGGCTCTCGTCCTCGTGCACCTCTATGGCCAGTCGGCGGACATCGCCCCCATCAAGGCCTGCTGCGATCAGCATGGCGTGAAACTGATCGAAGACGCCGCCGAAGCCCTGGGCGCGACTTATGGCGAATCCTCGCCTGGTTCGTTCGGCCTGGCCG
>JAURFU010000017.1 GCA_030834165.1 Verrucomicrobiota bacterium
AGCCGCGCATCGACATGCGCAGGATCGTGAAGATCGCGCGCGAGGCCGGCTACAACGGCTATCTTCCGATCGAATCCCTCCCCATGGGCCGGAAGGATTACGATACTCCGGGCGAACTGCGTCGCATGCTCAAGGAATTGCAGGCGGCGATTGCGGAGTGAGATTCTGTCTCGAGGTAGGGGCAGCACCGCGTGCTGCCCTAGTCTGACTCTTGTCTCATCGGCCACTCTGCCACGTAAGGCCAGTCTTCGGGGCTGCCTGCGAATCCTGCCCTTACTGGATTTGAGCGGATATAGGCTTTGATTTCCAGGAACTGTTCATAGCTCCGTATCCGATGGTCGAAGGCGTCGCGTTGCCAGTCCGTGGGCCAGGCGTAGCCGATGTCCCTTTTGAACGAGCCGAGTGTCTGCTGTATCCGGGAGGAGTGGGGAATCATTACGATACCGTGAAGATGATCCGGCATCGCGAGCATCATGAGAGGCGTCCATTTGCCTCTCTCGGCAAGATGATGGGTCGATGCGAGGATGGCGGACCAGGCGGAGGTATTGTCGAAGTGCCGGACTTTTCTTTGTCGATGGCAGACAGTTATGAAGAGGGGGTCGCGTTCGTGCACCCAGAGAGGGCGTTGGTGGGGGAGGTATTCGCGGATGCGGAAATCCATCCGGACAGGGTGGAACGATTAAATCACGGTTCGAAGCAGGAGAGACCCTAGGGCAGCACGCGGTGCTGCCCCTACCTCGATGCATTTCTCCGCCCACAAAAAAGCCCCCGGTTTTCCGGGGGCTTTGGGAGGACAGCACGTGGTGCTGTCCCTGCCTGGCGAACCTTACTTCGCGCGGGCTTTGACGAAATCGATGTTATGCTTCACCTGCGGGACGCTGTTGTCCCAGTCGGCTTCGTGCTCCACGGAGATGTGGCCGTCGAACTTCTGGCGCTTGAGTTCGGCGAGGCAGCCGTCGACGTCGACGACGCCCTTGCCGGCGACGACGACCGAGGCCTTGTGGCCGAAGTCGGACTTGTCCTTGAGGTGCACGCTGACGATGCGGCCTTCGAGGACCTTGATCGCCCAGACGGAGCTCAGGTTCGAAGTGGCCCAGTGGCCGATATCGGCGCAGGCGCCGATGCGGGCGTCGCGGCTCTCGACGACGCCGAGGATGTAGAGGGGGTCCCAGACCTTGTATTTCGTGTCGATCTTGCCGTCCTTGGTGAGACGGGTGCCGTGCTCATGGAAGGCGACCTTGATGTCGAACTCCTGGGCGGCGGATTCCCAGTGGGCGACCTGTTCGGTGGATTCGGTGCAGACGGCGTAGAGGCCCATCTTCTTGGCGAAGGACATGATGGCGTAGACCTCTTCCTTGTTCTTCGCGCCGATGACGCCGTAGTTCACGGCGCGGACGCCCTGGCGGTCCAGCTCGGCCTTGATCTCGGCCATGGTGGCTTCGGACATCGAGTGATGCGTCTTCTCCTTCGAGCCGGGCTTCACGGTCTGTCCGGGGAAGAGCTCGATGACGTTGCCGCCGGCCTCCTTGGTCTTGGCGATGGCCTCGAAGAAGGAGAACTGCTTGAAGGTGTAGGCTTGGGCCCCGACGAACCAACCGTTCTGGCGGTAGGATTCCGGGATCGGGTCGGCGCTGACGCAGGCGGCGGCGGCGAGGGCGAGGAGGGTGAGGAGACGCATGGGTGTGGGGTGTAAGGACAGAGAAAGGCACCTACGGTTCCATAGGTCAAGAACCCCTCCGTCCAAGGATGGCGGAAACGCCGCCTTTTAGGTCTCCTCGCGCATGTTTTTAGCCGAACTGTGGGCCGCCGCCCGGGAGTGGTGGCGCGGACGGACCCCGCCCGCTGATTTCGGCGCCTGGGGTGAGCGTCGCGCCGAGGAGTACTATCGCCGGCAGGGCGGTCGCTGCCTCGCCGTCAACTGGCGTCACGGGCGCGACGAACTCGACCTCGTCGTCCTCGAAGGCGAGGTGCTCGTGTTCGTCGAAGTCAAGACCCGCCACGCCGAAGAGGGCGGGGAAGGGTACTGGGCGGTGAATCGGAGGAAAAAGAGGGCTTTGCGGCGGGCCGCGGGCGCCTGGATCCGCCAGGTCGGGGGCGCGTGTCATACGCGCTTCGACGTCATGGAAGTTCTGGTTTGCAAGAAAGGCACCGTCCGCCTCCTTCAACACCGTGGCGAAGTCCTCTTCGGGCGTCGTCGCTTCTAGCCTCCGATGTCCGACACCGACCGTCATCCGTTCCTTTCCGGCCTGAGCAAGCACCGTGGCGCCCAGCCCACGTGCGTGGTCATCTTCGGCGCCTCCGGCGACCTGGCCGCGCGCAAGCTCCTGCCGGCGCTCTACAACCTGGCCGTCGACAGCCTCCTCCCGGCCGACTTCCACCTGATCGGCTTCGGACGTAAGCCTGTGACCGACCCCGAGTTCCGTACCCAGGCCGCCGCCGACATCAGGAAGTTCTCCCGCCGCGAGTTCCGCCCCGACATCTGGCAGCGCGTCGAGGACAACACCTCCTACCAGGCCGGTGGTTACGACGACCCTAAGGCCTACGCCGCCCTGAAGGAGCAGATCGCCGCCGCCGAGAAGCGCGCCGGCCGCCCCCTGCAGCTGGTCTTCTACGTCTCGACCCCGCCCACGGTCTTCGAGGCCATCCTTGAGAATCTCGGCCAGTCCGGCCTCGCCGGCCGCGGCATCGGCACCGAGCTCGAGAGCAAGGTCATCATCGAGAAGCCGTTCGGCAAGGACCTCGCTTCGGCCGTCCACCTCAACGCCGCCGCCGCCCGCAACTTCCGCGAGTCGCAGATCTTCCGTATCGACCATTACCTCGGCAAGGAGACCGTCCAGGACCTCCTCGTCCTGCGTTTCGCCAACCCGATCTTCGAGCCGCTCTGGAACCGTCGTCATGTCGACCACGTCCAGATCACCGTCGCCGAAGAACTCGGCGTCGGCACCCGCGGCGGTTACTACGACGGCAGCGGCGCCACGCGCGACATGCTGCAGAACCACACGATGCAGCTCCTCGCGCTCGTCGCGATGGAACAGCCGCGCTCCCTCTCCGCCGAGCACATCCGCGACGAGAAGGTGAAGCTCCTCGAAGCCATCCAGCCCCTGCGCCTCGGCGTCGGCGGCGACGCCGTCCGCGCCCAATACTCCGAAGGCCTCTCCGGCGGCGAGAAGGTCCCCGGTTACCTCGGCGAGAAGGACATCCCGCAGGATTCGGCCACCGAGACCTTCTGCGCGCTCCGCTTCTCGGTCGAGAACAGCCGCTGGTCCGGCGTGCCGTTCTACATGCGCTCCGGCAAGCGCCTCGCCCGCCGCGTCTCCGAGATCGCCATCCAGTTCAAGCAGCCCGAGTCCGGCCTGTTCGCCGGCGACGCCCGTTACGACATCGCCCCGAACCGCCTCGTCATCCAGATCCAGCCCGACGAAGGCACGACGCTCGTCCTCAACTCCAAGGTGCCCGGCCTCGAGCCGCGCACGCAGCCGGTCCGCCTGAGCTTCCGCTACGCCACCACCTACGGTTCCAACACGCCCGAAGCGTACGAGCGCCTGATCCTCGACGGCATCGTCGGCGACCGCACGCTCTTCATCCGCGGCGACGAGACCGAGGCTTCCTGGCGCCTGTTCACGCCGCTCCTCCGGAGCTGGCAGCAGCAGGGCCGCGAAGGCATGGAGACCTACGCCGCCGGTTCCTGGGGTCCCGCGGGCGGCGACGCCCTCCTGGCGGCGCACGGACACGCCTGGCGCAACGCCGGCCGCTGATCATGGCCCACCCGCTGATCGACGCGCTGCCGGGCTTCCCGGCCAAGATCTCCGCCGTCCTGCCGTCGCTCGACAAGGCGTGGGCCGACGAAGGCGAGGACGCCGCGCGCGCCTCGCAGATGAACCTCGTGCTGATGTTCGGCGCGGCCGTCGCGCCCGCCGACGCCCAGGCGCGTTTCGACGAAGCCATCCGCTTCGCCCAGCGTTATCCTTGCCGCCTCGTCGTCCTCGCCGCGCGTCCCGCCGCCGAGGCCGCCGCGCCGCTCGAGGCCAAGGTCAACGTCCTCTGCTTCTTCGATCCCTCCCGTCGCGGCAAGCGCTGCTGCGAGGCGCTCATGCTCGCCCATGGCGCGCCGACGCCGGAACTCGAATCGCTGGTCTCGACCTGGCTCGAAGGCGACCTTCCGACCAACGTCTGGGCCCATGGCGTGACCGTCGACGAATTCAGGCCGTGGCTCGGCTGGACCGCCCGTTGCCGCCGCGTCGTCGCCGACCGCTCCCTCGCGGGCGATGCTTTCTTCCTGCAGGCCTTCCCTAAGCCGCAGGCCGTCCGCGACCTTTCCGTCGCGCGCTGCCTGCCCGTGCGTCAGGCGCTCGGCCAGTATCTCGCCGCCCATAAGCCGGCCGAACTCGTCCGCGGCCTCCGCTCCGTCACCGTCTCGCATCGCGCGGGCATGCGCGGCGAAGCTTACGGCATCCTTGAGTGGATGCGCTCGTGCCTCACGCATTGCGCCGGCCTGACCCGTGCGCACCTCGACGTCGCTTTCGCCCTTTCCGAGAAGCCTCCGGCGGGCGACTGCCTCGACGCCGAGTGGGTCTTCGCCGACGGCGCGTGCTTCTCCTGGGAACACTCCGAAGGCTGTTCGCACGCCACGATCGCTTTCACGCGCAGCCACGACGCCCGCAAGCTCTCGCAGCGCGTCGCCTTCATGGGCGCCCCCGAAGCATTGTCCGAAGCGGTGTTTTTCTGAGCGCAAAGCGCGGTTGGAAAAGACAAAGGGAGACCGGGAACCGGAAGTAATGCTGCGGTTCTGCTACTTCGGGTGACAGGTGACGGGCACGGGAACCGGAGGTTCAGGTATCGGCCCTTCAGGATTCGGCCGCCGGAACCAGGTGCCGATGGCCGATGGCTGAACTTGCTGACTCCCGAACGGCCGATGCGCTGATGGCCGTCACCTGTCACCCGAAAATGGCTCCCCAGCCAATTACCCGGTCTCCCTTTGATTTAAGTATTTAGTCTCAAGCTACCCCATTCTCCCGCAGCCAGGCGGACATGAGCTGGAAGGCTTTGGCGCGGTGGCTGATGGCGTCCTTCTTGGCGGGGCTGAGCTCGCCGAAGGTACGTTCCTCGTTCGCGGGCACGAAGAGCGAATCGTAACCGAACCCTTCGGTGCCGACCTCGGCTTCGAGGATCTTGCCCCAGCACTGGCCGACGAACTTGCCGACTTCCTGGTTGGGCCCGAGGAGGATGAGATGGCATTCGAAACGCGCGCCGCGCTTGTGGGGCGGGGCCTTCTTCATCGCTTCGAGGAGCTTCGCGCGGTTCTGCGCGTCGGTCGCGCCGACGCCGGCGTAGACCGCGGAGTCGACCCCCGGGCCGCCCTGCAGCGCGTCGCAGCACAGGCCGCTGTCATCGGCGAGCACCCAGGCCTTGCGCGGCGCGATCGCGCGCAGGGCTTCGGCCTTCAGGCGGCAGTTGCCGTTGAAGGTGCCGGAGATTTCTTCGACATACGGCATGCCGCCGAGGTCCTTGGCCGAGCGCACGCGCACGTCGAGCCGCGCCTGGGCGAACATGCGGCCGAATTCCTCGGCCTTATGCGCATTACCCGTCGCCAGAAAGATTTCCATGCGGGGAATGTGAGTGGCAGGGGAGTGGAAGGCAAGGGATAGGGTGGGGGCAGCATCGCGTGCTGCCCAAGGTGCAAAAGTGCAAATCGGCCTGCGGCCTGTGCAAAGGTGCAAAAGTTAAAGTCATAGTTCCAAGTGACGGGTGGATTGGGTAGGGTTGAGCGGCCCGCTCAACCGCGGCTGCCCGGGCCGGTCAGCCCTGCCTCTAGGCAAGGGCGTGGATTCAAAGGGAAACCGGAGACCGGATGATTGGCTGGGGGCATTAATATCCGCAGCATTCATTCCGGTTTCCGGTCTCCCTTTGCTTTCACTATCTTTCCTACCCCCACCCCTACCCCTTCTCTATTGTTTCCGCCCCCATCCTCAGCCAAGGTGACTGTCCCTGACAGTCCTCGGCCTTCATCTGCCATCTGTCATCCGTCCTCTGCCATCTTCAGCCTCCCTTGTCCCTCCGCTGCCTCATCACTGCCGGTCCGACCCGCGAGTTCTTCGATCCGGTGCGCTTCATCAGCAACCCGTCGACGGGCAAGATGGGCTTCGCCTTGGCCGCCGCCGCGAAGGAGGCCGGTTGGTCGGTCGATCTCGTCGCCGGTCCGGTCTCCTTGCCTGAACCGGCGGGCGTGATGGTCTACCCGGTCGTCACCGCCGCCGAGATGCATCGCCAGGCGGATGCCCTGTTCGGTCCGTGCGACGTGCTCATCATGACGGCGGCCGTCAGCGACTGGCGTCCGAAGACGACCGAGCCTCAGAAATTGAAGAAGGACGGGCAGGGGATGACGGTCGAACTCGAGCCTGTGCCGGACATCGTCTCGGCCCTCGCCGAAGAGCGTCGCACCGACCAGTTCCTCGTCGGCTTCGCCGCCGAGACCGAGAACGTCGAAGCCCACGCCCTCGACAAGCTCGAGCGCAAGGGGCTCGACCTCATCGCCGCCAACTCCGTCGCCGGCCGCGACGGCGCCTTCGGTTCCGATGAGAACAAGCTCATCGTCCTCGGACGAAATGGTTTCCGCGAAGTCCTCGGCCCGGCCGCCAAGGCCGTGGTCGCCCGCCAGCTCATCGACGTGATCGCCCGCCTCGTCGCGGCGCGCGCTTCCGCCTGACATGGCCCGTCGTCGCTTCAGCCCGCTTGACCGCGTCCTCGGCCGCATCGACGACCTCGACGCGCAGAACCTCGCGATCCTCGCGCGCCGCCTCGAACGCGAGCGCGACCTCATGGAGACGGTGCTGGATACGCTCCGCGAGGGCGTGATCGTGCTCTCCCACGACGGCGCCATCGAATACGCCAACGCCTCCGCCGTGCGCCTGCTCGGAGTCAATCCCGACGACGTCGCGGGCGCCGAGCTGCGGCGCGTCTCGCCCGACATCGCCATGGCCCTCGAACTCCCCGAGACCGTCGGCGCCCTGACCCGCGAACTCGAGGTCCGCTATCCCGAGCCGCGCCTCCTGACCCTCCACCTCGCCCGCGTCGGCGAGCAGCAGGGCGCCGAGCGCAGCCGCCGCGTGGCCGTGCTCAGCGACGTCACCAAGGAGCGCGTCCAGACCGAGGACCGCGTCGAAAGCGAGCGCATCGACTCGATCGTCTCGCTCGCCGCCGGCGTCGCCCACGAGGTAGGCAATCCGCTCAACGCGATCGGCATCCACCTCCAGCTACTGCAGCGCGAGGCCGCCAAGCTCGGCGATTCGCCGGCCGCGGAGAAGGTCCGCAAGGCCGCCGAGGTCTGCCAGGGCGAGATCAAGCGACTCGACGGCATCGTGCGCGATTTCCTCGGGGCCGTCCGCCAGACGCCTCCGCACCTCACCGACACCGATCTCGTCGCCGTCGTCGCCGAGGCCACCGGCCTCCTGCGCGAGCAGATGGAACAGCTCGGCGTCCGCGTCTCGCTCGACGTCCCCGGCGAGCTCCCGCTCATCCTCGGCGACCGCAACCAGATCAAGCAGGCGCTCTTCAACGTGATGAAGAACGCCCTCGAGGCCATGGACCGCGGCGGCGACATCCACGTGAAGCTTTCGTCCGACGACGAGTGGGTCGTGCTTTCGATCCGCGACACCGGCGTGGGCATCCCGGCCGACAAACTCACCCGCGTCTTCGACGCCTACTACACCACCAAGGCCTCCGGCGGTGGCATCGGCATGCTCATCCTCCTGCGCATCCTCCGCGCCCATGGCGGCACGGTGGACATCCAGAGCACCCCGGACGTCGGGACGACGGTCATCCTGCGTTTCCCCCTCAAGCACCGCCGGGTCCGCACGTTGGAAGCCCCGAAGTCTTGAAACTCCGCCCTTTTCCCGTTGTCTTAACCTTATCCCCATGAAGTCCCTCGCCCTCTGCCTGCTCGTCCTTCCCGCCTTCGTCCTGGCCCAGGACAAGGAGCTCCCGCTTGAGCTGCCTAAGTCGGTCGCCCTCGGCACCCCGCGTCCGGTGAAGATCAACAACCTCGAGCCCGTCTCTTCCGCCCCGCGCAAGCTCCCCAAGGTCCCGGCCGCCGCCGTGAACCTCGCCAAGGGTTGCAACGTCACCTCCTCCGCCCGTGAAGCCGCCGCCGGCGATTTCTCCTACGTGACCGACGGCGACAAGGGCGGCGAAGAAGGCTTCGAAGTCGAACTGCCCCGCGGACATCACTGGGTCCAGGTCGACCTCGGCAAGCCGGCCGAGATCAGCGCCATCGCCGTCTGGCACTTCCACCGCGAGCGCCGCGTCTACTTCAACGTCGTCGTCCAGATCTCCGACGACTCCTCCTTCAAGACCGGCGTGACCACCGTCTACAACAACGACTCCGAAGGCGAACTCGGCTTCGGCAAGGGCAAGGACTACTGCTACTACGAGTCCAACGAAGGCCGCGTGATCCCCGTCGCCGCGGTCAAGGGACGCTACGTCCGCTTCCACTCCAAGGGCAACTCCGCCGGACCCTCCAACGACTACATCGAGGCCGAAGTCTGGGGCGTCCCGGCCAAGTAAGGCCGGACTTTGCTTGAATCGGCCGGGCTTGCCCGCACCTTGAAGCCGTGAAGGTCATCCGAGCCAAGTCCGCGGGTTTCTGCTGGGGCGTCGAACGCGCCATCGATATCGCCCGCGAGTATGCGCAGAAGGGCCGCCACCCCGTCTACACCGACGGTCCGCTCATCCATAACCGCCAGATGATGGAGGTCCTCACCGCCGAGGGCATCCGCGAAGTCGGCGACTACCGCAGCGAAGCCAAGCTCGAGGTCTCGAAGTCGACCGACGCGGACGCCGTCATGGTCGTGCGCGCGCATGGCATCTCGCCCGAGCGCCGCGATTACCTGAAGTCGCTCGGGATGGAATTCCGCGACGCCACCTGTCCCGACGTCGGCATCATCGCCGGCAAGGTCCGTCTGCACGCGCGCAAGGGCTACGCCACCGTCATCTTCGGCGACCCCAAGCACCCCGAGGTCATCGGCCTGCTCGGCTACGCCGAAGGCCGCGGCCACGTCATCACCTCTCCCGCCCAGATCGCCGCGCTGCCCGACCTCGGCGCGCAGGTGTGCATGGTCTCGCAGTCGACCATGTTCACGGACGAGTTCGAGAAACTCGCCGCGATCCTGAAGTCCCGTTTCCCGGGCGCGCTCATCTTCGACACCATCTGCGGCGCCACCAAGGACCGCCAGGCCGACATCCTCGAGCTGCAGAAGCAGGGCTGCCAGGCCATCGTCGTGATCGGCGGCCGTCACTCCGCCAACACCGTCAAGCTCGCCAAGCTCGTCGAGATCCAAGGCCTGCCTTGTTTCCACGTCGAGACCGCCGACGAACTCGATTTCGCCGCCTTGGCCCGTTACGGTACCGTCGGCGTGACCGCCGGGGCCTCGACGCCGGCCTTCCTGATCGACGAAGTCTGCGACCGCCTGGAAAAGGCCGCCTGAAGCCCGTTTAGGGTGGGGAAGGGCGTTCCAATTCACGGCTATAATTATCCCGCAGCCTCTCCCTGACGACTTGCAGGTTGGGGCGGCTCGGGTAACTTAAGTCCCAATATGACTGTCGCCGCCATCCTTCTCGTCGTCCTCCTCTTCATCGTCGCCGTCCTTGTCGTCGCCGCGATCTGGGGCGTGGGCATCTACAACGGCCTCGTCGGCCTGCGTAACGCCTGCAAGAACGCCTTCGCCCAGGTCGACGTGCAGCTCAAGCGCCGCCACGACCTGATCCCGAACCTCGTCGAGACCGCCAAGGGCTACATGGCCCACGAGAGCGGCACCCTCACCGCCGTCATCGAAGCCCGCGCCAAGGCCACCCAGGCCAACGTCCGCTTCGCCGGCAACCCGAACGATCCGACCGCCATGCGCGACCTCAGCCAGGCCGAAGCCGGCCTGAGCGGCGCCCTCGGCCGCCTGATGGTCGTCGCCGAACAGTATCCCCAGCTCAAGGCCGACGCCACCATGCGCACGCTGATGGAGGAGCTCACCTCGACCGAGAACCGCATCGCCTTCTCCCGCCAGGCCTTCAACGACGCCGTCCTGTTCTACAACAACGGCCGCGAAGTCTTCCCGCAGGTCTTCATCGCGAACGCCTTCGGTTTCCAGCCCGCCGAGTTCTTCAAGATCGAAGACCCCGCCGAGAAGGCCGCCCCGAAGGTCTCGTTCTGAGCCGCTGATTTCGGCCCATGGCCGGCACGATGAATTTCTTCCGGGCCCAGGACGAGGCCCGCGGACGCACGACCAAGCTGGTCGTGCTCCTCGTGCTGGCGGTCGTCGTGCTCGTCGGCTCGCTCTACGTCGCGGCCGTGCTGGCGCATCACAAGTTCAGCCGGGGGCGGGAGATCGATTGGTTCCAAGGAGACGTCTTCTTCTGGACCGCCGGCCTGGCCCTCGTCATCATCCTCGGCGGAAGTCTCCAGCGCATCGCCGAGCTTTCCAAGGGAGGCGGCGCGGTCGCGGTCCGTCTCGGCGGTCGGCTCGTCAACGGGACCACCCGGGACCTCGCCGAACGCCGCTACCTCAACGTCGTGCAGGAGATGGCGCTGGCCTCCGGCCTGCCGGTGCCGCTGTGCTTCGTCATCGACGGCGACGAGACCATCAACGCGTTCGCCGCAGGCAACACGCCGCAGGACGCCGCGGTGGGCGTGACCCGCGGCGCGTTGCGCAACCTCAGTCGTGACGAACTGCAGGGCGTCATCGCCCACGAGTTCAGCCACATCGGCAACGGCGACATGCGCCTCAACCTGCGCATCATCGGCACCGTCGCCGGCCTGACCGCCCTCGCGCAGTTCGGCTACATCCTCATCCGCGTCGGTTTCAATTCCGGCTCCTCCCGCAAGAACCACACATGGCCTCTCGCCGTCGCGGGCCTCGTGGTCGTCCTGGTCGGCCTCGGCGGCGTCTTCTTCGCGCGCGTCATCCAGGCCTCGGTCTCCCGTCAGCGCGAGTACCTCGCCGACGCTTCCGCCGTGCAGTTCACCCGTAATCCGCTCGGCCTCGCCTCGGCCCTCCGCAAGGTGGCCGGGCTGGCCGGCGCGCAGCGTGAGGCCTCGTCGGCCGAGCTGGAAGCCCAGCACATGTTCTTCGCGGGCCCGGCCGGTTTCCTGGAAGCGCTCTTCTCCTCGCACCCGCCGATCGCCGACCGTATCCGACGCATCGATCCGGCGTTCGATGGCCACATCCCGGACGTCACCCCGGTGACCGTCGCCGATGACGAACCGGTCGCCGGGCTTAGCGGCCGCGCCGCCGCCGTCCCGCCTCCGCTGCCCGGTTCCCGTCCGCTGCCCACTGATCTCCAGATCCAGGATTCGGTCGGCTTCCGCGGCGCGATCCCGGGCGCCCTGCGCGAGGCGTCCGAAGACCCCGTGGGCGCGATGGCCGTCGTGCTCGGCCTCATCTTGCGGCGCGATCCCGCGCAGCGCGCCGCCCAGCTGGCGCAGGCTGAACTCCTCGCCGGCGGCGAAGTGATCCGCGAAGCCCGCCGGCTCGATTCTCTGCTGGGCGCCGTACCCGCCGGCTCCCGCGTGGCGTTGCTCGACCTCTCGATGCCGGCGCTCCGTCAGCTCTCGCCTTCGCAGGTCGCGGCGTTCCGCACCGCCTTGGAGCGCGCCGGTTACGAAGCCGAAGACGGGCTCATCGTCCTGCTCATCCAAGCCTCGATGCGCCGCTACCTTTCGACCGACAAGAATCCGCCCAGCCGCGCGGGCGACCTCGCCGCGGCCTCCGGCCTGGTGCTCTCCGCCGTCGTGCAGACCTCCGGGGAGGACGCTGCCGCGCAGGGCAGGGCTTACGCCCTCGGCGCCGGCGTCCTCGGCATGCCGGGTCTGCCCGCCTCCATGGTGCCGGCCGCGCAGGTCGATCTCGCCAAGGTCGACGAAGCCCTCGCCGTCATCGCCGGACAGACCGTCCCGTCCCGTCGGAAGTTCGTCCGCGCCATCGGCACGGCCATGCTGCACGACGGACGCGCCGAGCCCGCCGAGGTCGAGATCGTCCGCGCCGTCGCCGATTCGCTCGGCATCAGTTTCGCGACGGGAATCAAAGCCTGACCAGCGGCTTCGCCGCGTGCAAAAGTGCGAAGGTGCAAAAGTGCAAAAGTGAGGGTTAAGTAAGCCTTCGGGCAGGCATCACCTTTGCACGTTTGCACGGGGGCTTAAGCCCGGTTTGCACCTTTGCACGGACGGCTTTGCCGTCCTTTACGCGATCAGCGACTCGCCGGTCATCTCCGGCGGCTTCGGCAGGCCCATGAGGGCGAGCAGGGTCGGGGCGACGTCGGCCAGGCGGCCCGTGGGGCGGGTCTTGAGGCCCTTGCAGCCGGCGCCGTAGAGGACGACCTCGACGGGACTGAGCGTGTGACGCGTGTGGGCGCAGTTCTCTTCCGGCTCCCACATCTGGTCGGCGTTGCCGTGGTCGGCCGTGACGAGGGCCTTGCCGCCGACCTGGTCGATGGCGGCGAGGAGGACGCCGAGACCGCTGTCGACGGCTTCGCAGGCCTTGCAGACCGCGGCGAGGTCGCCGGTGTGGCCGACCATGTCCGGGTTGGCGTAGTTGACGACGATGAGTCCGTACTTGCCGGAAAGGATCGCGGCCTTGGCCATCTCGGTCACGTGCGCGGCCGACATCTCGGGCTTCTGGTTATAGGTCGAGACTTCCTTCGGGCTCTGGGCCATGCCGCGCTCTTCGCCGGCGAAGGCTTCTTCGCGGTAGTCATTGAAGAAGAAGGTCACGTGCGGGAACTTCTCGGTCTCGGCCGTGCGGTACTGTGGGATGCCCTGCTTGGCGACCCACTCGCCGAGGATGTTCACCATCTTGGCGGGCTTGTCGAAGATCACGTTGGGGCAGAGGCCCTTCTCGTAGTTCGTGAGGGTGGCGTAGAAGATCTTGAGCAGCTTCGCGCGCGGGAAGCCCTTGAACTCCGGATCGATGAAAGCGCGGGTGATCTCGCGCGGGCGGTCGCCGCGGAAGTTGAAGAAGAGCACCGAGTCGCCGTCCTGGATGAAGGCCGTCCCCTTGATGCGGGTGGCCGGGACGAACTCGTCGCCGACGGTGTTGGCGTCGGTCGGCTTGTCGTAATAGGCCTGCACCGCTTCGGCGGCCGAGGCGGCTTCGGGGGCCGGGGCGCCGGTGAGGGCGTCGTAGGCGGTCTTCACGCGCTCCCAGCGGTTGTCGCGGTCCATGGCCCAGAAGCGGCCGGCGACGCTGGCGACCTTGCCGACGCCGATCTTCACGAGTTCGGCTTCGAGCTGCCTGAGGTAGCCGAGGCCCGAGGTGGGCGGGCTGTCGCGTCCGTCCATGAAGGCGTGGACGTAGACCTTGGTGAGGCCTTCTTCCTTCAGCAGGCGGAGGAGGGCGTAGAGGTGGGGCAGGGTGGAGTGGACGCCGGCTTCGGAGCACAGGCCCATCAGGTGGACCGCGCCGCCGGTGGCCTTGACGTTTTCGACGAGGCCGCGGAAGGCCTTGATCTGGCGCATGCCCGCCGGGTCGGTGAGACCCTTGTCGATGCGGACGATCTCCTGGTCGACGATGCGGCCGGCGCCGATGTTCTGGTGGCCGACTTCGGAATTACCCATGATGCCGACCGGCAGGCCGACGTCGAGGCCGTGGGCCATGATCTCGGTGCGGGGCCAGTCCTTGGTCAGGCCACGCGAGACCGGGAGGTTCGCCAGCTTCACGGCGTTGAACTTGTCATGCTTGGGGTCGTGGTTTTCGCCCCAACCGTCGCGGATCACCAGAAGTACGGGTTTCATAAGTGGATAGGGGCAAGAGATAGGGTGGACTTACCCCTGCTGGCAAGAAGCAGGTGCGCCAGCGCAGGTGCAAACGTGCAAATCGGGGCAAAGCCCCTGTGCAAAAGTGCAAAAGTTAAGGCATCGGGAGCCGTCGTAACATTTGCACCTTTGCACGTTTGCACCTTTGCACATAAATAACGCCATGCCCCGCATCCTCTTCGCTCTGCTCGGATTGGCGTTTTGCGCCTTCGCTTCGGCCGCCACGGTCGAGAAACTGACCATCGACGGCAAGGCGGTGACGGTGAAGGTCCCGACCCAAGCCGCCCCGGGTAAGCCTTGGCTCTGGGTCGGTGAGTTCGGCGGCCACCTGAAGAAGCTCGAAGACGGCCTCGTCGAAAAGGGCTGGCACGTCGTGTATGTCGGCGTGAGCAACCAGTTCGGTTCCGCCCGCGCGATGGCGACCTGGGAAAAGGCCTACGAGGAATTCCACGGCAAGCGCGGCCTCTCCGCCAAGCCGGCGCTGCTCGGCATCTCCCGGGGCGGTCTTTACGTGAACGCCTGGGCGCGGCTGCACCCGGATCGCGTCAGCGTGCTCTATCTCGACAACGGCGTCTGCGACATCCGCTCCTGGCCGGGCGGCGTCGCCCTCACGCACCAGAGCAAGGGCAGCCCTAAGGATTGGGCGCTCTACAAGACCGAGTTCGGCTATGCGAATGACGACGAAGCCAAGGCCAAATCGTTGCAGGCCGCCGAGGGCCTCTTGTCCGTCTTCAAAGCCGGCGTGTTCCTGATTTCTTGTCACGGCACCGCCGACAAGACCGTCCCGTATGAGGACAACGCCGCGCACGTCGTGAAGCTTTGGCAGGACAACGGCGGCCGCGTGAAGCTCTTCCCGAAGGAAGGCGGCGACCATCACCCGCACGGTTTGCCGGATTCGGCTCCGCTGATCGAGGTGCTCGTGGCGGAGGCTAAATAAAGGTAGGGGCAGCACCGCGTGCTGCCCTAGGGCCGCCCCGTGGCGGCCAGGTAGGGCTGACCACCCTTGGTCAGCCGCGGTTGAGCGAGGGCGCTCAACCCTACCCGACGCAACTAGGTCGTGACGCGGTCCCGCCCCTGCCCAGAAACAGCGGATGCGATGTCATCGCATCCCTACCTCGTCACGCCTCCACCCAGCGGCCCTTTTCCTTGATGAGGTCGACGAGGCGTTCGACGGCTTCTTCCTGCGGGATGTTGAACTTCACCGGGGTCTTGCCGACGTAGAGGTTGATCTTGCCGGGCGCGCCGCCGACGTAGCCGAAGTCGGCGTCGGCCATCTCGCCGGGGCCGTTCACGATGCAGCCCATGACGGCGATGGTCACGGACTTCAGGTGGCCGGTGCGTTCCTTGATCTTCAAGGTCGTCGACTGGATGTCGAAGAGCGTGCGGCCGCAGCTCGGGCAGGCGACGTATTCGGTCTTCGTCTGGCGCATGCGCGCGCCCTGCAGGATGTCGTAGGCCAGCGTCAGCGACTTCGCGGTCGTGGTCGGCGTCTCGCACGAAAGGAAGTCGCCGTAGCCGTCGACGAGCAGGCCGCCGGCGTGGATCGAAGCCTCGAGGAGGCGGGACTGGAAGCCCGGGTCGATGAGCACGGCGTTGGCGACGGTGGCGCGGATCCAGAGCGGAGCCTTGAGCTTCGCGGCGGCGGCGCAGCGCACGAGCTCGCGATAGGTGCCCGTCGCGTGCAGGCCATCCTGCGGCTGGGAGGAGGTCAGGATGAGACGACCGGCGGGGATGGCGGAGAGTTCCTTGGCCAGCGCGGTGAGCGTCGGTCCGTCGAGGTCGACGGCGAGGAGCGCGTCGTGCTTCACGGCCGCTTCGCCCCAGGCTTTGATTTCAGCCCCGTCGGCCGGGGAGAAAGCCTTCACGGCCACCAGGCGGCCGCCGTCGCCATCGAACGGGAAGTCAGCCGGCGAGAGCGTGGTCTCGACGAAGAGGGCGGGCACGGCCTGGCCGAGGGCCTTGCGCAGGGAACGCAGGCCGGCGGCGTGCGCGGCGTCATCGAGCCGCACCAGCAGGCCTTCGGCGCGGACTTCGCGCTGGGCGGCATGGGCGTCGAGGAGTTCCTTGGCCGCCGCCTGCCAGTCGGCGAGGCCGGCGACGCCGCGGACGATCACGCGCGGCGTTTCGGCGGAGCCGGCGAGGCACTTCGTCGACAGCGTGATGGTCTCCGTCTCGCGACGGGTGAACGAGAAAGGATCCGCCAGGTCGGCGGGCAGGGCGGCAGTCGAAGCGGCGCCCAAGGCGGCCAGGGCTTCGGCGCGACGGACGATCTCGCGGCAGACCGGGATCTCGTGCCACGGGTCTTCCGTGAGTGAGACGCGAATCGTGTCGCCCAGGCCGTCGGCGAGGAGCGAGCCGATGCCGACGGCGGACTTGATGCGGGCGTCCTCGCCTTCGCCGGCCTCGGTGACGCCGAGGTGGAGAGGATAGTCCATGCCGAGCTCCGTCATGCGGGCGGCCGCGAGGCGATAGGCCTCGACCATCACCTTGGGGTTCGAGGACTTCATCGACAGCACCATGTCCTTGAAGCCGTGGGATTCCGCGATGCGGATGAACTCGAGGGCGGATTCGACCATCCCGTGCGGCGAGTCGCCGAAGCGGTTCATGATGCGGTCCGAAAGCGAGCCGTGGTTGGTGCCGATACGCAGGGAGCGGCCGAGCTCCTTGGCGCGGAGCACCAGCGGCGTGAAGGCCGCGTGCAGGCGCTCCAGTTCCTCGGCGTAGGCCGCGTCGGTGTATTCCAGCACCGCGAACTTCTTCTTGTCGGCGTAGTTGCCGGGGTTCACGCGGATCTTCTCCACGTGCTCGACGGCTTCCATCGCCGCGGCCGGAAGGAAGTGGATGTCAGCGACCAGCGGCTGCGTGAAGCCCGCGGCGCGGAACTTCGCGCGGATCTCCTTGAGCGCGGCGGCGGCGGCCTTGTTCGGGGCCGTGATGCGGATGAGCTCGCTGCCCGCTTCGGCCAGGCGGATCGCCTGCGCGACCGTCGCCGCGACGTCCTCCGTGTCGGAGGTCGTCATCGACTGCACCCGGATCGGGTTATGGCCGCCCACGCCCACGCCGCCGACGTTCACGACGCGGGTGAGGCGGCGGACCGTGCGGTGGCGGGAGGGACAATACTCCGAAGGCATGGGGTCAACTCAACCCCTTTGCCGACGGAGGTCAACGAGCGTCAGAAATCCCAGCGATGGGACGACGGGACCCACTGGTAGCCCTTGCGGCCGTTGGGGACGACCACGCCCAGGCCGGGCCAGGGGAGGTGGAAGCCGTAGGCGCGCTCCTTGGTGGCCGCGATCTCGGCGAAGACCTTCTTGCGGGTCGCGATGGCCACTTCCGGATGGTGGTCGAAGTCGATGAACCAGTTCGGGTCCTCGAGCATCAGCACGTGGTTATGGGCGAGGTCCGAGATGTGGAGCAGGGAGTCGTTGCCCGACTTGATGCGGAAGATCGCGTGGCCGTCGGTGTGGCCCGGGGCGGCGAGGATCGTGATCGCGCCGTCGAGGATCTGGTCGCCGTCCTTGTGGATGACCAGGTTGGGCTGGAGCGTGTCGAACGAACCGCGGACGTTGCGGATCATGCCCTTGATGTCGTCGGTGCGGTGCGACTTGGAGAAGTCGGGCTCCTTGCCGCGCCAGAAGTCGACCTCCTCCTTGAGGACGTGGACGGCCGCGTTGGGGAAGAGGATCTTGCCGCCGCTGGCGAGGCCGCCGATGTGGTCGATGTGCGAGTGGCTGAGGAGGGCGTGGGTGACGTCCTTGAACTCGATGCCGATGCTGTCCATCGCGTCGGCGAGCCAGCCCCACGTGGCGTTCTTGTGAGGGCCGAAGCCGGCGTCGACGAGGATGACCTCCTTGTCCTTACGCAGGAGCAGGATGTTCACGTAGAGGGTCATGTCGTCCGGGCGCTCGCCGAGGGCCACGAGGGCCTTGGTCATCTCGGCGCGTTCGGCCGGCGGCCACATCTTCTTGGTCACGCCCTGCTTGAAGGTGCCGAAGCCGTCGCTGATGGACCAGGCCTCGAACTTGCCGATGGCGAACTTGTAGATGTAAGGATTCGAGATGACCTTCTTCGGGATCGGGTTGCCCGCGGCGTCGGTCGCGGCCTGGGCGGCGGCGAGTCCGGCCGGGAGGCTGAGGGCGGCGAAGGCGGCGCCGAGGCTGCCGAGGAAGTTGCGGCGGGAGTTTTCGGGGAGGGGCTTTTCCATGAGGGTATGCGGTGAGATAAGGTGCAAACGTGCAAAAGTGCAAACGTGTAAAAGTGACCCAAGGGGTAGGGGCGGGGGGCAGGTGAGGGCGAGGCTGATTACTGGCCCAACACCTAACCCTACCCCTGTCCCTATCCCTGCCGAGCCTCAGGCTCGGCTCACTTCTTCGCGCCGAAATCCTGCGGCTTGTAGACGTGGCGTTCCAGGAGCTGTTGCTTGAGCTGGAGCTCGCTGTCGCCGGAGCAGCGGCGGACGTCGTGCAGGATGATGTAGGCCATCAGGGAGAGCAGCAGGGCCATGAAGGTATATTGCAGGATGACGACCGCCTTGTTGCTCAGTATCCCCTTGGTGAAACGCTGGATCGTGGCGATGAGCATGTGGCCCCCGTCGAGGACCGGGATCGGCATGAGGTTGAGCACCGCGAGGTTCAGGTTGATCAGCACCGTGAACCAGAGCACCCGGCGGATGTCTTCCGACAGGTTGTAGTAGGTCTTCGTGATCGAGATGACCGAGGCCAGCTGTTTGACCTGGATGTCCGAACCGCGGTCGAAGAGCCGGCCGAGGGTCGTGAAGGTCGACTTCACGATGCCGGCGCACGTCTCCCAGGGATTACGGTAGGCGAGCTCGGTGCGGGCGGCGTAACGGATCCCGACCTGGGCGTGCTGGACGGGCTGCTTGTCGACGGCTTGGGCCTTCCGGAGGGTCAGGTTGCCCGCCTCGCCGTTGGCCCGTTTCCAGTAAAGCGTCAGGTCGCGCGGCGTGCGTCCGACGGCCTCCACCAGCCCGGCGAGCGAACGGACGGAGACGATCTGCTCCTTGCCGTCGACCTTGTCGACGATCGTGCCGATCCTCAGCGTCTCCGCCAGGGCGGGGTCGTCGGGCGAGACGCCCAGCACCATCAGCTGGTCGCGGACGGCCTCGGGATCCTTGGAGAGAAGGTCGCGGGTCGCGGGTACGAGGATGAGCGAGCGAAGCTTGGTCTCTCCGTAGGCGATGATGCTGACCGGATTGACGGTGGTCGTGACCTGCGGGGTCACCACCGCCGTCGTGTTAACGCCGTCGGCCTGCTCGACGAGCAGCGTCCGCGGTTTCGCGCCGTCCCTGCGGAGGAGCTCGCGGAATTCGACCGTGTTGTTCAAAGGGACGCCGTCCATCGAGAGGATCCGGTCGCCGGCCTTGAGCCCGGCCTTCTCGGCCGGAGAGCCGGGCGTGACCGCTCCCACGATGACGGCGGTACGGGGCTGGATGCCGGCCATGCGGACGCGGTCCCCGGAGTGGGCGTTGATCTCGACGCGGGCGGGCTGCACCACGAATTCCAGGACCTCGCCGTGGCGTTCGACCTTGAAGGTCGCCGTAGGGTTGCCTTGCGAATCCCGGCGGTTGCCCAGCATCACCGCTTCGCTGATCTGATTGAAGCTGCCCACTTCGACGTCGTCGACCGCCAGCACCTTGTCGCCCGAGCGCAGGCCGGCCTTGAAGGCCGGGCCGGGGATGGTGGCGCCGAGGCCGAGTTCCGCGAGGTGGTCGGAACTGGTGACGATCTGCGGGGGGACGTAGCCGATGACGGTGGAGGTGCTGCCGGCGGGCACGGGCATGCCCGTGACCCAGAGCACGCAGGCGAGGACGAACGCGAAGATGACGTTGAAGACCGCGCCCATGACCGAGACGATCATCTTGTCGGCGTAGGAGATCTTCGGCAGCTGCTCGGCGTCCTCGCTGCTGGCGCCTTCGATGCCTTCCATGTCGGCGAGCTGCGGCAGGGCGACGTAGCCGCCGAGCGGGATGATCGAGACGCGGTAGTCGACCCCGTCCTTGCCGGTCCAGCCGAAGAGGCGCGGGCCGAAGCCGATCGAGAAACGCTCGATCTTCAGGCCACGCCTGCGCGCGGCGAGGAAATGGCCGAGCTCGTGCACGAAGATCGATCCTCCGAAGAAGACGGCCACGAGGGCCAGGCCCCAGAGGGAGCCGAGGAGGTCGCCGAAAGAAAGGTTGTCCATGAAAGGGGAGGGTGGGGTTATCTCACAGGCCGAGGCCCGGGGCGAGCCCGGACGCGATGAGACGCGACTCGGCGTCGGCGGCGAGGATCTCGTCCAAGGCGGCCGGCTCGCGGGCCGTAACGGCCGACAGGGTGCGACCGACGAGCTCGGCGATGCCGGTGAAGGGCAGCTTGCCGGCCATGAAGGCTTCCACGGCGACCTCGTTGGCCGCGTTGAAGACGGCCGGGGCCGTGCCGCCGGTGGCCGCCGCGGCTCGGGCCAGCCCGAGGCACGGATAGCGAGCGGGGTCGGGCGGGGTCATGCCCAGCGTCAGGGCCTGGGCGAGGTCGAGCCGGGGGGCGGGGCAGGGCAGGCGCTCCGGGAACAGCAGGCAGTCCTGGATCGGATAGGCCATCGAGGGCGGCGAGAGCAGCGCCTGGAGGCTGCCGTCGGCCAGCGTCACCAAGGAATGGATGATGCTCTGCGGGTGGATGACGACGTCGATGCGGTCGGCGGGGACGTCGAAGAGCCAGCCCGCTTCGATCACCTCGAGGCCTTTGTTGGCCATCGTCGCGGAATCGATGGTGACCTTCGGGCCCATGCTCCAGTTCGGATGCCGGAGCGCCTGGTCGGGCGTGACGTGACGGAGGTCGGCGAGCGGCGTGTCGCGGAAGGCGCCGCCGGAAGCGGTGAGGACGAGGCGCGCGATGTCGCCCTTGGGTTTGGCGCGCAGCAGCTGGTGGATCGCGTTGTGCTCGCTGTCGACGGGCAGCAGGCGCGCGCCGGAGACGCGGGCCGCTTCCGTGACGAACTTGCCGGCGAGCACAAGGAGTTCCTTGCTCGCGAGGGCGACGTCTTTCCTCGCCTTGAGCGCGGCGAGCGTCGGCGCGAGGCCGGCGGTGCCGACGACGGCGGAGACGACCACCGAGACTTCGGGCAGGCAGGCGACTTCGGTCAGGCCGGCGAGGCCTTCGAGGATGCGGGTGCCGGCGGGGAAGGCGCCCGAGGCGCGGGCTTCGGCGGCGGCGGCCGGGTCGGCCAGGGCGACGACCCCGACCCCGAATTCCTTGGCCGGGCCGACGAGTTCGCGCCAACGCGACCGGGCGGCCAGTCCGGCGATGCGCAGCCGGGACGGGTGGGCCCTCACGACGCTCAGGGTGGTCGTGCCGATGGAGCCGGTGGCTCCGAGGATGGCGATGGCCCGGACGTGCATGCGGCGTGGGTGCATCGAGGCAACCCCGCCGGGCGATGGTGGCAAGCAGTTTGGGTTGCCCCCGGCTTTTCGCCGTTCGACGCTTGTCTCTTTCGTCGGGATAGGTTGCCTGTCCGCATGGCCACTCAGCCTCAGGACCTCACCGGGCTCTCCCACCTCGGGAACACCCAGAACAAGCCCCAGCAGACGCTGGAGACCTTCCCGAACCGGAACGCGGGCCGGAACTACACGGTCGAACTCACGACGGAGGAGTTCACCTGCCTCTGCCCGGCGACCGGGCAGCCCGATTTCGCGAAGATCACGATCCGCTACGTGCCTGGTCCCCGCATCGTCGAGTCGAAGTCCCTCAAGCTTTACTACTGGAGCTACCGCCAGCAGGGCATGTTCCATGAGCACCTGACCAACAAGATCCTCGACGACCTCGTCGCGGCCCTCGATCCGGTCTGGTGCCAGGTCACCGGCGCCTTCGGCGTCCGCGGCGGCATCGGCATCACGGTGCGCGCCGAGCACGGCAAGCAGCCGCAGCCGTGAAGCGTCGCCCCGTCCAGCCGGACGTCGGGGAACCGACGTATTGGCCGGGCTCAGCCCAGGTCTCCGACTTCCTGACGCGTCAGCTCGCGGGACGTCGGCTGGCCGCGCGTTCATGCCTGACCTACGGGCGTTCGCTCAAGGGCTTCGCGCGGTGGATGCAGTCCAACGGCGGCTGGGACGGCGACTGGTCCAAGCTCAGCGCCCGCAACCTGCGCGACTTCGTGATCGAGCGCCAGGGCACGCATGACCGCCGTTCGGTGCACAACCAGGTCTCGGCCCTGCGCGCCTTCCTCGCCGACCTCCGCGAGCGCGGCGGCATCACCACGACGCCGGCCGCCGGCCTCGTGCTGCCCAAGCTGCCGAAATCATTGCCTAAGTTCCTGACCGAGGCGCAGGCCGACGCGTTGCTGGACGCCGCGGAAGATTCCGGGAAAGACGACCCGCAGGAGGCCGCGCGCGACCTGGCCGTCCTCGAACTGCTCTACGGCGGCGGCCTGCGCGTGTCCGAACTCTGCGGCCTCGACGGCGCCGACCTCGACCTCGGCTCCGGCCTCGTGCGCCTGATGGGCAAAGGCTCGAAGGAGCGCGTCGTGCCCGTCGGCGACGCCGCCGTGGCCGCCGTGAAGGCCTATCTCGCCCTGCGCGGCGCGCCGGCCCGCGGCGAAGCGCTGCTGCTCGCCGCCCGCGGCGGACGGCTCCATCCGCGCGCGGTGCAGCTGATGCTGAAGCGCAAGCTCGCGGCCGCCGGCCTGCCGGCGGACCTCACCCCGCACAAGCTGCGCCACGCCTGCGCGACGCACCTGCTCTCCAACGGCGCCGACCTCCGTCTCGTCCAGGAGCAGCTCGGCCATTCGTCCCTTTCGACCACGCAGATCTACACGCACCTCAGCGTCGCCAAGCTCCGCGAGGTCCATCGCAAGTCGCACCCGCGGGCCTGAACCGCTGATTCGCCTCGCCTCCGCGGGGCGGCCGGAACATCGTGCCGCGTGCTCGTCGAAGCCGCCCAAGCGAAGCTGAACCTCTCGCTGGCCATCACCGGCCGGAGGGCGGATGGCTTCCACGAACTCGTCAGCCTCGTGGCGCCGATCGCGCTCGCCGACACGCTCGCGCTCGACGTCGGCCGTCCGCTCGCCCTTACGTGCGACGACCCGGCGTTGCCGGTCGACGGCGCGAACCTCGTGCTCAAGGCCGCGGCCGCCTACGCGCGTCGCCGTCCGTCCGCGCCGACCGGGCATTTCCATCTCAGCAAGAAGGTGCCGCATGGCGCCGGACTCGGCGGGGGCAGCGCCGACGCCGCCGCGGCGCTGCGTCTGCTCGACCGCGCGTCGGGCGATCCGCTCGGTCCCGAGGCGCTCGAAGCGCTCGCGGCCGAAGTCGGTTCCGACTGTCCTTTCTTCGTGCGCGGGCACGCCGCGGTCATGCGGGGCAGGGGAGAGCGCCTGACGGTCCTGCCGGACGCCGCCCGCGCCGCCTTGGCAGGCCGCCCGGTCGTCATCGCGAAGCCGCCTTTCGGCGTGCCCACCCCCGAGGCCTACGGCTTGCTCGCCAAGGCCGGCAAATATCGCCCGACGGCCCAAGCCGAAGCCGAAATCGCGGCTTGGATCGGAAGCCCCTCCGCCGATCCCGCCGGACTGGGTAACGACCTGGCCATTCCGGTCTTCGCCAAATATGTCGCCTTGCCGGCCGGACTGGCGTCGCTCCGCCGCGTCACCGGGGCGGTTTGGCATCTGACCGGCAGCGGCAGCGCCTGTTTCGCCTGGGTGAAGGACGGTTTCGACCAAGCCGGCTTGCGCGCGGACGTGCGTAGGGTCTGGGGGGCCGGGGCTTGGGTGACGGAGACCGTTATTTCGGCTTAGTTTCGGCTTTACTGTCGGCCACCGGGTCGCCAAGTTGCGATTCACTATCACCCATGGGAAGCCTCAAGAAGAAGCGTCGTCTGAAGATGAACAAGCACAAGCGCCGCAAGCGCTCGAAGGAAAATCGCCATAAGAAGCGTCTCTGGGGCTGATTGACCCCACCTTCGGTCCGATCCGGGCGGCTCAAAAGGCCGCCCGGCTCTTTTTCGGGCTTGCTCCGACCTGACCCGTTCCCAAACCTCGACCTTCCAACCGACTCAGACCATGCCCCGCGAAATCGTCATCATCGAATGCACCGAAGCCCGTAAGGAGGGCAAGCGCCCTTCCCGTTACATGACCACCCGTAACAAGAAGCTTTCCCAGGAGAAGGTGGAGCTCAAGAAGTACAACCCCTCCATGCGCCGTCACACGCTGCATAAGGAGATCAAGGGCTAAGCTTCCGATCCTCCCCAGCCAGAAGGGCCGGCCGCAGCGATGCGAGCCGGCCCTTCTGTTTGGCGGGGGAAGCGGGTCGGCGTCAGGCGGCCTTGCCGCCGCGGCGCAGCTGACGCCAGCGCGCTCGGTGGTGGCGGGTCCAGTCGAGCAGGGCGCGCTCGAAGCCGATGTCGCAGCCGGCCTTCTCGGATTCGATCCACTTGTGCCGCAGGATCTCCTCACGCTCCGCCAGGAACTCCGCGTAGAGCGAAGAACGCGCGGCCAGGTCGGCGGCGGGCTTCAGCTCGGACGGGTCTTCTCTCATGCTGGACTTTGTTTTGAGCGAAAAACACCCACGTGGCAAGCCGGAGGCTGGCCGCTTTTTACGACGCCTTTTGCAGGCCGTTGAGGACCGTCAGGCCGATCGAGCGGAAGACGCGGGCCGGATTGCCGTCCGGATGGCTGATCACCACGGGGATGCCGTGGTCTCCGCCCTGCCGGATGGCCGGGTCCAGGGGGACTTCGCCCAGCAGGATCGCATCCAGCGCCGTGGCGACCTTGAGGCCGCCGCCTTGGCCGAAAAGGTGCTGGCGGGAGCCATCGGCGCCCTCCAGGAAGCTCATGTTCTCGGCCACGCCGAGGATCGGGACGCCGACCTTGGCGAACATCGCGGCGCCGCGGAGGGCCACCGAGACCGCGGCGGTCTGGGGGGTGGTCACGATGATGGCGCCGCTCAGGGCCATCGACTGGGCGATCGAGAGCTGGGCGTCGCCCGTGCCGGGAGGGAGGTCGATCAGGAGCACGTCCAGTTCGCCCCAGCGCACGTTCGAGGCGAACTGGGAGATCGTCTTCATGATCATCGGGCCGCGCCAGACGACGGGGGCGTCGGCGTCGATGAGCAGGCCCATGGACATCACCTTCACGCCGAAGTTCTCCAGCGGGATGAGGGTGTCGCCTTCCAGCATCGGCCGGGCGTTGACCCCGATCATCAGGGGGACCGACGGGCCGTAGATGTCGCAGTCCATCAGGCCGACCCGGCCGGGGCGGCCCCGCTCGGCGAGATCGCGGGCGAGGGCGCAGGCCAGGTTGACGGCGAAGGTGGACTTGCCGACCCCGCCCTT
The DNA here is from genome assembly GCA_030834165.1 of Verrucomicrobiota bacterium. GTDB lineage: Bacteria > Verrucomicrobiota > Verrucomicrobiia > Opitutales > UBA953 > UBA953. The sequence goes on from JAURFU010000017.1 coordinate 25,108, forward strand.
GCCGCTGGCGACGGCGATGATGTGCTTCACCCGGCCGACGCCGGCGTCGCCGGGCAGCTTGGCAGGGGTCGAAGGGGCCGCGGCCGCAGGGGCTCCTTTCGGGACGGTGACGGTAATGGCGATCTCGGGCCGGCGGGCGCCGAGGTCCGTCAGCACGGCCTCGATGTCGGCGTAGAGTTTCTTCGGGACTTCGGGATCGGCGCTGGTCACGGCCAGTCCGACGCTCACCTTGCCTTCGAGGGTCACCTCGATGCCCTTGACGAGGCCGAACGAGACGATGTCCCGGCTGTAGCCAGGATAACGGACCTGACCGAGGGCCTTCTGGACGGATTCCTTATCGAGCGGCATCAGCGGGATTGAACTCCCCGCCCCACCTAGGTCAAACTGCTAACCTTCTAATCCCTTTAACCGATGCGTCTCCTCGTCCTGCTCGCCGCCTGCCTCGCCGCCGTCACCGCTCCGCTCTTCGGCCAGAAGGTCGTGATCAAAGATGACATCGCCGCGCTCGCCGCCAAAGGCGTCGTCGCCGTCGCCATCGTCTCCGACGACGCCACGCTCGGGAGCCTCGTGCAGTTCGCGCTCTCGGCGCACGGTGCGATCCAGGTCTCGCCGACATCCTCCGTCAGGCTCCGCATCGGCCGCACCGCGAACACCGCGGTCGTCGCCTGCGACAGCCCCGCCTACGCTTTCACGGCCAACGTCGAGGCCCGCGACGAGGATCAGCTGGCGCTGAAGGTCGCCGACGCCGCGGTGGTCGGGCTCGGCCGCCGCTGGCAGCTCAAGCCGCTCTACGCCGACACCAAGGTCACGTTCGTCTCGCGTTACACCGGCCACGCCGAGATCTACGTCACCAACCTCGCCCGTTCCAAGACGCTCCGTCTGACGAATTACCGCAACACCTCCTACGGTCCGCGCTGGTCGGCCGACGGCAGGCGCGTCTACTTCATCTCGTCCTTCCGTTCCAACTTCCCCGAGATCTTCTCGACCAACGGCGTCGGCGAGGCCGCCAAGGTCATCGTGAACGTGCGCGGCGCCCTCGGCGCGGCCAGCAGCGGGCCGGACGGACGCATCGCCTTCGCCTCCTCCAACAAGGAGACGATGGACATCTTCGTCGCGGGTCCGCAGGGACAGACGCCGACCCGCGTCATCAAGGCGCCGAACAAGCAGTGGGTGAACACCGATCCCGCCTGGTCGCCTGACGGCTCGCGTTTCGCGCTCACCGGCGGGCCCACCGGCCGCCCCGGCATCTACGTCGCGAACACCACCGGCGGCTCGCTCCAGCCCGTCGCGACCGGGTTCAGTTACAGCACCGAGCCGCGCTGGAACCCCGTCGTCCCCGACCAGCTCGTCTTCACCTACCAGTCCGGCGGCCTGCGGCTCGGTCTCATCGACCTCGGTGCCGGCAGCGTCCGTCCGATCGAGACCGCCAGCCCGGCCCCGCTCGCGCACGCCTCGTGGTGCGCCGACGGCCGCCACCTCGTGGCCGCCCAAGGCGAATGGCTGGCCGTCGTCGACAGCGTCACCGGCAAGGTCACGCGCCTCACGCCGGCGAACCTCGGCCGTTGTTCGGAGCCGGACTGCTGGACGCCGCGCGCGCGCTGAGCCGGCTTACTTCCCCGCCGGCCGCGGCGAGAACCCTCGCTCCTGGCGTTCGCGCTCGAGCAGGTAGGCGCGGTCGCGCAGCACGCTGCGCAGGACGGCGTAGTTCGCCTTGGCGTCGCCGTCCTGCTTCTGCAGCAGCGCCGCGGAACGTTCGAGCCGCAGGCTCAGCGGATTGACGGTCGAACCCAGCCAGGCGCCGAGGGCGAGCGCGGCGACGAAGGCGAAGGCCTGGGCGGCCCGGTGGGCGATCCATTCCCGCCGGAGCTGCCGCTCGCGGCGGACGATCGCCGCCTCGGCCTGGGCCTGCGTGAAACGGTCGAGGGTGACCGCGTCGGCCAGTCCGTAGAAGAGGAGCCTCCGGCGCGTGGCGTCGTCGATGCGGTTCGCCGCGCTCTGCTGTTCGGCCGCGCTGGGCGGAGCCTTGGTCTTCCGGACCTTGAGTCCCGAGCCCGCCGGAAAGAAATCGCCCACCGTCCGCCAGCCGTCCTCGCCGACCAGGCGGCAGGGGTCTCCGGGCTTCAGCTCGCCCGAGGCGAGCAGGCCGGCGACCTCGTCTTCGTCAAGGGGGGCGGAGGCCTCCGCGCCTTTTCTGAGGTGGAAAGTTCGCATCTTGCCGGCGTGGGTCCGGGAGGAGATGTTGGCCGTCCCGGCGGGGGTGCGCAAGCCCTGCGATACCCTTTGCAAATCGGCTCAGACCTCTTTTTCATCCGTCCTGCTCGATGGGCAACCAAGGCATCAATCAATCGCAGAAGCAGGTCCAGGGCCTCGTCCTCACGCCGCAGCTTCGCCAGTCGCTCCGCATCCTCCAGGTGCCTGCGGCCGAGCTCCTGCGGGAGATTTCCTCCGAGCTGGCGGCCAACCCGCTGCTCGAGGAGGTCGAACCGGTCTCCGGCGAGACCTTCGACGCGCCGCTGCCGGCCGACGAGCCCGAGGAGGACGGACCCCGCGAGCTCGAGCTGGGGGACGATGATTTCGACGCGCTCAAGCGCATGAAGGAGGACTGGGACGAGAGCTACTACGAGGAGATCCGTTCCCAGGGCTACACGCAGGAAGACGAAGAGCGTCGTCGCCACATGCTGGAGTCGGCCACCGGCGAAGCCTCGCTGTCCGAGCACCTCGCCGACCAGGCCCGGACGGCCAGCGACGACCCCGCCGTGCAGGAGGCCCTGAAGCTCCTCATCGGCTCGCTCGACGAACGCGGGTTCGTCGAAGAAGACCTCTCGACCCTCGCGCTGCGCTCCGGCCAGCCTTACGAAGCGGTCATGACGGCCCATACGCTGATGATGGCCTTCGATCCGCCCGGCATCGGCGCCCGCGACCTCCGCGAATGTTTCCTCGCCCAGCTGCGCCAGCGCGGCCGGGGTCTCTCCACCGCCGCCCGGCTGGTCGGCGACTGCTGGGAGCCCATGATAGGCCGCCGTCTCGAGGAGTGCGCGCGCATCCTCGACGTCGAGCTCGACGACATCCGCGAGGCCCTGGCCGAGCTCGCCAGGCTCGAGACCGTGCCCGCCCGCCGCTTCGCGCGCGACGACAACCGCGTCGTCACGCCGGACGCCACCGTCGAGATGGGCCCGGACGGCAGGTGGAAGGTCGCCATGGACGACCGCCACGTCCCGAAGCTCCGCCTCGCCCCGGCCTACAAGGACATGCTCGCGGGCCAGGCCCTCGGCGACAAGGAGCGCGCCTACATCCTCGAGCGCATGCGTCAGGGTAAGTTCCTGATCGGCGCCATCGAAGAACGCCAGCGCACCATCGAGAAGCTCGCGCACATCATCCTCGAGCGGCAGGCCGATTTCTTCGAGCACGGCCCCTCGCGCCTGCGTCCGCTCACCATGACCGACGTCGCCAAGGAGATGGGCGTGCACGAGACCACCGTCGGCCGCGCCGCGGCCAACAAGTGGATGCTCACGCCGCACGGCCTCCGCGAGTTCCGCTGGTTCTTCACCTCCGGCGTCGCGACCGCCGACGGCGGCACCGTCGCCCAGGAAGGCGTGCAGGAGATGATCGCCGACATCCTCGCCCGCGAGAACCCCGCCGAGCCCCTGGCCGACGAGGCCATCACGACCGAACTCCGCAAGCGCGGCGTCCAGATCGCGCGTCGCACCGTCGCGAAATACCGCGAGGCGCTGGGCCAGCCTTCGGCGCACATGCGCCGCAAGCGTCTCTGATCAGGCGAGCCGGCCGAGGACGGAGTCCCAGCCGAAGTTCGCCATGTCGGGGAAGATGAACTGCACCCCGGCGGTCAGTCCGTCCGGCAGGCGCGCCGGGGCGGCCACGACGGGCAGGCCCGCGAGCGAGGCCGGCGCGTTGAGCGCGAGCAGGCGCCGGCGGTGGGCGGCGTCCGAGGCGGCCTTGCCGACCGCGCTCCCGAAGGTCGCGGGCAGGGCGATGAAGTGGTGGCGGCGGAAGATCGTGCGGAAGGCGTCGGCCACGCGGGCGCGCGCGGCCTCGGCCGTGCGGAGTTCTTCGTAGGTGCGGCGGCGGCCGGCGTCGAGCCGCCCCCAGACCACCGGGTCGTATTCCTCGCGGCGGCGTTCGAGCCAGGCGGCGTGGACGCGCGCGGCGGCGTGGCCGCCGAGCACCGGATACGCTTCGGCCGCGTCGGCGCAGGCGATGCGCAGCAGCATCGCGGCGGCGACGTCCTCCTGCGCGCCGGCCTTCGTCGCGACGTCGCGCATGGCCGCGAGGTCGGGAGCGGGGATGCCGAGGCCGAGGTCGCCGGCCCAGAGGCCGGCGCCGGCGGGCGGCGCTTCGCCGAGGACCGCGGCGGAGACCTGCCGGAGGTCGGCGGCGGAGCGCGCGATCCAGCCTTGGGCGTCGTAGCCGGGCGAGAGGGGGAAGATGTCGCCGACGGGCGCGACGTCGGGCGAGAGGCGCAGGCCCCACACGCCGCAGTAGCCGCAAGGCACGCGGATCGAGCCGGCCGTGTCGGTCGCGAGCGCGAAGGGCGTCAGCCCGCGCGCGACGGCGAAGGCGGAGCCGGAGCTCGAGCCGCCGGCGAGCAGGCCGGGCTGCGTCGGGTGCGGGCAGTCGCCGAAGTGCGGGTTCTCGCCGCTCAGCCCGAACGCGAATTCATTGAGCTGCGTGCGGCCGCACTCGATCGCGCCGGCGTCGCTTTCGAACGCGGCGGGCAGCGAGGACGTGGCGCGCGGGGCGCCGATCTCCTGGGGCAGGAACGTCGAGCCCGCGAACGTCGGTTCGTCCTGACGGAAATACAGGTCCTTGGTCAGGAAGGGCACGCCGCCCAAGGCCTCTTCGCGCAGAGGCCAGGCTTCCTCGAAGCGGCGCGTCAGCGTGCGCGCGTCGGGCAGGCCGCACAGGGCCGCCCGTTGTTCCGCCGGGCCGACCTCGGCCAGCTTGAGCAGGAACGCCTCGGCCGCCATGCGCGGACCGCGCGTGAGCGTGAACTCGCGCCAGTCTTCGACGGACTGCGGCAGCAGGGTCACAGCTCGAGCGGGACGCCCGGTTCGGGGTCGTGGACGCGCGCGCCGGGCAGCGCGGCGGCGAGGGTCTCCTTCATCCACGCGCGGGCGGGCGGGTCGCCGTGGGTGAGGATGATGTCCTTGGGGGCGAGGTCCTTGGCGAAGTCGACGAGCTCCTCGCGGTCGGCGTGGCCGCTCAGGTGGAAGCGTTCGACCTTGGCGCGCAGGACCGACGTGTGGTCGAGGGACTTGAACTTGAACTCGCCGCCGGGGCTCATGCCGATGAGTTCGCCGCCCGGGGTCTCCGGATCGCAGTAGCCGACGAAGAACACCGCGTTCTCCTCGTGGTCGAGGATGTTGGCGGCGACGCGCCAGGCCGGCGTCTTCTCGACGAGCATGCCGCTCGAGAGCAGGTAGATGCCGCGTTCGGGCATGTTCTTGCCGGGCTGCACGTACTTGCGCGAGAGGGGCAGGATGCCGAGGTCGCGCAGGACCTGGCGGCTGAACTTCACCTGCTTGGTCTTCTTGCTCGCCGCGTCGAGGTAGTCGCAGAGGTCGAGGCCGAGGCCGGAGCAGAAGATCGGCACGTCGGCGAGGTCGCCCGAATCGGCGGCGTCCTGGAGCAGCAGCAGGATCTCCTGCATGCGTCCGAAGGCGAAGGCCGGGAGGAGGACGGAGCCCCCTTCGTCGCAGACTTCGTTGATCGCCTTGATGAGGCGCTGCTCTTCCTTGCCACGGTCGAAGGACGGCACGGTGGTCGTCGCCCCGCGGGTGCATTCCATCACGAGGGTGTCGACCGGCGTGCGGGGGAAGTTGGCGCCGGCGACGGTGCGTTGGGCCTGGAAATGGACGTCTCCGGTGAAGAAATGCTTCTTCCTGCGGTGCTCGACGAGGCAGCCGACCGCGCCGGCCACGTGCCCGGCGAGGTGGAAGGTGAGGGCGACTTCTTCGCCGCCGCGGCCGATGACGCGCGGGTTGGCGAGGGGCACCGCCGCGAGGGCGTGCTCGACGCGTTCGACGTCGGTCTCGACGTAGAGCGGGTAGTCGGCGTTGCCGGTCTCCTCGCGCTGGCGTTTCATCACCTGGATCGAGTTGCTGAGCAGGCGGCGGACGAAGAGGGTCGTCGCGGCGGAGGCGTAGACGCGGGCCGACGGGTGCTGCTTGAGCAGCAGCGGGAGCGAGCCGAGGTGGTCGAGGTGGCAGTGCGTGAGGATCACGCCGTCGACGGACCCCTGGATCTTGTCGATCTGCGGGAGCGCCTTGCGTCCGTCGAGCTTGGGGTGGAGGCCGCAGTCGAACACCAGGCGCAGGCCGCCGAATTCGGCGAGCATGCAGTTGGCGCCGATTTCACGGCCGGAGTTGAGGTCGGTAAGTCGCATCAGGAAGGGTCGGGGGGAGGCGTCATCGCGAAGACCGGGATGCGCGTGAAGACATGCTCGCCGGTCGCGGTCGTACCGTGGAAGGAGCCTTCGGCCGTCCGCGGGCCGCCGGCGAGGTGGTAGCTGTTGTAGGAGAACTGCTCGCCCGGGGGCAGGGTGGGGGTCTCGCCGACGATGCCGTCGCCTTCGAAGATCTCGATCTGGCCGTCCGGCGAGCGGATGATCCATTTCCGGCCCAGCAGCTTGACCGTCTCCTGGGAGAGGTTGCTGATGGTGAGGAAGTAGACGAAGGCGTGCGGGGTTTCCGGGGGGAAGTTCGCATCCCGGTGGTGGGACACCTTGTCGACGGTGACCCTGAGGCCTGGGAGTTCCTTTCCGGTGGGTTGCACTTATGCCAAGACAAGAGGCCTTGGCCTCCTTACGGAAGCCATAAATAGGGTAATCGTCGGCCGAAACGGCCTTCCCGTCTTGCCCCGAGGGGCCGACGACGTTTGATAAGGGGCGGATGTCTACCACAGCCGAGCGCAAGCGCAACTTCGGGCGCGTTCCGGGCAAGTGGATCGTCCTCGCGGCCTACGTCCTGCTGGTCCTCGTCTCCCGCTGGGTGACCTCCGCCGATCGTCAGCCCCAGGCCGAGCTGGCTCACAAGGTTGAGTTCCATCAGGTCAGCGCTGCGCAGGTCCGCGACGCCCTGCCGGTCGTGGTCATCCCCCGTCTGCCGGACGGCGGTCACGAGTGGGACCAGGCCGCCGTCGATCTCGTCAAGACGAACTCCGAGAAGGGGGTGGGCGACGTCTACGCCGTCCGCTGGCCGACCGCCTACCATCGTTCCCGCCCGACGATGAGCACCGAGCGGGTCGCCGCCGACCTGCTGCGGTCGCTGGAGCCGCGGATAGGCCGGGGTCGCTTCCATCTCGTGGGCGAGGGCATGGGCGGCATGGTCGCCCTTTCGGTCGCGACCAAGCATCCGGACCGGGTCGCTTCGCTCACGCTGATCTCCGCGCCGGGCGCCCAGGAATACACGCTCCTCGGCAATGCCATCGCCAACAAGTTCGTCTACTTCTTCCATCACATCCCCTTCGTCCTGGTGGATGTCGCCACGCCGCACTTCGGCCTGGCCGACTGGATCCCCTACAACCGCGGCTACTCCGGGGTGTTCTTCGATAGCCATCTGTCCGAGACCAAGGCCGCTTTGCGCGCATGGGACGGGCCGGCCTTGCTCGTCCATGGTCGTGATGATTGGATCACGCCGATCGACGCCGCCCGCTATTCGGCCAAGCTCATGCCGCAGGCCCGGCTCTTCGAGGTCGAGGGCGGCCATGGCGCCGAAGCCCCCAAGGACGTGCTGAGTTTCATCGCCTCCGCCGACGCCGGGCAAGCGGCCAGGCGTCCGGCTCCCGTGCCGGCGACCGAGCCCTATCCGGAACTCGTGGCCTCGGGCGGCGTCCGCTTCTGGATCCTGATGCTGATCCTCATCCTCTGCACCTTCGTCGCGGAGGATCCGACCTGCCTGGCCGCCGGCCTGCTCGCCGCCGAGGGCATCATCGGCTTCTGGTGGGCCGCGCTGGCCTGCACCGTCGGCATCTTCATCGGGGACATGGTCCTCTATTCTTTGGGTCGTTGGCTGGGACGCGGGGCGCTCCGCCGCGCGCCGCTCAAGTGGATCGTGAAGGAACATGAGATCGACCGTATGGCCGGCTGGTTCGGTTCCCCGCGCGGCCTGCTCGTGATCGTCAGCTCGCGCTTCATCCCCGCCAGCCGCGTGCCGACGTTCGTCACCGCCGGCATCCTGCGCCTCGGCCTGCCGCGTCTTTCCCTGCTGCTCTTCACCGCCGCGCTCGTCTGGACGCCGGTGCTCATGCTGCTCGGCGGCACGCTGGGGCCGCCCTTCATGGAGCAGTTCCCGCGCTACAAGCAGTATGCGGCTTGGATCGTGCTGGGGCTCTTCGCCTTCATCTGGTTCTTCACCCACTGGGTCGTCCCGGCGATGACCTGGCGCGGACGGCGCGAGATCGTCATGAAGGTCCGCGGCCTGATGCAGCCTTCGCTCTGGCCGGGCTGGATCCTCTACCTGCCGGTCCGCCTCGGCATCGTGCTCCTGAGCCTCCGTCATCTCCGCCTCACGGCGTTCGCCTCCGCCAACCCGGCCCTCGGACGCGTCGGCGGCTTCATCGGCGACGCGAAGTCGCTCCTGCTCCGTCCGTTCCAGCGTGATTCGCGCTGCTGCCCGACCCTCGCGCTCTCGCTCGAAGACACGCAGGAAGAGCGGGTCAAGGAAGCCGCCGCCTTCGCGGCCTGCCACGGTTTCCCCGTCGTCTTCAAGCCCGAGGTCGCCGAGGACGGCGCGGGCCTGCGTTTCGTCCATACCCAGGAGCAGCTCGAACGCCTCGTGCGCGGCGCGCAGGAAGATTTCCTTCTCCAGAAGTTCATCCCGGGCTTCGAGTTCGAGGTCGTCTGGCGCCGCAACCCCGGCAAGGACGACGGCCGCGTCATGGCCTTGGTGCACAAGCACGACGTCACCGTGCGCGGCGACGGCGAGCAGACGCTCGAGGAGCTGATCTGGCTCGACGAAGTCGCGGTCTCCCGCGCCAGCCTCTTCCTCCGCTGCCACGCGCGCGACCTCAACCGCGTCATCCCCGCCGGCCAGAAGGTCACGCTCAACCTCACCGGCAGCTACGGCCACGGCGCCCGCTGCCGTCACCGCGCCGACCTGATCACCGTCGAGCTCGACGCGGCGGTGACCCAGTTCGCGAGGCGTTTCCCGGGCCTGCACTTCGCCCGTTTCGACCTCCGCGCGAACTCCATGGAGGACCTCAGGGCCGGACGCTTCATCGTCACCGAAATCGGCGGCTGCTGCCACGTCTCCAGTCTCCTCCGCGACGAGTCGCTCCGTTTCTCCCGTTCCTACGTCGCGGTCTGGGGCCAGCTCAAGGCCTGCCTCGACGCCGGCGCGTCCAACCTGCGTCAGAAAGTCCGCCCCGTGCCGGTCGAGGAGCTCATGGCCCGCTGGAGCCATGCCCGCGGCCGTCACGACGAATTCGCGGTCAGCGAGGAGCTCTGATCAGCCGCGCGCCGTGAAGGCGTGGCAGAGGGCCGCCGCCGCCGCGTCGGATTCGTCCAAGGCGAGTTCGGCCGGGAGGCCGAGCACCGAACGCACCATGCGGCCGACCTGTTCCTTCTTCGCCGAACCATGGCCGGCCACCGCCAGCTTGATGCGGGTGGGCGCGTATTCGCCGACCTTCACGCCCAGGCGCGCGAGCACGCTGAGGGCGGCTCCGCGGGAAGCTCCCATGGCCTGCGCGGTGCGGAAGTTCTGCACGTAGATGGTCTCTTCGATGGCCGCGTGCGTGACCGCGTGCGCGCGCGCGAGGGCCTCGACGGCGTCGGCGATGCGGCCGAGGCATTCGTAGGGCGCGAGCTTCGGGCCGAGCCTCACCGTCTCGCTCGCGAGGAGGCGCATCGGTTCGGCGCGGGCGTCGACGACCGCGAGGCCGGTGCCGCGCAGGGAAGGGTCGATGCCGAGGATCACCGCCCGGCAGCCGCGCGTGGCGCTTGCCGCCGCGGCCGCGCGGGCGCGCGGAGGCTTGGCGCCGGTCGGGGTCGACGCGACGCCGCGGAGCTTGTCCGTCCAGAGCGAGCGCGAGGATCTGCGGGCCATGGCCGGAGCATGGACGGGGTCATCCTGATTTCGACAGCAAAAGCGACGGCGGGGGATTGCCAAGGTCGGGGCGCGGCCTAGCGTGCCCGGATGCGCACCACGCTGTTCCTCGCCGGCCTCGCCTGGGCTGCGGTCGCGTCATGCGCCGAGCCTGCCGTGCAGCGTCGCGAGGTGGCGGAAGGAGCCGCGCTGTCCTTGCGCGCCGTCGGCAAGCTGGACCCCAAGCTCGTGCCCGAATGTTCCGCGCTGTGGCCGAGCCGTCGTCAGCCGGGCGTCTTCTGGACCCTGTCCGACTCCGGAGCGAAGCCCGTGCTCGTCCCCGTGCGGGCGGATGGTTCGAAGGTCTTCACCCCCAAGGGTTATGCCCAAGGCGTCACGCTCACCGGCGCGACGAACGTCGACTGGGAGGCCCTCACCGGCGACGACGACGGCAATCTGATCGTCGGCGACGTCGGCAACAACGTCTCCCGCCGCAAGGAGCTCGCCTTCTACGTCTGCCCCGAGCCTTCGCCGGAGGCCGAAGCCGTCCCGGCGCGCAAGGTCACCTTCGCCTGGCCCGATCAGACCGCCTTCCCCGACCCCGAGCTCGCGCACGACTGCGAGGCGATGTTCTTCCTGCGCGGGAAGCTGTATCTGCTCACCAAGCATCGTCGCGACACGCTCACGGACCTCTGGCGGGCCGATATCCCGTCGACCGACGGGCGCGCGACGCTCACCAAGCTCGCCCGCTTCGACGTCGGCGGCATGGTGACCGACGCGTGCCTGTCGCCTGACCGTACGCGCCTGGCCGTCCTGACTTACCGCAACGTGTGGGTCTTCGACCTGCCGGCGGCGGGCGAGGATTTCTTCCGCGGACGTGCCCTGCACGCCACGCTTTCGCCGCCCGTGCTTTCCTTCCAGCTCGAAGGCTGCGCCTGGGCCGACCCGACGCACCTGCTCCTCGGATCGGAACAGGGCGAGCTGTTCCGCGTCGCCTTGGCGGACCTGCGCGAGGCCAGGTAAGCCTCCGTAAAACAGGAAGACCAGCGGCCTGGCGGCGCCGGTCTTCGCGGTACGGTGGCTAGGACGCTCAGAGCGCCTTGGCGGCGGCGACGACGGCTTCCTTCGTGATGCCGAGTTCCTTCATGACCACGTCGCCCGGGGCGGAGAGGCCGAAGGTGTCGGTGCCGATGGCCTTGCCGGCGGTGCCGACGTAGCGGCCCCACGAGAGGGTCACGCCCGCTTCGATGCTGACGCGCTTGGCGCAGGAGGAGGGTAGGACTTCTTCCTGGTAGGCTTTCGGCTGGCGCGCGAAGATCTCCATGGAAGGCATCGAGACGACGCGGACGCCCGCGCCCAGTTCTTCGCCGGCCGCGAGGGCGAGCGAGAGTTCGCTGCCCGTGCCGATGATGATGTGGGTGAGGGGAGCGGTCTCCTTGCGGAGGACGTAGCCGCCCTTGAGCACGCCCTGGCGGCGCGTGGCGACCGGGACGGCGTCGAGCGACGGGACGTTCTGGCGGGAGAGGATGAGGGCGACCGGGCCGTCCTTGCGGGCGACGGCGTGGGCGAAGGCCGCGGCGGTCTCTTCGGCGTCGCCCGGGCGGACCACGTCGAGGTTCGGGATGCAGCGCAGGGCGCTGACGGTCTCGACCGGCTGGTGGGTCGGGCCGTCTTCGCCGACGCCGACGGAGTCGTGCGTGAAGATGTAGAAGGCCTGGAGCTTCGCGAGGGCCGCGACGCGGATCGACGGGCGGAGGTAGTCGGAGAACGTCAGGAACGTCGCGCCGGAACCCTTGAACACGCCGTGGTAGGCGATGCCGTTGAGGATGGCGCCCATCACGTGCTCACGGATGCCGAAGTAGAGGTTGCGGCCGGCCGGGGTCGCGACGTCGAAGTCGCCGACGTCCTTGATGTAGTTCTTGGTCGAACCATGGAGGTCGGCCGAACCGGAGAGCACGAGCGGCGAAGCCTTGGCGACGGCGTTGATGCAGTTCTCGCCGGAGACGCGGGTCGCGAGCGAGTTCTTGCCGAACTCCGGGATGGCGGCGAGGAGGGACTGGACGTCGCCGTGGTCGCCCTTCTGGGCCTTGGCGAGGATGGCGGCTTTCTCCGGGTTGGCCTTGGACCAAGCGGCGAAGGTCTGCTGCCAGGCGGCGTGCGCGGCGGCCTGCTGGACCTTGCGGGCGGCGAAGAAGGCGCGGGTCTCGGGGGAGACGAAGAACTTCTCTTCCGGGAGGCCGAGGGCCTTGCGGGAGGCGTCGACGAACTTCACGCCGGCTTCGCCGTGGCCCTTCGAGGTGCCCTGGACTTCGGCGATGCCCTTGCCGATGACGGTCTTGCAGATGATCA
>JAURFU010000018.1 GCA_030834165.1 Verrucomicrobiota bacterium
CAAAAGTGTCCCAGCCGTAGGCTTCGAACCGCTTGCGCTGGTCGTCGGCGACGGTCAGTTCGGTCGGCCCGTCGATGCAGATGTGGTTGTCGTCGAACAGGACGATCAGGCGCGACAGGCCGAGATGGCCGGCGAGCGAGGCCGCTTCATGGCTGATGCCTTCCATCAGGCAGCCGTCTCCGGCGAACACGTAGGTGCGATGATCGACCACTGAGTCGCCGTAGCGCGCGTTGGCGAGCCGTTCGGCGAGCGCCATGCCGACGGCGGTCGCGATGCCCTGGCCGAGCGGGCCGGTGGTGGCTTCGACGCCGACGGTCTCGCCGAATTCCGGGTGGCCCGGGGTCTTGGAGTGGAGCTTGCGGAAGTTCTTCACCTCCTGGAGCGGGAGGTCGAAGCCGGCGAGGTGCAGCCAGCCGTAGATGAACATCGAGCCGTGGCCGGCGGAGAGCACGAAGCGGTCGCGGTTGAGCCAGGAGGGCGCGGCCGGGTCGTGGCGGAGGAAGTGGCCGTACAGGACGGAGCCGATCTCGGCGGCGCCGAGGGGAAGGCCGAGGTGGCCGGAGTGACAGGCGGCCACGGCGTCCATGGCGAGGCCGCGGGCCTCGGTGGCGGCGCGGGAAAGGTCGGCGGAATGATTGAGCGACATAAGGCTTATCCGTAAGGCATAATCGGCAAGGGTTTCCAGCCTTGAATGAGGTGCCAAACCCCTGCAAAACGGACACATGTCCGACCAAGAACTCGAAGAAGGCCAGGTGCTCCGGCTGGATTTCAAGAAATTGCGTAAAATCGCCTCGGGTCAGGCCGACGTCATCCCGGCCGTCGCCCAGGATGCCGTCACCGGCGAGGTCCTCATCCTCGGCTATGCCAACGAGCTGGCCCTGCAGACCGCCCTCCGCGAGAAGAAAGCGACTTTCTGGAGCACTTCGCGCAACGAACTTTGGATCAAGGGCCTCACCTCGGGCGACTTCCTCGAGCTCCTCGAGGTGCGCGTCAACTGCGAGCAGAACTCGATCCTCTACAAGGTCCGCCCGGCGGGCCAGGGCGCCTGTCACACCAAGGAGAACGGCAAGGCGCGTTCGGGTTGTTATTACCGTCGCCTCAAGGCCGACGGCACGCTTGAGAAGGCCTGAGTCTCAGCGCCGGCCCAAGGCCCGCAGGACGAGGTCCGTCTCGATGTCGAAGCGGACCACGAGAAGCTTGGTCTGACGCGTCAGGCGATCCGCGCCCGGACGGGCGGCGAAGCCGAGCGCGTCGAAGTCGCCCCGGCGTTCGGTGAGCTGCCTGAGCGCGGCCTCGGCTTCGTCGCCGGTCCGATAGGCGAACGCGACCGTCGCGACGAGGAAGGAGCCGTCGTCGCTTTCGCCGACGGCGATCGTGGCGCTTTCGGCCGACTGGCCGGCTTCGACGAGCGCGCGGCCCAGCCAGCGTCGGCGTCCGGCGGTCTCGAGCAGCGGGCCGACCTCGTCGGTATGCGCGACGAGATAGCCGTGGGGCAGGGCGGCGAGCTGCGCGCGAGCCAGGCCGGGCAGGGTTTTTCCGTCTGCGGGCGGTTGGCTCAAAGGCAGTCGGGCTTCCGCCGGACCCGCTGGCACGAAGCCGACCTCGATGCGCTCCGGCTTAGTCGTCCGTAGTTCGGCGAGGCGGGCGCGCAGCTCTTCGCGGCTGGTCAGATCGGTCAGCTCCGCGAGCGCCCGGAGGACGCCGTCCGCGCAACGTCGCCCGGCTGCTTCGCGGGCGTCGATCACCGCGACTTCGCGACTGCGCGGGTCGACGGAAAGCCGCAGGTCTCCCGGGCGCAGCCAGCGCCAGGCCAGCAGTCCGCCGACCGAAATCAGGACGAGCAGCAGCAAGGCGGCGGGGCGGGGCATCGAACATGATTAAGCCGTCGGCCGCCTTCGGGGACAAGCGGATTGCCCGCTCGCATCCGGACACAAAAAAGGGCGCCGGAAGGCGCCCTTGGTGGGAGGTGTAATCCGAGGATTAGTAGCCGCCGCGATCGCCGCCGCCGAAGCCGCCGCGACCACCGCCGAAGCCACCACGACGTTCGCCGCCGCCGAAGCCGCCGCGAGAACCGCCGCCGAAGCCACCACGGTCGCCGCCGCCGAAGCCGCCGCGACGTTCGCCGCCGCCGAAGCCGCCGGAGCGCGGACGGTCACCGCCGAAGGACGGGCGCTCTTCACGAGGACGAGCGACGTTGACCTTGAGGGGGCGACCCATGAAGTCGATGTTTTCGGTCTTAGCGATCGCATCCTGAGCCTGCTGGGCGTTGCCCATGGTCACGAAGGCGAAGCCACGAGGACGACCCGTGAACTTGTCCATCATGACTTCCACGGAGACCACTTCGCCAGCCTGGGAGAAGTGAGCGCGGATGTCGGATTCGGTAGCGGCCCAGGGCAGATTGCCCACGAACAGTTTGTTTTCCATATCTTTTGTTTTGCTTGGTTTACTTACGCCGCATTGCCCGTTTCCGACCTTCGGATTTCGATTTGCCGTCTTAACGACCGTCAACTCACCGGATTACTGCGGGGCTTGTCTCTTACTTTGGTTATTTTCCGAGACAAACCTGACTGCTTATAAGGGGGTTAAGCAGGGCTACGGCAAGTTTATTCACAATAGGGGCCTTCGCTCAGCCCTGCGTTGACTCCGGAAAGCGGGCGAAACAGGGTGTTTTCATGAGCGCCGCCTTGTCTATCGAGCAGATCCAAGCGGCTCTGGTTGGTTTGCCGGGTTGGCAGCTTGAAGGGTCTAAGTTGTTGAAGGCCTATAAGTTTAAGGACTTCAAAGCCGCCTTGGCCTTCATCAACCAGGCCGGAGTCATCGCCGAACAGCAGGGGCACCATCCCGAAATCCATAACGTCTGGAATCAGGTGACCCTCCGGCTCTGCACCCACGACGCGGGGGACCAGGTCACTGAGAAGGATTTGACCCTCGCCCGCGCCCTCCAATCCCTGAACACCCTGTGATCGACGACCCCGCCGAGGCTTTGGACATCCTCTTGGAGGAGCTCAAGCGGCAGAAGGCCGCGGGGGTCCGTCGCGTCAGCATCACGGCCGACTCGTTGGCCGCCTTGAAGGCCCTCGCCGGTACCCCGACGCCCCCGGCTCCAGCGCCCGCCAAGCCCGCGCCGGTGCCGGCTCCGGTCCGTCCTGCTGTCGCTCCGTCGGCCGCGCCGGCCACGCCGATTCCGGATGCGCCGATCTTCACCCTCGCCGCCGGCACCAAGGCCGAGCGCATGCGGGCGCTTCGTCAGCTCGTCGACGGCTGCGCCGAGACCAGGAAGCATCTCGTCGTCCCGCAGCGTCCGTTGCTGGGCCACGGTTCCCTCGACGCCAAGGTCGTCTTCGTCGGCGAAGCGCCCACCCTCGGCGAGATGGAGGCGGGCCAGGCCTTCGCGGGCGAGTCCGGCGAGCTGCTGCAGAAGATCCTCGGCGCCGCGGCCATCGATCCGGCCGACTGTTATTTCGCGCCCGTCATGGTCTGGCGCCCCGAGCCCCCGACCCGGTATGGCAAGCGTCCGCCGACCGCGCGCGAGCTCGCCTTCAACCTCCCGTATCTCCGCGCGCAGATCGACGTGATCGCCCCGCGCGTCGTCGTCGCGCTCGGCGCCCAGGCCTTCGAAGCCCTGCACGGCCGCACGCCGACCATCACGCAGGCGCGCGGCCGGTGGTTCGACCTCGGCGGCGTGCCGTTGCTGGCGACGTTCCATCCGAACTATCTCCTGCACTCGCCCAGCGCTTCCGCCAAGCGGACCGTCTGGGAGGACTTCCTGCTCCTGATGGAGAAGCTCGGCCTGCCGATCAGCGGGAAGCAGCGGGGCTTCTTCGCGGCGAAGTAAGGCTCAGCGCACCGAGTCGCTGAGGCGGCTCAGCGTGAAGGACAGCACCTGGGAGTTGCGGCCGCTCGCCTTGAGCGAGTTGCGGCGTTCGGCCGGCAGGTCGGTCGCCGCGCCCGGCACGAAGCCGCAGGCCGACTGGAAGAAGCCCTGCGTCTGGGTGGTCAGCGCGACGAGCTTCTTGGCGCCGAGCTTCTTGGCCTGACGCTTGGCGAATTCGACCAGCTTGCTGCCGACGCCGCGGCCGTGGTAGAACGGCTGCACGTAGACGGCCCCGAGCTCCATCACCTTGCCGCCCGGGTAGGGGCGGAGGGCGGCGCAGCCGATGATGCTGTCGTCGATCTCGTAGACGTAGAATTCGGCGAACGACTGCTCGATCTGCTGGCGCGTGCGCGCCACGAGCGCGTCGGTCTTCGCGCCGTGCTTGGCGAGGTTGTAGAGGGCCTGCGCGTCCTTCTTCTTCGCCTGGCGGATGCGGTCGTAGTCGTTGGCGTGCACCATCGTGCCGAGGCCGACCTTGTCGAAGATCTCGGTGAGGAGGCAGCCGAAGACGCGGCCGTCGAGGATGTGGGCGCGCGGGACGTCCTCGTCGAGGGCCTTGGCGGCCTGCACGGCCTTGCTGCGGATGCGCGGGTCGAGCTTCGCGTGCTTGTCGGCGAGCAGTCGCTTGAGGTCGTCCTCCGGGAGGTTGAGCTGCACGACGCCGTTCACCTGGAGGCCGCTGAAGGGCGTCAGGTAGATGAGCTTCGAGGCGCCGAGGGCGACCGCGAGCTCCATGGCGAGGTGGTCGCTGTTGACGCGCAGGGACTGTCCTTCGCGGTCGCACACGATCGGGGTGACGAGCGGGAGGATGTCCTGCGAGAGCATGGACTTCAGGATCGCGGCGTCGACCTTCTCGACCTTGCCGGTGTAGAGATGGTCCACGCCCTTGAGGCGGCCGATCTTGGTCGAGCGGACGGCGTTGGTGATGGCGCAGCGCAGGCCGGCCTGGGAGAGGTTCTCGAGGACGGACTGCGAGACGAGCGCCGAGGCCTCGCGCGCGAGCGACATGGTCGAGACGTCGGTCGGTCCTTCGCCTTGGATGTCGGAGAGCGCGATGTTGTGCTCGCCGGCGAGGCCGACGAGCTGCTGGCCGATGCCGTGCACGAGCACGACCTTGATGGAGAGGCTGCGGAGGACCGCGATGTCGGTGACGATGTTCGCGAAGTTCTCGTGGGACACGATCGAGCCGTCGACCGCGATGACGAAGACGTGGTCGCGGAACATCGGGACGTACCGGAGGATCCCCCGGAGGTCGGTCGGCTTCATGGCGCGCTCACGCTGGCTGGACATGCTCAATCCTTATGGACTCCCCGACGGGCGGAGCAATACTGATGACGCATGCCGAAGCCGCCCCGAGTCCGCCGCGAGACGGTGCCGCCCGACCTCCGGGAGCCGGTGGACGCCTTCCTGGCGCACCTCTCGCTCGAACGTGGCGCGGCGAAGCTGACGACCGAGGCCTACGAGTCGGACCTCGTCCGCTTCGCGGCCCACTGCGGCCGGGCCGGCCGGACGAACTGGACGGAGGTATCGCTGGCCGACGTCGATTCCTGGACGCGCGCCCTCGACCGCAAGGGCCATGCGGCAGCCTCGCTGGCCCGCCGGCTCTCGGCGGTCCGTTCTTTCTCCGCCCATCTCGTCCGCAGCGGGCTCCGACGCGATGACTTCACCGAACTTGCCCGCGGTCCCAAGCTCCGCCGCAAGCTTCCCGGCATGATCAGCGCCGAGGAGGCCGCGAAGGTGGTCTCGGCGCCCGATACCGGCACGCCCCAGGGACTCCGCGACCGCGCGATGCTCGAGCTCATGTACGGCTCCGGCCTGCGCATCTCCGAGCTCTGCGGCCTGGAGATCCAGGCCGTCGACGCCGAGTCCGCCCTCGTGAGGGTCACCGGCAAAGGCTCGAAGGACCGCATCGTACCCGTCGGCGAGACCGCGCTCCTCGCGTTGCAGGCCTACCTCAAGGCCGGCCGGCCCAAGCTCGTGCGCCCCAAGACCGGCAGCGCGCTCTTCCTCAGCGCCCGCGGCGTGGCCATCTCCCGCAAGACCTTCTGGCTCGGCGTGAAACAGGCCGCCCGCCGCGCCGGGGCCTCGGTGCCCGTCAAGCCGCACCTGCTGCGCCACGCCTTCGCGACGCACCTGCTGGAAGGCGGCGCCGACCTGCGTTCGATCCAGGAGATGCTCGGCCACGCCGACATCGCCACGACGCAGATCTACACGTCGGTCGACCGGACGGCGTTGTCCGCCGCGCACCGACGCCACCACCCGCGCGGACGCGGGAAGGGGCGTTAGCGGCCGGCGAGCACGAACAGGCCGCCGAGCAACGAAGCCGCGGCGAGCACGAACACGAGCGCGCGCGTGGACAGGGGCAGGTCGAGCGGGGCCAGTTCCTCGTCGTCCTCCGTGGGGCGGACGACCGCCTCGCGCAGGATCGAGAAGTAGTAATGGATGCTGATCGCGACGCCGACGAGGGCGGCGCCGAGGACCCACCAGAGCTTGGCGGCCACGAGCAGGGCGAGGACGAGGAGCTTGGCGATGAAGCCCACGGAGGGCGGGATGCCGGCGAGCGAACCGATGCCGAAGCCGAGCGCGCCTCCGAGCAACGGCGAGCGACGCAGCAGGCCGCGGAGGGCGAGCTGCGGACGGCGGTGGTCTTCGAGGGCCGGGAGGGCGACGAGCGCCTGCGCGGTGAGGAAGGTGCCGACGACGTAGGCGAGGAGGTAGAGCACGACGACGTTCTCGGCGTCGTAGCCGAACGCGGTGACGCCCGGGAGGACGAGCGCGGCGGTGACGGCGGCGAGGATGAAGCCGGCGTGCGAGACGCCGGAGAGCGCGAGCGTGCGCTTCACGTCGGTCGTGGCCAGCGCGCCGAGGTTGCCGACGAGCAGGGTGAGCACGGCGCCGACGGCGAGCAGCGGGGCGACCTTGACGGCGAGCGGGGCGAACGGACCCGTCGCGAGGACGAGGAGCGTGAACGCGCCGGCGGCCTTGGAGGCCGTGCCGAGGAAGGCGGTGGTCGGGGTCGGGGCGCCCTGGTAGACGTCGGGGATCCACGCGTGGAAGGGGAACGCGCCGAGCTTGAAGGCCACGCCGCCGAGGATGAGGGCGACGCCCGCGAGGGTGAGCGGGGAGACCGCGCCGCCGGCGGCCTGGGCGGCCAGCACCGTGCCGATCTGGGTGAAGTTGAGCGAGTCCGTGACGCCGGCGACGGAGCCGAGGGCGCCGTAGACGAGCACGATGCCCATCAGCAGCAACGCGGAACTGAGGCCGCCCGCCACGAGATACTTCACGCCCGCTTCGAGCGAGGCTTCGCTGCGGCGCAGGTAGCCCACGAGCACGTAGAGGCCGACGGCGGCCGTCTCGAGCGCGAGGAAGAACGTCACGAAGTGGTTGGCCTGCGCGAGGAGCATGAACGCGGCGGTCACGACCAGCAGCACGTGGTGGTAGTCGGCGACGGCGGCGTCGCGATCGCGCAGGAAGCGCGCGGCGAGGAAGCTCGTCAGCAGGGCCGAGAGCAGGAAGACGGCGCGCACGCCGTCGGTCGGCAGGTTCTGGCGGAGCAGGCCGGCGAACGACTCGACGTCGGCGGGCTGGGTCCACGGACCGGCGACGACCGACATCAGCAGCACGAGCGCGAGTCCCGTGCGGGCGGTGACGGGGATCAGCGCGCGGAGCGACTTCGGGAGCAGCATCGCCTGCAGGAGGCAGAGCAGGGAGAGGCCGGCGACGGCGATCTCGGGCAGGATGGAGAGCCAGTCGGCCGAGCGGGGGGCCAAGGCCTTGAAGGCCGGATCGACGGCGGCGAGGAAGGAAATCATCGGACGGGGAAGATCAGCGCTGGGCGGGTTGGGCGGCCTTGGCGGGAGCGGCGGCCGAGGGCTTGGCCGGCGCCTTGGCGTTATGCTGGGAGAAGGTCGTGACGTCGGCGGCGACGGGGTTGACGGACTTGGTCACGAGCGAGGGCACGAAGCCGATCGCCAGCGAAGCCCCGAGGAGCACGGCGGCGGCGGTTCGCTCGGCCCAGCCGAGGTCGCCGAAGGGAGCCACGGCCCAGCGCTTCTCGAGCGCTTCGGAGGCGGGGCCGAAGAACGTGGCGGCCACGGCGCGGAGCGCGTAGACGGCCGAGATCACGACGGTCGAGGCGACGACCGCCTGCAGCCACAGGGGCTGGGCGCGCAGGGCGAGGAAGACGCCGACTTCGCCCCAGAAGTTGCCGAAGCCGGGGAGGCCGACGGAGGCCATGGTCGCGGCGACGAAGAACGCGGCGAGCACCGGCGTGCGGGCGGCGAGGCCGCCGAGTTCGTCCAGGCGGTACGTGCCGGCGCGGGCGCGCACGGCGTTGGCGAGCAGGAAGAGCGCGGCGCAGGAAAGGCCGTGCGCGACCATCAGGAAGGCGGCGGCGTCGAGGCCGTCGGCCTTGCCCGACATGCCGCAGACCCAGATCCCGAGGAAGACCGGACCCATGTGCGCGACGGAGCTCCAGGCCAGGAGCTGCTTGAGGTCGCGCTGCGCGAGGCAGATGAGGCCGACGAGGAGGACGTTGCCCAACGCGAACCAGAGGAACCACGTGCCGAGCGAGCCGCCGGTGATGTCGAGGCTGCTCAGGCCCAGCAGGATGATGACGTAGAGGCCGAACTTCTTGAGGGCGCCGGCGTGCAGCATCGAGACCGGGGTGGGCGCGGCGGAGTAGCCGGGCGCGGCCCAGGAGTGCAAGGGAAAGAGCGAGGCGAGCGTGCCGAGGCCGAAGAGCACCAGGGCGCCGACGGCGGCCGGGATGTGTTTCGCGTCCTGGAGGGCCGAGGCGACGTTCTCGAAGGTGGCCGCGCCGTATTCCACGCCGGCGACGTCGACGGCGATGAGGATGCCTGCGAGGGACGCCATGGCGCCGGCGGTCAGGTAGATCGCCATCTGCATGGCGGCCGGGCGACGGCCTTCGCCGCCCCAGAAGAGCGTGAGGACGAAGGTCGGGATCAGGGCGAACTCGTGGAAGAAATAGCACCCCATGATATGGTTCGTGCCGAACACGCCGAGGGTGCCGCCGAGCATGAACAGGATCAGACCGAGGTACGTGTTACGTCCTTCGACCTCCTGGTTGAGCGCCTTGACGCCCGCGGCGAAGCCGACGAGCGAGGTCATCGCGAGGAGCGGCGCGCCGAGCCCGTTGAGCGCGAAGCCGAAGCCCCAGAAGCCGACGGAACGGAACTGCTGGGGGGCGGTGGCCGGATCGCTCCAGAGGACGAGCAGCCAGGGGGCGAGGACGGCCGGGAGGGCGAAACCGCCGAAGGCGAGGCCCGACGCGAAGCTGCGCGGGAGGGCGCGGCCGGCGAGCAGGATCAGCCCGACGAGGACCGGGGCGGTGACGGCGAGCGCGAGGAGCGTGGCGGGAAAAGTGTCCATGAAATCAGCGGGCGATGAGGAACCAGGCCAGGAAGAGGGAACCGAGGACGATCCAGAGCGCGTAGGCGCGCGCCTGGCCGCGGTGGAAGGAACGACCGGTCAGGTAGCCGAGGACGGAGGGGATGCCGGCGCCGAGCCAGCGCACCGCCAGGCCGTTGATCAGCAGGAGGTCGAGGAAGGCGATGAACTCGGCGACGCGACGCTGCACGGCGTCGACGTACCAGCGGTACAGGCCGTCCATCCAGCGGTGCTCGAGGAGGTGGTAGGCGCGGGGCGAGACGACCTGGAGGGCGTCGGCGCCGCGGACGCTACCGTAGAACTTCAGCGCGCCGAGGAAGCCGATGATAAGCGAGAGGAGGCCGACGATCGTCGAGGGGGCGGTGAGGTGGAAGGCGATCGCGTCGAGCGCGCCCTTGACCGGCTGCAGCGAACCGGCGGGCAGCAGGGTCGAGGCGAGGAAGCCGCCGGCGACGGAGTAGACGAGGCCGAGCACGACGAGCGGCAGGGTCATCGTCCAAGGCGACTCATGGGCGTGCGCGGCTTCCTCGGAGTTGGCTTCGCCGAGGAAGACGAGGCGGATCATGCGGCCGCTGTAGAGGCAGGTCGCGAGCGCGGCGAGGGACAGGAACGCGAAGATCGCGACGTGACCGTCGTGGTAGGCCGCCTCGATGATGGCGTCCTTGGAATACCAGCCGGCGAGGAAGGGCGCGGCGCAGTTCGAGAGCGTGGCGGCGAGGAAGGCCGCGGCGGTGAGCGGCATCTTCCTCAGCAGGCCGCCCATCTTGAGCATGTCCTGCTCGTGGTGGCAGCCGTGGATGACGGAGCCGGCGCCGAGGAACAGCGTGGCCTTGAAGAACGCGTGCATGGCCATGTGCAGGAGCGCGAGCTCCGGGTGGCCGAGGCCGAGGGCGCAGCCCATGATGCCGAGGTGCGCGAGGGTCGAGTAGGCGAGGGACTTCTTGATGTCCGTCTGCGCGAGGGCGCAGAGGCCGGCGAGCGCGGCCATGCCGGCGCCGGAGACGGCGATGAACTGGAGGACCTCAGGGGCGAGCAGGAAGCTCACGCGGGCCATGAAGTAGACGCCCGCGGCCACCATCGTCGCGGCGTGGATGAGCGCGGAGACCGGCGTCGGGCCGGCCATGGCGTCCGTCAGCCAGACGTGCAGGGGGAACTGGGCGGACTTCCCGAGGAAGCCGCACATGAGCAGGGCGCCGACGGCGACGGGGATGGTCTTGGCGGCGGCGGCGTGGTCCTTGAGCGCGGCGAAGTCGAGCGTGCCGTAGAGCGACAGGCACATCGCGATGCCGAGGATGAAGCCGAGGTCGCCGACGCGGTTCGTGATGAAGGCCTTCTTCGAGGCGGCGGCGGCGAAGTCCTTGTCGAAGTAGTGCGCGATCAGCATGTAGGAGCTGAAGCCCACGAGTTCCCAGAAGACGAACGTCATGAGCAGGTTGTCGGCGACGACGATGCCCAGGATGGAGAACATGAAGATCGACAGGCCGCCGAAGAAACGGCCGCGGGCCTCGTCTTCCTGCATGTAGCCGACGGAGAACAGGTGGATCCACGCGGCGACGAACGAGACGACGAAGAGCATCAGGCGCGCGTGGGCGTCGAGGAGGTAGCCGAAGCCGAGGCTCACGCCGCCGAACTTGGCGAGTTCGACGTGCCAGCGCACATCGGCGCCTTGGCCGAGGAGCCACAGCGAGAGGCCGGCGATGGCGAAGGCGGCGGCGGTGGAGAACCAGGCGGCGAAACCGCCGGCCCGGCGCAGGAACAGCGCGGAGAACGCGGCGGCGCCCAGCGGCAGGAACAGGATCCAGTGGACCACGGACGAAAGGTCGGAAGGCATCGGGAAAGGCTTAGTCGCGGAGGGTGGTGAGCGCGTCGGACCGCACGGTGCCGCGCTTGCGGAACAGGGCGACGATCAGCGCGAGGCCGACGGCGACCTCGGCGGCCGCGACGGTGATGACGAAGAAGACGAGGACCGCGCCGTCCATGGTGCGGTTGAAGCGCGAGAAGGCGACGAGCGCCAGCGTGGCGGCGGCGAGCATGAGCTCGAGGCACATGTACACGACGAGCAGGTTGCGGCGGATCAGGACGCCGGTGAGTCCGAGCACGAACAGGAGTCCGGCCAGGAGGAGGTGATGCGCGAGGGCGGTGTTTTCCATGGCGGCGGGCTCAGGCTTTGTTCTCGGGGTTGTCCTTGCTCAGGGAGACGACGCCGACGAGGGCGACCAGGAGCAGGAAGCCCGCGAGTTCGAGCGGGAGCAGGTACTTGGTGTAGAGGAGCCGTCCGAACGCCTTGGCGGCGGTGACGAATTCGGCGGGGTTCGCCGAGAGCTCCGGCGGCGTGGCGCCGGCCTTGGCGGTCGGGACGGCGCCCGACCAGTGGAAGAGCCAAAGAACGGAGGCGGCGAGGAGGAAGAAGACGGCGAGGCCGAGCGCGGCGGTCTTCCACGGGTACGCCCCCTGCGGATCCTCGGTGTCGAGGAGCATGATGATGAAGAGGAAGAGCACCATGACGGCGCCGGCGTAGACGAGGACCTGCAGCACCCCGAGGAAGTAGGCGTCCAGGAGGAAGAAGTCCGCGGCCACCCCGACCAGGGCCAGGATCATCCCCATGGCGGAGGTCACCGCGTTGCGGCTGAGGACCAGAAGAAGGGCCGCCCCGAGGGTCAGGGCAGCGAAGAAAATAAACAGGCCGTCCGGCATGGGTGGCAAGGTAGGGCGGGGGTGGGTATTGGAAAGGAGAAAACGCCCCTAAATGCCCTTTTTTGCCACTTTATGGGGGGCATAAGACCCCGGCACCCCTAGACCCCTTAATTATGACCGAAATCAGTCAATACCTTAGAGCGGCCGGTGTCGGCGCATCTCACAGGTGGGGTGTTGAGCGATGACTTCCCCAGCGTCGAACCGACCCGTCCAGTCCGGGAAAAAGGCGTCCGCCTCGGGCTCCATGGCCACGTGGGTGAGGATCAGCTCGGCGCACCAAGGCAGGGCTTCCTCGTAGAGGGCGGCTCCGCCGGCGAGGAAGAGGGTCTTGGTCGGCTCGACCAGGGCGGCCTCCCGCCAGTCCTTGGCGACGATCACGCCGGGGGCGGTGAAGCCCGAGCGGCTGAGGACCACGGTGGTGCGTCCGGGCAGCGGGCGGCCGATGGATTCGTAGGTCTTGCGCCCCATGAGCAGCACCTGGCCCATGGTGGTCGCCTTGAAGAAAGCGAAGTCCTCCGGGATCCGCCAGGGGAGCTTGTTGTTCAGGCCGATGCCGCGATTGCGCGCGACGGCCGCGATGGCGATGAGCGGGCGACCGAGGTCCACGGCGTCAGATGGCGACGGGCGCCTTGATCGCCGGGTGCGGGTCGTAGCCTTCGACGGAGATGTCCTCGAACTTGAACGCGAAGAGGTCCTTCACCTCGGGGTTCAGCACCAGGCGGGGCAGGGGACGCGTCTCGCGCGAGAGCTGCAGGTCGACCTGCTCCACATGGTTGGAATAGATGTGCGCGTCGCCGAAGGTGTGCACGAAATGGCCCGGTTTCAGGCCCGTGACCTGCGCGATCATGTGCGTGAGCATCGCGTAGCTGGCGATGTTGAAGGGCACGCCGAGGAAGAGGTCCGCGCTGCGCTGATACAGCTGGCAGCTCAGGCGTCCGTCGGTCGAGACGTAGAACTGGAAGAGCGTGTGGCAGGGGGGCAGGGCGACCTGGTCGGCTTCCTCGGGATTCCAGCCGGACACGATCAGGCGGCGGCTGGACGGGTTGCGCCTGATCTCCTCGACCACGCGGCGGACCTGGTCCACGCCGTCGTTCGCGTACGTGCCGTCGGGCTGCTTCGTCGCGCCGAAGTTGCGCCATTGGTGGCCGTAGACGGGCCCGAGGTCGCCTTCGCCGCGGCCGAACTTGGCGCACTGCTCGGCGGTGGCCCACTCGTTCCAGATGCTGACGCCGCGCTCGGTGAGCCAGGCGTTCTGGGTGCTGCCCGACAGGAACCAGAGGAGCTCGTGGGTGATGGACTTGAGGTGGACCTTCTTGGTCGTCACCAGCGGGAAGCCTTCGGCGAGGTCGAAGCGGAGCTGCGCCCCGAAGATCCCGATCGTGCCCGTGCCGGTCCGATCGCCCCGGATTTCTCCGTGCTGCCGGACGTGGCGAAGCAGGTCGAGGTAGGCCTTCATGGGTCTCGGTTATTCTCCGGAAAGCCCCCGCCGCAACACGGAAAGCCGAACCTTTCGCCCTTGCCTCCCCGCCTTCCCGGAGACACCCCTTGCGGGTAGCCCACATGAGCGAAAAGCCCGACCTCAACGCCATCTCCCACGACCTCCACGCGGTCCGCAAAGAGAAGCTCGCCCTCCTCCGCGCCGCGGGCGAAGACCCCTTCCGCGCCGAGTGGGACCAGGCCCATGTCTCGAACGAGTGCCCGGCCCTCCTGCCCGAAGGCGTCGAGGAAGGCCCCGAGGTCTCCGTCGCCGGCCGTATCGTCGCCCTGCGCGTCATGGGCAAGGCCAGCTTCGTCAAGCTGCTCGACCGCGGCGGCATCATCCAGACCTACTTCACCCGGGACGCCTTGGGCGACGCCTACGACACCCATTTCAAGAAGATGGTGGACTCCGGCGACTTCGTCGGCGTCCGCGGCAAGCTCTTCCGCACCAAGACCGGCGAGGTCACCGTCCGCGTCTCCGGATACAAGCTGGTCTCGAAGTCCCTCCGCCCGCTGCCCGAGAAGTGGGCCGGCCTGACCGACGCCGAGAAGATCTACCGCCAGCGCTACCTCGACCTCGTCGTCAACGAGGAGTCCCGCCGCCGCCTCTTCGTCCGCAGCCGCGTCGTCGAATCGATCCGCCGCTTCCTCTGGAGCCGCCAGTTCACCGAAGTCGAGACCCCGGCCCTGCACGCCATCGCCGGCGGCGCCGCGGCCCGTCCGTTCGAGACCCACTCCAACGCCCTCGACTGCGACTTCTACCTGCGCATCGCCCTCGAGCTGCACCTCAAGCGCTGCCTCGTCGGCGGCATGGACCGCGTCTTCGAGATCGGCCGCGTCTTCCGCAACGAAGGCGTGTCCGTGAAGCACAGCCCTGAGTTCACGATGCTCGAGGCCTACCAGGCGTACACCGACTACCGCGGCATGATGGAGCTCGTCCGCTCGATGATCCAGAAGGTCTGCGCCGAAGTCCTCGGCACGACCACCGTCGTCCGCCCGGACGGCGTCGCGATCGAGCTCGGCGGCCAGTGGCGCGAGGCGAAGTACAAGGACCTCATCCTCGAGCGCACGGGCGACCCGCAGTGGTTCTCGCGCACGAAGGAAGAGAAGATCGCCGCGTGCAAGGCCCTCGGCCTCCACGAGCCGCGCGCCGACTGGGAAGACTACGAGGTCACCAACGAGGTCTTCGGCAAGCTCATCGAGCCCGGCCTCATCCAGCCGACCTTCGTCACGCACATCCCCAAGGAACTCTGCCCGCTCGCCAAGGTCACCGTCGGCGACGACTCGACCATCGACGTCTTCGAGCTCTGCATCAACGGCCAGGAGATCGCCCCGGCCTACTCCGAGCAGAACGACCCCGGCGTGCAACGCAAGATGCTGGAGATCCAGGCCGGCGCCGAGACCCAGAAGATCGACGAGGACTTCCTCCTCGCGCTCGAGCACGGCATGCCCCCCGCGGGCGGCCTCGGCATCGGCATCGACCGCCTGGTGATCCTGCTGACCGGCGCGGCCAACATCCGCGACGTCATCCTGTTCCCGACGCTCGCGCCCGAGACGCCGGCCTGAGCCTTTCCCCTTGCCCTGGTTCCTCCATCTCGCCCTCCGTCAGCTCTTCCCGCCCGGTAAGCGCTTACCGGCGTTCGCGACGGTGTCGATCCTCGGCGTGGGCCTCGGCGTGGCCTCGTTGCTCGTCGTGCAGACGGTGATGAACGGCTTCGGCGAGGAACATCGCCTGCGCATCCGCGAATCCTTCGGCGACTGCCAGGTGACCGGCGCCGCGACGCTCGAGCAGCCTGAGGCGCTCGCGCAGCAGCTGACCGCCCGCCCGGAAGTCGCCTCCGCCGCCCTCTACGCCCAAGGCCCGGCGCTCGCGCGTCAGGGTGATTTCTCCGGCATCGCGCAGGTCCGTGGCATCGATCCGACCGATCCGGACCAGCCCGCCCGCCGCTACGTCCACTTCGGTCGTTTCGACGACCTCGACGACGGACGCATCATCCTCGGCGTCGGCCTCGCCCGCGCCCTCCGCGTCCGCATCGGCGACCGCATCGAGGTCTGGTCCCCGGCGATGGCCGAACGCGCGGAGAAGGGCAAGGCGCCCCTGCCGGCGGAGTTCGAGGTCACCGCGGTCATCCAGACCGGCTTCGCCGAGGTCGACAATGCCGCCGCGCTCATCCCGCTCCGCCGCTTCCGCGAGCTCTGGAACCTCGGCCCGCGCGCCCACGGCCTCACGCTGCGCCTCCAGGATCCGGCGGACGCCGTCGCGACGGCGGGTCGCCTCGCCGCGGCTCGTCCGGACCTGCGCTTCCGTCCGTGGCAGGACATCAAGAAGGATTTCCTCGAGGCGATCCGCTTCGAGAAGACGATGCTCTTCTTCCTGATGTTCATCATCACGCTCGTCGCCTCGTTCTCGATCGGCAGCACGCTCTTCTCGGCCGTCATCCGCCGCTCCCGCGAGGTCGGCGTGCTCGCCTCGCTCGGCGCCGCGCGCTGGCAGGTGGTCGCGCTCTTCGGCCTGCAGGGCCTGCTCATCGGCGCGCTCGGCACGTTCCTCGGCTTCGTGCTGACGTGGACGATCCTCGCCTGCCGCGACGGCATCCTGTCCGCCATCAACACGTTCTTCGGCGACGGCGACATGGTCGCCAACATCTACCAGTTCTCGAAGGTGCCCCTTCATTACGACGCGTCCGATTTCGTCATCGCCGCGGCGTTCACCCTCCTGACCACGGCGGTCGCCGGCCTCGTGCCCGCGCTCTGGGCCGCCGGTCGCAGACCCTCGGAGGCCATGCGCGATGCCTGACGTCGTCCTCCAGGCCCGCGGTCTCGCGAAGAGCTTCGCCTCTCCGGCCGGTCCTCTCCCGGTCCTGACGGACGTCTCGCTCGAGGTCTTCGCCGGCGAATCCGTCTCGATCCGTGGTTCCTCCGGCTCGGGCAAGACGACGCTCCTCCAGCAGTTGGGAGGCCTCGATCAGCCCGATGCGGGCGAGGTGCGCATCCTTTCGCCCGGCGACGGCCTCGTCGCGCCGCGCTCCTCGCTCGGCCGCGGCGTGGGCTTCGTCTTCCAGAACTACCAGCTGATGCCCGAGCTCACCGCGCTCGAGAACGTCGTGCTCGCCGCGCGCATCGCCGGCGCGCCCGCCGCCGCGGCCGCCGCCGCCGCCCGCGCGCTGCTCGGACAGGTCGGCCTCGGCGCGCGCCTCGAACACCTGCCCGCGAAGCTCTCCGGCGGCGAATGCCAGCGTGTCGCCCTCGCCCGCGCCCTGGTCAACCGTCCCTCGGTGATCCTGGCCGACGAACCGACCGGCAACCTCGACGAGCGCACGGGCGCCGAGATCATGGACCTGCTGCTCGGCGTCGTCGCCGACCGCGGCGCGGCCTTGGTGCTGGTCACGCACAGCCGCGAATTCGCGGAACGCGCCGGCCGCCGTCTCGTGCTTTCCGGCGGCGTGCTTTCCCCCGCCTGATTTGACAACCGGGCGGGGCGGGGTTGTCTGACGTTCCCATGAACGCCGCCCTGACTCCCGCCCAGCTCCTCGCCTCCCTCGAATGGCGCTACGCCACCAAGGCTTTCGACACCCGGAAGATCCCGGACGCCACCTGGGCCGCGCTCGAGGAGTCCCTCCGCCTGACGCCGTCTTCGTTCGGCCTCCAGCCCTGGAAGTTCATCGTCGTTTCCGACCCGGCCGTCCGCGCCAAGCTCCGCCCGGTCTCCTGGAACCAGACGCAGGTCACCGATGCCTCCCACCTCGTCGTGTTCGCCCGTCGCACCGAGGTCACCGAGAAGGACGTGAACGAATTCTTCAACCAGATGGTCTCCGAGCGTAACGCCGACGCCTCGAAGCTCGAACCGTACCGACAGATGATGATCGGTGGCGTGGTGAACGGCAAGGATGCCGCCGGCCAGAAGGAATGGGCCGCCCGCCAGCTCTACATCGCCCTCGGCCAGCTCATGGGCGCCGCCGCGGCCCTCGCGGTCGACACGTGCGCGCTCGAAGGCATCGACCCCGCCGCCTACACCGAGATCCTCGGCCTCAAGGGCAGCGGTTACGAAGTCGTCGTCGCCTGCGCCGTCGGCTATCGCTCCGCCGAGGATAAGTACGCCTCGCTGAAGAAGATCCGCTATCCGGCCAGCCGCGTCATCGGCCGCGTCTGATCAGCTGCGGGCCGCCCAGCGCACGAATTCGTCGTCGTCGGCGAGGACCTGCGGGTCGCCGTATTCCGTCGAGAGCAGCCCGCGATAGGCTTCGTCGGCGAAGCGGCGGCAGTGCAGGAGCACGCGCGCCGCATGCCCGGGCGCGCGGACGAGACGGCCGAGCGCCTGGTTGACCTTGCGCATGCCCGGGCGGACGTAGGCCAGGGCGAACGCGTCCTCCGCGCCGGCCTCGACGAACATCCTGCGGCGGGCTTCCTGGAGGGCGTTGACCTCGGGCAGCGCCGGCCCGATCACGACGGCGGAGCGGATGCGCCCGCCGAGCATGTCGACGCCTTCGCCGAGCGAGCCGCCGAGGATGAGGCAGAGGATGGTGTGGCGGTTCAGGGAGTCTTCGACGAACCGGGCGGTGCCGTCGGGGCCGAGCCCGCGCGGCTGCAGGGCGACGTCGGCCTTGGGGTCGAGGTCCCGGACTTCCTTCACCGCGGCTTCGGCGTATCTGTACGAAGGGAAGAACGCCGCCACCGCGCCTTCCTGCGAGAGCCGCAGCAGCGCGGCCGCGGTCCGGGCGAGGTGCGAGTCGCGGGTCTTCAGGCGCGTGTCGACGCGCCCGTCGATCGCGACGGCGTAGGCGCCCTGGCGCCAGGGCGCGAGGGCGTGCACGGTCACGAGATGGTCGGGGTCGAGGCCGCAGTCCGCGGCGAGCGAGCCGCGCGGCCCGGGCGTCGCGGTCATCAGCAACGTATGGCCGAAGGCGCGCAGGCGTTCGCCGGTGGCCTTGGCGGCGGAGAGGCAGTCGAGGCTCAGCAGGCCGGGGCGGGGCGACCAGAGCAGCCAGCCGAGGTCGGCGGCCTCGAGGCGGTCGGACCACGACGCGGCGTTCCACACGGCCTGCTTCGCGGCGTCGGGCAGGTCGTCGGTGTTGAACGGATGTTCGGCCGCGAGCACGGACATCCGTTCGGCGATGGCCATGGCTTCGAGGCGGTCGTCCGGCGAGAGCGCGTCGGCCTTCGGCAGACGGCGCAGGAAATCGGCCCACGTCTCCGCGGTCCGGCACCAGGCCTCGGGCGCGCGGAAGCGGGCGAGCGTGAAGGCGAAGTCGGCGGCCGACTGTTCGTCGTCGCGCAGCGAGAGGCATTCCGCGGCGCGGTCGGGCAGGTTGTGGGCTTCGTCGACGATGAGCACCGTGTCGGCCATGTCCCAGCCCGGGACGGTCTCGAGGGCGGCGCGGTTGCGCGGCGAGAAGACGTAGTTGTAGTCGCAGATCACCACGTCCGCGTGCGCGAGCATCGCCTTGGTGATGTCCCATGGCGGCACGCCGGCGAGGCGGCCGATCTCGCGGACGCGCCGGAGGTCGGCGGCCTCCTCGAGCAGGTGCTGCGGGTCGATCTTCGCGTTGGCCCAGTTGCGGCGGATCTGCTCGGGGTCGTCGGGGATGCCTTCGACCTCGTGCTCGGCGCGCGGGCGCAGCAGCACCGCGCGGAGCTCGTGGCTGCGGGCGAGGCGGCGCAGTTCCGAGAGCACCTGGAACTGGCCCGTGCCCTTGCCGGTGAGGTAGAGCAGCCGCCCGGCCCGTCCGCCGCGGAGCAGGCCGAGGCCGTGGCGCAGGGCCGCGGAGGTCTTGCCGAAGCCCGTCGGCGCGACGAGCAGGCGCGTCGGCGAATCGAGGCCGGCCTGGTCGAGGTCGGCGCCGCATTGCAGCCATTCCGGACGGGGTTCCTTGAAGGGAAGCCGGTCGGGCAGGCAGAGGAGGCGGGCATGGCTGGCGCGCCGGTTCTCGGCGTGCGCGGCGAGGGTCTCGGCCTGGGCGAGCAGGTCGGCCTCGGCGGAGCGGGGCAGGGCGACTTCCTGGCGGGTGCCGTCGGCGGGGTCGACGAAGATCAGTTCGCCTTTCACCTCGCGCGCGCCGGAACCCAGGCGGGCGGCGTGGCAGTAGGCGGCCAGCTGGAGGAAGTGATGGGCGTAGCGGCCGAGGAGGAATTCCGGTTTGCGCGGCAGCTTCAGGCTGATCGTCTTGATCTCGCGGATGCTCACCTCGGCCTCCGTCTCCCGCCACTGGTCGGCGCGGCCGGTGATGGCGATCGTCCAGCCGAGGGCGCCGACCTCGCAGGCGACGGCGCGCTCGAACTGCCAGCCCCGGCCTTCGGCTTCGGCGACCTTGCGCATCGTCTCGTGCCATTGGCGGCCCGCTTCGGCGCGCCACGGGGCGCCGCCGGCGCCCGCGCCCGGACCGGGGCGGAACGTCGCGAACTCCTGCGCGCTCAGCTCGACGCGCTTCGCCTTGAGGTCGATGCGCATCAGGGCAGGACGAAATGCGCCTCGCCGGCGGACCAGCGCTCGAGGTCGGCGCTCAGCTTCGCGACGGCCTCCTCATCGGTCGTCTGCGCGTCGAGGGGCTGCGCCAGGATCGCGGCCGCCTGGGTCTGCCGGGCGCCGAGTCGCTGGAACCACTGCTCGTGCACGCCCCAGCCGCCGTCCTTGAGGATCAGCCAGAGGCTCTTGAAATAGGCGCAGTCGGCGCGCGGGCGCGCGGCCATCGCGTCGAAGGTCTCGAGGGCGATGCGGTAGCAGACCTCGGCGGATTCGGGCGGAGGCGGGTTCTTGCGCAGCATCGCCGCGAGGCGGCAGGCGCGTTCGAGCGTGCGGTGGTCGCGGGCGAGGCCGGCGCGGCGGGTGAGCAGCCGGTAGTCGCGGGCGAACCGCGTGCCGCCGTCCTTGGCGCGTTCGAGGCTCACTTCGCCTTCGTCGAAGAGGTCGGGCGGCGTCGTGCCCTTGCCGCGGTGCGTGCGGATCAGGCACCGCACGAGGCCCTCGGCGGGCTCGAGCAGCGTGAGCAGGGAATGCGACTCCCCGGAAGGGTCGCGACCCAGCACCAGGCAACGCAGGCTCGACGCGGACATCCGGCCTATTCCTTGCTGGCCGGCTTGGGGACGACGGAGCCGAAGCTCATCAGCAGGCCGAGGGCCTCGCCGACCGTCAGCTTGGTCTCGCGGACATCCTCGGGGGCGACGTGCAGGATGACGCCGGTGGTCGGCGCGGGCGCGGCGGGGATGAAGACGTTCACGACCTGCTTGCCGACGGCTTCGCTGAAGACCGTCGGCTGCTCGTGGGTGACGAAGGCGATGGACCACATCCCGGGCCGAGGGAACTCGACCATCACCACGCGGCGGAAGGTGTCCTTGTTGCGGCCGCTGAGGGCGTCGACCATCTGGCGGATCGTGCCGTAGAGGGAACCGAGGCCGGGGATGCGCTCGAGCAAGGCGGCGAACCAGCGATGGAGCAGCTTGCCGAAGAGGCGCTTCGAGAGGTAGCCGACCACGATCAGGACGCAGATCATCACCACGGCGGAGCTGACGACGACCAGCTGGCGAGGGAGGCCGAGGGTGAAGTCGGGCGCCGGCTGGTTCGCGTTGGCCCACAGCCAGCGGAAGCCGAGCTCCACGGCCGGCTGGATGAACTTGCCCATCAGGTCGAGCAGCACGGACACCACGTAGAGCGTGAGACCGACCGGCAGGAGGAGGAAGAGGCCGGTCAGGAAGTTATGGCTCAGGCGGGAGGCGAAGGTGGTCTTTTCCGGCGAATCACTCATGACGTCTAGGTAACGCCGTCCCTGACCCGTGGCAAGGTCGGTCGGTGATTTCGGAGGTTGGAAACGTCCCCGGCTTTGCTAGGCTCCCGCCCATGAAGACGTTCCTCCGGGTTGCCCTCGCCCTCGTCGGCTTTTCCGTCAACCTCCTCGCCGTGGAAGAAGCCTACCCGCGCACCGCCCCGGGCGACCTCGAGCTCAAGACCCTGCCGGCCGCCCGCTGGATGCGCTCGGAGTCGTCGAAGGATTATTTCGCCTCGGACAACGGGCTCTTCATGAAGCTCTTCCGTTACATCGACGCGAACAAGATCCCGATGACCGCGCCGGTCGAGGCCGGGATCAAGCCCGGCACGATGGTGTTCTACCTGGACGAAGCGTCCGCCCGACGGGCCGACCTCGCGGAGACCCCGCAGGTGAAGCTCTCGTCGGTCCCCGAACGGCGCGTCGCCGCCATCGGCATCCGCGGTTCGTACAGCCGCGAGAACTACGACGAGGCGTTGGCCGAGCTGCGTGCCTGGCTCGGGAAACGCACGGACGTGAAAGCCGCCGGCGAACCTTACGCGGTCTACTGGAACAGCCCGTTCGTGCCCTTCTTCCTCAAGCAGTCGGAAGTGCACATCCCCGTCGCGCCGACGAAGTGAATCAGGCCCAGGCGCGCTGGCGCCAGGCGAGGCCTTCGGCGACCTCGCGGGCGAGTTCCGGCCCGCGGAAGACGAGGCCGGAGTAGACCTGCACG
Source organism: Verrucomicrobiota bacterium (assembly GCA_030834165.1). Taxonomy (GTDB): domain Bacteria; phylum Verrucomicrobiota; class Verrucomicrobiia; order Opitutales; family UBA953; genus UBA953. Next base: position 21,926 of record JAURFU010000018.1, read on the forward strand.
AGGCATGCGCCCTCGTCCATGAAGCGGCCCGCGTCCTTCGCGCACAGGATGCCGCCGCAGGCGACGACCGGGATGCGTCCGTCGGCTTCCTTGGCGAGGAAGCGCACGACCTGCAGGGAGCGTTCGAGGAGCGGGGCGCCGCTGAGGCCGCCGCGGCCGGGCGAGCACGCTTCGGTGCCCGCGGGGCGGGAGACGGTGGTGTTCGTGGCGATGATGCCGGCGAAGCCGCATTCGCCGACGACGCTGACGATGTCGGCGAGCTGGTTCGGATTGAGGTCCGGGGAGATCTTGAGGAGCAGGGGCACCGGGCCGCCGGCGACGGAGCGGTTCTCCTGCGCGAGCGCGGAGAGCAGCGTCACGAGCGGGGCGCGGTCCTGGAGGGCGCGCAGGCCGGTGGTGTTCGGGCTGCTGATGTTGACGACGACGTAGTCGGCGAGGGGGGCGAGGAGCTTGAAGCAGGTGAGGTAGTCCTCGTGGGCCTGCTCGTTGGCGGTGGCCTTGTTCTTGCCGATGTTGATGCCGAGCGGGCTGACGCGCCGGCCGCGGCCGGGCTGCTTGCTCAGGCGGTCATGCAGAGCCTGGGCGCCGGCGTTCGGGAAGCCGTAGGCGTTCACCACGGCGTTCAGCTCCGGGTAGCGGAAGACGCGGGGCTTCTCGTTGCCCGCCTGAGCCTTCGGGGTGACCGTGCCGACTTCGACGTGGCCGAAACCGAGGGCCGCCGCGCCGCGCCAGCCGAGGCCGTCCTTGTCGAAACCGGCGGCGAGGCCGATGTGGTTGGGGAACTTCAGGCCGAAGGCTTCGATCGGTCGGCCGCCCTTGGGCGTCAGCGAGCGCTCCATGAGGGAGCGGAGGGGGGCGATGGCGCCGAGCAGGCCCATGCCGCGGAGGCCGACCTGGTGGGCCGTCTCGGGGTCCAGCTTGTAGAGGGCCTTCGCGATCACCTTGTCGTACAGGAAAGACATGCCCCCGGAGATAAGGGAGGAAAGGCCGGAAGGAAAGCGGAGAAGCCCGCCATCTGGGGGCCGCCGCCGACCCCTCTTGACTCCCGCCCAGACTTGGGCAAACCACCCTGCCATGGCTGTGACTACCTCAAAGCTCCTCTGGTGCACCATCCGTTTCAAGGAGAAGGAAGGCAACTGGTGGGTGAAGGAGAACTCCGATCCCAAGCATTACGAGCCGGACGGCCTCGGCATCCTCGATCCCTACCAGTTCCCGTGGATCCTGGACATGATGGATCCCCTCCGCGAGTACGGCCTCTCGAACGAGATCCTCGAGGCCGCCTTCGTGCCCTTCCAGCCTCAGGACATCGAGAAGGACCAGACCGTCCGCCTCGTCCGCGTGGCCGAGCACATCCTCGACTCCGAGGAGCCGCTCTTCGCCCTCCCGAACATCAAGGACGGCGACAAGGGGGCCTACGTCGACTTCCTCGAGCACATCATGCGCCTGCGCGTGAAGCTCATCAACGACACGATCAAGCTCGAGCAGAAGCTCACCGTCGAGGACGTGGATGAGCAGCTCAGCGAACTGCGCAACCAAGCCATGATCGAAGGCCGTGACATCCATCCTTTCGAGGAGATCACCGACATCCTCGAGTTCGTCCCCCAGGGCCACGAAGTCCCGGGCGACGACGATGACGACGACAAGCCCGTGCGCGCCCAGGCGGCCGCCGAGGACATCACCGACCTCCCCGACGTCGAGGAAGTCGACAAGGACATGGAGAAGAACCTCCGCTGGGACGACGAAGAGGAGGCGGCCGAAGAAGGCTCCGCCGAAGAGGGCGGCGAGTCCGAAGGCGGCGGCAAGGCTTCCAAGAAGTCCGGTCGCCGTCGCTGAGCCCGCGGCTTATTTCGCCGGCTTGTCCGCGACCTGAGGCTCGAAGAGCCAGAGGCGTCGCGAGGCCATGTCCACCGCGATGGGGTGGGCGCGCAGGAAGTCGTCGCCGAGCAGGTTGTGCTCCTCGTCGCGGATGAACTCGACGCCCGTCAGCGGGGCGCCGCCGATGCGCAGCGACTTGATCCTGCAGACCTGCACGCGCGTGAGCGAGGTGCCGCGCACGGTGGCCACGGGCAGGAAGCCGCGGAACTCGGTCTCGCCGCGGAACTTCAGGGAGCTCATGTAGGACTTCGAGGCGCCGGAATCGACGATCATCGGCACCTTGACGCCTTCGACCTCGATGTTGACGCCGCAGTGGCCGCCGCGGCTGTAGATGGGGACTTCGTGGGCCGCGGAGGTGTCCGGGATCCTGCCGAGGATCATGACCTTGTTCCGCAGGTCCATGTAGAAGGGCTGGCCGAAGAGCAGGTCGGCGCCCATCAGGCCGTCGAGCTCCATGCCGTCGAGCGGCATGATCGCCACGTGGAAGTCGCGCCAGGTGACCTCGCCCGCGCGGAGGCTTTCGACGAGCCCGTAGGTGGACTCCTTGCGTCCGGAGTTGCCCATCGAGGGGACCGTGAAGGCCTCGCCGATGCCGCAACGCTGCGCCGCGCGCGGCGTGATCACCGCCGCTCCCTGGCAGCCGGTGTCGACGCCGAGGAGGACGTTCACGCCGTTGATCTGGACGACGAGCGTGGGGATGGCCTTGATGCGCAGCCGGTAGTTCGCGACGCCGCTCTCGGGGAATTCGACCTTGGGCTTCTTGAGGTCCTGCGCGGCGAGCGAGCAGGCGAGGCCGAGGCAGGCGAAGAGGAGGCGCAGGGGCTTCATCGGTGGGCGAAGGGCGCGGGTGGCGCCGGGGTCACCTTAATTTGGACGGAATCCGCGGGAGGTCGACAAGGACCTGCGGATTTCTGGCTCAGGCCTGCCGGCGGCGTCGCCAGAGGTAGGCCAGGGCGAAGCAGAGGCCGCCCAGGCCGACGGCCCAGTCGCCATGCCGCACCCAGAAGGTGTCCGGCTGGCGGTCCCGTGGGATCCGGACCGGCGCGGCCAGCCGGGCGCCCCGGAAATAGACGCTGCCTTGCTCGAGGACGGGGAAGGCGCGGCCGAGGGGGTCGATGGAGCCGCTCCAGCCGGCGTTGCCGCAACGGATCACGGGCAGCCCCGTGGCGGCGGCCAGGAGGACGGAATGGGCGGCGTGCTGGTAGGCTCCGGCTTCGCGGCCATACCAGGCGTCGTTGGTCACCACGATGAGCACGTCGGCGCCGGCGAGGGCGTGTTCGCGGGCGAGCTCCGGGAAGACGTCTTCGTAGCACACCAAGGCGCCGGCCATGAAGGTGCGGCCCTGGCGCGTAGAGAGCGGGAGCAGGGCCGGGCCGGTGCCGGCCACGCAGTCGGTCTCGATCGGCACGACCTTGCGGAGGGGGAGGAAGTCGGCGAGCGGCACGTATTCGCCGAAGGGCACGAGGTGACGCTTCGCGTAGGCGGGCTTGCGCACGCCTTCGCTCGTCACCACCGCGACCGCGTTGCCGTAGCCCGCGCCGCGTCGGTCGATGGCGCCGATGACGAGCGGGGTGTCGGTGACCGCCGAGAGCGCCTTGAGCCGGTCGACGTAGGCCTCGCTTTCCAACGTCAGCGGCAGGGCCGCCTCGGGCCAGAGGACGAAGTCCGCCGCGCGGGCGCCCGCGACGTCGATGGTCATCGTCTCCACGAGGCGCAGGTGTTCCTGCAGGCGCGCGCCGTCCCATTTGGCGTTGGGGTCGAAATCCGTCTGCACCACCGCGGGGGCGACGGTGACGTGCGGGAGCGTGGCCTTGGCGGCGTTGGCGGCGAGCAGGGCGACGAAGCCGCCGGCGATGGGCAGCAGGCCGACGTAGAGCTCGGGCGTGAGGCGTCGCAGCCAGCCGGCGGGCCCGACGGGCGCGAGGCGCGCGTCTTCGCGGTAGGATTCGATGAGCCGGACGATCCAGCGGGCGAAGCCGAGGTTGAAGAGCACCAGCGCGATCGACAGGCCGATCGGACCGATCCACGCGCACAGGCTGAGCATCACCGGATTGCCGGCCTGCGAAGCCGAGAGCGGCAGCCAGCCGAAGCCCGAGAGGATCGTCGAACGCGTCCACTCGAGCAGGCCCCACGCGCCGGCGAGGCCGGAGATCGCGAGCAGGCGGGCGGGCAGGCCGGCGCCGGCGCAGGCCGGGAAGATCCAGCGGAGCAGGCCGAGCCAGCCGGCGAGGTAGAGCGCGCAATAGGCCGTGAGCAGCACCAGGCCCAGCCAGCCGAGCGGCGGGTAGACGTGGCGCAGCCAGACGAGCAGGGCGATCCAGAGCGCCCAGCTCAGCGCGAACGAGGCGCGACGCCACGCGCGCCAGTCCGGCTTGGACGCGGCCGCGACCGCGGCGGGCACGAGCGCGATGAACGCCCAGAAGGGATGGCCGACCGGTCCGAACGAAAGGAAGAGCAGGAGCGCCGTCAGCGACGTCCCGAGCCAGGCGAGCCGGCCGGATCCCGGGCTGCTCGCGGCCGTCTCCGTCATTCCGAGAGCACTTCGGCGACTTCCCAGCCCTCGTCGCGGACGAGCGCTTCGGCCTTCTTCCACTTCAGGTCCTGGGTCTCGGGACCCTTACGGATGCGGACGACGGCGTTGCGGCCGATCTTCGGGGTGAGGCGGCGGAAAGGCTCCTGCTTGGGCGCGGCGGCGGGCGTGGACTCGGTGGCCGGGCCGGTGCCGGGCTCGGCGGGGCCGGTCGCCATGGCCTGGCCTTGGGCGCGGCGCATGAGGGTCTCGAGCGCCTCCATCGAGGTCGCGGTGCGGAAGAGGCCGGAGCACGCGTCGGTGCGGAGCTGCTGCATCAGGCGTTCGAAGGCCTTGAAGGCCTCGGCCTTGTATTCGTTGAGCGGATCCTTCTGCGCGTAGCTGCGCAGGCCGACGCCGCGGCGGAGGTCTTCCATCTCGGTGAGGTGGTTCTGCCAGTTGCGGTCGATGGCGCGCAGGAGCACGCTGCGTTCGAGGTATTGGAGGATCTCCGGCGACTCGTGCTGCTCGCGGCCGGACTGCAGGGCGCGGACGCGGTCGGTGGCCAGCAGCAGGACCTGCGTGCGCGTGCGCGCGAGGATGTCCCCGAGGTCGAGGCGCATGTGGAAGGTCGTCACGTACCAGTAGACGAAGGCCTCGGCGGCGCGGCGGTCGGCCTCGCCTCCGGCCTCGGGGAAGACCATCGCGAGGCGTTCGTCGATCTCCTCCTCGACGATGTCCATGATCGTCGCGCGGCTGTCCTCGGCCTTCAGGGCGCGGTTGCGCAGGCCGTAGACGATCTGGCGCTGCTGGTTCAGCACGTCGTCGTACTGGAGCAGGCGCTTGCGCATCGAGTAGTTCTGGCCTTCGACGCGCTTCTGCGCGGTGCCGATGGAACGGTTGAGGAGCGGGTGCTCGAGCGGCTCGCCTTCCTTGAAGGACTTCTCCAGCAGGGAGGAGATGATGCCCGCGTTGGAGAACAGGCGCATCAGGTCGTCCTCGAGGGAGACCAGGAAGCGGGAACGGCCGGGGTCGCCCTGGCGCGAGCAGCGGCCGCGCAGCTGGCGGTCGACGCGGCGGGATTCGTGGCGCTCGGTCGCGAGGACGTAGAGGCCGCCGAGCTCGCGGACGCCTTCGCCCAGCTTGATGTCGGTGCCGCGGCCGGCCATGTTGGTGGCGATCGTCACCGCGCCGTGCTGGCCGGCCATCGAGATGATGTCGGCCTCGGATTCGTGGTGCTTGGCGTTGAGGATCTTGTGGGGCACCTTGGCCATCGCGAGCATGCGGCCGAGGGTCTCGGAGGCTTCGACGGAGGCGGTGCCGACGAGCACGGGCTGGCCGCGCTTGTGGGCTTCGGCGATCTCCTTGATGGAGAACTGGTACTTCTCCTTGCGGGTCTTGAAGACGATGTCGTTGTCGTCGGCGCGGATGCACGGGCGGTGCGTCGGGATGGCGACGACCGTCAGGCGGTAGATGTCGTGGAACTCGGAAGCCTCGGTCTCGGCGGTGCCGGTCATGCCCGCGAGCTTCTGGTACATGCGGAAGTAGTTCTGGATGGTGACCGTCGCGTAGGTCTTGTTCTCCTTCTCGAGCGCGACGCCTTCCTTGGCTTCGACGGCCTGGTGGAGGCCGTCGGACCAGCGGCGGCCTTCCATGATGCGGCCGGTGTTCTCGTCGACGATCTTCACCTTGCCCTCGTGGACGACGTACTGCTTGTCCTTCTCGTAGAGGGTGTAGGCCTTGAGCAGCTGGCCGATGGCGTGGATGTCCTCGGAGACCTGCGCGTAGGCGGCCTCGGCTTCGGCCCGGAGTTCGGCGCGGCGCTCGGGCGTGAGGGACTCGTCGTTGTCGAGCTCGACGTAGCGGCTCGGCAGGTCGGGGAGCACGAACGCGTCGGGCTCGCCGGGGCGGAGGGTGTCGCGGCCGAGCTGGGTGAGGTCGGACTCATGCTGACGTTCGCTGACGGAGAAGTAGAGGCGTTCCTTGAGGTGGAAGCGGCGGTCCTTCTCGATCTCGGAGGCGAGCACGCCTTCGTGCTTCTCGAGGGCCTTGCGCCACTTGCCGTTCTCCATCAGGCGGAGGAAGACGCGGTTGCGCGGCATGCCGTGGGCGGCGAGCCAGAGCTTGTCGAGGGAATCGGCGGACGGCTCCTTGTCCTCGCCGAGCTTCTCGAGCTCGTCGCGGACCTCGTTCATCAGGCGGGTGACGAGGCGGATCTGGAGTTCGACCAGGCCGGCGACCGGCTGGCGGAGGCGCGGGAAGGCGGGCTCGCGCTCTTCGGCGACGGGTCCGGAGATGATCAGCGGGGTGCGGGCTTCGTCGACCAGGATGGAGTCGATCTCGTCGACGATGCAGAAGTAGTGGTCGCGCTGGACCTGTTCCTCGGGCGACAGGGCCATGCCGTTGTCGCGCAGGTAGTCGAAGCCGAACTCGGAAGCGGTGCCGTAGGTGATGTCGCAGCCGTAGGCGAGCTTGCGGTCCTCGCTGGGCATCTGGTTCTGGATGCAGCCGACCGTGAGGCCGAGCCAGCGGTACAGGTGGCCCATCCACTCGGAGTCGCGGCGGGCGAGGTAGTCGTTGACGGTGACGAGCTGGCAGTTCCGGCCGGTCAGCGCGTTGAGGTAGAGGGGCAGGGTGGCGACGAGGGTCTTGCCTTCGCCGGTCGCCATCTCGGCGATCTTGTTCTGGTGGAGGGCGATGCCGCCGATGAGCTGGACGTCGAAATGCACCATGTCCCAGCTCTGCTCATGGTCGCAGACGACGGCGGTGGAGCCGCAGAGGCGGCGGGCGGCGTTCTTGACGACGGCGAAGGCCTCGGGGAGGAGGGCGTCGAGGGACTCGCCCTTGGCATGACGGGCCTTGAACTCGGCGGTCTTGGCGCGGAGGGCGTCGTCGGACAGTTTCTGGTACTCGGTTTCGAGGACGTTGATCCGCTTGACGAGGGGAGCGCACTTGCGGAGGAACTTCCGGTGGTGGCTGCCGGCGAAGAGCTTGAGGATGCTGAGAAACATGGGTCCGGGAGCGAGAGGTAGCAAACTCCGACCCCGCCCCCCGGGGCAAGCCTTGTCTCGGGTTGTTCACATCGGGTTTTCGGCCTTGCGGCCATCCTCCCGCCGTCAAGATGGGACGTACCCATGGCTGAAAACGTCCTTATCCTCGGCACCGGTTGCGCCGGCCTGACCGCCGCGATCTACGCCGCCCGCGCGGGCCTCGCTCCCCTGGTCCTCGAAGGCGGCCAGCCCGGCGGCCAGCTGACCACGACCTCCGAGGTCGAGAACTTCCCTGGCTTCGTCCACGGCGTCGACGGCAACGAGCTCATCACGAACATGAAGGGCCAGGCCGAACGCTTCGGCGCCAAGTTCGCCTGGGACCGCATCGACTCCGTCGACTTCTCCGGCCCGGTCAAGAAGCTCAAGGGAGGCGAAGCCACCTATGAGGCCAAGGCCGTGATCATCGCCACCGGCGCCTCGCCGCGTCTCCTCGGCATCCCCGGCGAGAAGCACTACTACGGCGGCAACGGCGTCACCACCTGCGCGACCTGCGACGGCGCCTTCTACCGCGACGTCCCCGTGGCCGTCGTCGGCGGCGGCGACTCCGCCTGCGAAGAAGCCCTCTTCCTCACCCGCTTCGCCTCCAAGGTCTACCTCGTGCATCGTCGCGACGCCTTCCGCGCCTCCGACATCATGGTGCAGCGCGTCAAGGCCCACTCCAAGATCGAGCTCGTCCTCAACGTTACCCCGAAGGAGATCCTCGGCGACGCCAAGGTCCACACGCTCCGCGTCACCGAGAAGTCCGGCGCCGAACGCGACCTCGCGGTGAAGTGCGTCTTCGTCGCCATCGGCCACGTGCCCAATTCGCAGGCCTTCACGCCGGCCCTCGAGGTCGACGAAGGCGGTTATTTCGTCGCCGGCGCCAACACCGTCAGCACGCGCGTCCCGGGCGTCTTCGTCGCGGGCGACTGCGCCGACCACGTCTATCGCCAGGCCATCACCGCCGCCGGCATGGGTTGCCGCGCCGCGATCGAAGCCGAGCGCTGGCTGGCGGGGCACTGATCGTCGCGGCAGAGCCGCGACGAGGGGGCACGTGGGCAAGGGTTCAATGGGTAGGGTCAGCACTGCGTGCTGACCTAGTGTCCGTTGCCGCTATGTCGGCATGCAGTGCCGACCCTACCTGATCCCGACTTCCGGTAGCCGTCGGCCGAACCGCCGACTCCCGAATGGCTGATGCCCCGGTGGCCGTCACCTGTCACCCGGCTGTGTGGATGCGGATGCGATGTCATCGCATCCCTACCCGCATCTGCCCGCCACCCGCCACCTGAGGCAGCAACCGCCATCCGAGAATGAATGCAACTAGGGCAGCACGCGGTGCTGCCCCTACCTCGATACAGCTATGTCGTGACGCGGTCCCGACCCTACCCGATGCATTACGCCGAAAAGCAGCAGGGGCGCTGACGCGCCCCTGTTCACTTGTTCCCCCTTGTCCCCGTGTCCCCTTGCCCACGTGCCCCCTCGAAGTAATCGCTGCGCGATTACTTCGTCAGGATCTCCATCGCCGACTTCTTCTGCGGGATGAAGGGCAGCACGTGCTCGGTGTAGGGCACGACGACGTCGAGGAGGTAAGGTCCGTCGTGGTCGAGCATCTCGCGCATGGCCTCGCGGAGTTCCTCGCGCTTCATCACCTGGCGGGCCTTGATGCCGAAGCCGTTGGCGATCTTGACGAAGTCAGGGTAGAGGCCGGCCGGGTTGTCCGGGGAGCCGATGTTCTTGGCGTCGCCGAGGATGGTGTGGCCGCGGGTGCCGGCGTAGAAGCGGTCTTCCCACTGCACCACCATGCCCAGGTGCTGGTTGTTGAGGAGGAGGACCTTGGCGTTGATCTTCTCGATCTTCATGCACGCCAGCTCCTGGATGTTCATCAGGAACGAGCCGTCGCCGTCGATGTCGATGACCTGCTTGTCCGGGTGGGCGACCTTGGCGCCGATGGCGGCCGGGAGGCCGAAGCCCATCGTGCCGGCGCCGAGCGAGCTGACGAAGCGGCGGGGTTCGCTGAAGTGGTAATACTGCGGGGCCCACATCTGGTGCTGACCGACGCCCGTGGAGATGATGGCCTTGCCCTTGGACTCTTCGAAGAGCACCTGGACGGCTTCCTGAGGGAGGATGTGCTTCGTCTTGCGCTCGTAGCTGAAGGGATACGGGTGCTCCTTCTTCCAGCCGTTGATGGTCTCATACCACTTCCTGAGGTCAGGCTTCTTGAAGCCCTTCTTCGCGAGCGTCGTGAGGCGGCCGAGCGCGTGCTTGATGTCCGAATGGATCGGGTGGTGGGCGAACTTGTTCTTCTGGTGCTCGGAGCGGTCGATGTCGATGTGGACGATCGTGGCGTCCGGCGCGAACTTCTCGACGGCGCCGGTGATGCGGTCGTCGAAGCGGGCGCCCATCGTGATGAGGAGGTCGCTCTTGCAGACGGCCCAGTTGCCGGCGACGGTGCCGTGCATGCCGTACCAGTAGAGGGACTGCGGATGGTCGCAGGGGAAGGCGCCCAGGCCCATCAGCGTGGAGGCCACGGGGATGCCGGTGGCTTCGGCGAAGGCGCGGAGCTCCTTGTGGGCGTCGCCGGAAAGGATGCCGCCGCCGATGTAGATGGCGGGCTGCTTGGAGCCCTCGATGAGGCGCAGGACCTTCTCGAGCTCGGCGTCGGAGGCCTTCGGCGGCGTCGGCAGGCCGGGGATGGAGACGTCGTCGGGGGTCTTCGGGAAGACCGGGACCCACTCGTGCTGCTGGATGTCCTTCGGGATGTCGATGACCACGGGGCCGGGCCGGCCGCTCGTGGCGATCTTGAAGGCCTTGTACATGATGCTCGGCAGCTCGTTGTAATCGAGGACGAGGAAGGAGTGCTTCACGATCGGCAGGGTCATGCCGTAGAAGTCGGTTTCCTGGAACGCGGCGCGGCCGATGAACTGCTGGTAGACCTGGCCGGTGATGCAGATCAGCGGGATGCTGTCCATGTGCGCGTCGGCGATCGCGGTGACGAGGTTCGTCGCGCCGGGACCGGAGGTGGCCATGCACACGCCGGGCTTGCCGGTCGAGCGCGCGTAGCCGTGCGCCATGAAGGCGCCGCCCTGTTCGTGGCGCGGCAGGATCGTGCGGATCTTCTTGGAGCGGGTGAGGCCCTGGTGGAGCTCCATGGAGGCGCCGCCGGGGTAGGCGAAGATGGTGTCGACGCCGAGGTTCTCGAGGCAGCGGACCATGACGTCGCAACCGCGCATCTTGACGCCGGTCTTGGCCGAGACGGCCGAGGGGGCGGAGGCGGTGGATTTCTGGGCGGCGTTCTTTTTGGGCATGGTCATAGGGGGCAGGTCGCGCCTGCAGGGAATGGGTTAGAAAAGGTCGCCGGCGGGCAGGGGCAAGTGTGAATAAGTGGGCCTAAAATAGAGCCGATTAGGGCCAGGGCTAGGGTTAGGCAATTTTTGCTTAATTTTAGGCAAATAAGGACCATTTAACCTCTTTTTCCCTCCTAAAACAGTCCTTAACCCTAAATTCGGCCTAGCCCTAACCCTAGCCCTGGCCCTAGCCCTTTTGTGGCCCTGTTTCAGAGATGCCTGATACAATTAAGCCCTGCGACCTGCAACGGCCCATGGATCGCCCCTTGGAGGTACGCGTGCGCGATCGTCACGGCTTCCGAGAGGTTCTTGCCCTTGGCGAGCTGGGCGGTGATGGCCGCCGAAAGCGTGCAGCCGCTGCCATGGGTATCCACGTTCGGCGCGCGTCGGGCGTGGAAGGTCTTGGTCTCGCCGGTCGGCCAGGCGAGGCAGTCGGTGAGGTCGTCGCCTTCGGCATGTCCGCCCTTCAGCAGGAACGGCACGCCGTAGGCCTTGGCGAGTTCGAGCGCCTCGTCGACGCCGCCGGCGGATCGCCGTCCGAGCAGGATGGTGGCCTCGTCGAGGTTGGGCGTGACGAGCGCGGCGAGCGGGATGAGCCGCGTGCGCACGGCCGCGACGGCGTCCGGCGCGAGCAGCGTCGCGCCGCTGGAGGCGACCATCACGGGATCGACGACGGCGGGGATCCCCGAGGCCTTGATGAAGCCGGCGACGGCGAGGACGATCTCGGCGTTGAGCAGCATGCCGGTCTTGAGCGCCTTCGGACGGAAGTGCGCCGCGACCTGCGCGCATTGCTCGGTGACGAACGCCGCGGGGCTCGCCTGCACGCCCGAGACGCCGCGCGGATTCTGCGCGGTGAGGCACGTGATCGCGGTCGTGCCGAACACGCCCTGCGAGGCGAACGTGAGCAGGTCGGCCTGGACGCCGGCGCCGGCGCCGCTGTCGGAACCGGCGATGCTGAGGGCGACGGGAAGTTCGCGGCTGGTGGCGGAGTTGGGCATTATTCGTCAGCGGGGCGGGCTGATTATATTGCGGAGGTAATCCGAATATCGTCTTGTCGCAAGGACTTAGCGGACTGATAAAACGGCTTAGACAACGACCGGTGAGCACTTCCGAGAACCATTCCTCCGCCCGTCCTTCCGAAGACGCCATGCTCGGCCTCGAGCGGCTCATCGTCGGCCGTGAGTGCAATGGTTTCGACCGTCTCTCGCCGGCCCGCAAGTCCCGCGCCTTCGCCGAACTGATCCGCCTCGGCTACGCCTACGGCACGGTCGAGGAAGTCGCCGGCCAGGATTTCCCGAACGTCACCGTCCAGCGCGTCAGCTCGCGCGGCCGCCGTCTCCGTCGTTCCTTCCGTCCTTCCCGCGGCGGACGTCCGGGCAGCTGGAAGCCTTTCTGGCTCTACGTCGCCCTGGCGGCGGCGCTCTTCGGCTGCCTTTACCTCGTGACCAAGGCCACGGGCGGCTGAGCCGCCCGCGCGGTCTCCGCCGCGGCGCAAAAAAGGGGCGCACCGTGCGGTGCGCCCCTTTGCTTGTTCCTGACGGGCAGGCTTACTTCTTGGCGGCGCGCTTCTCCTCGATCGCGGCCTGGGCGGCGGCGAGGCGGGCGACCGGCACGCGGTAAGGCGAGCAGGAGACGTAGGACAGGCCCACGCGGTGGCAGAACTTGACGGACTCGGGTTCGCCGCCGTGTTCGCCGCAGATGCCGAGCTTGATGTCGGGACGGGTCTTGCGGCCCTTCTCGATGGCGATCTGGACGAGCTGGCCGACGCCGGTCTGGTCGAGCGTGGCGAACGGGTTCTTCTTGAAGATCTCGTTCTCGGTGTAGGCGCCGAGGAAGTTGCCCATGTCGTCGCGGCTGACGCCGAGGGCGGTCTGGGTGAGGTCGTTCGTGCCGAAGCTGAAGAACTCGGCGGTGTGGGCGATCTCGTCGGCCGTGAGGGCGCCGCGGGGGACTTCGATCATCGTGCCCACGGAGTAGGCGATCTTGACCTTCTGTTCCTTCTGCACTTCGGCGGCGACGCGGTGGATGACTTCGACCTGGAGGTCGAGCTCACGCTTGAAGCCGACGAGCGGCACCATGACTTCCGGCTTCACCTTGATGCCCTTCTTCTGGACCGCCGCGGCGGCTTCGAAGATGGCACGGGCCTGGGTCTCGGTGATCTCCGGGTAGGCGATGCCGAGACGGCAGCCGCGGTGACCGAGCATCGGGTTGAACTCGTGCAGGGCGGCGACGCGGGCGATGACCTTCTCCTTCTTGATGCCGAGCTTCTTGGCGAGGGCGGCCTGGGACTTTTCGTCGTGCGGCACGAACTCGTGGAGGGGCGGGTCGAGGAGGCGGATCGTGGCGGGCAGGCCGTTGAGGGCCTTGAAGATGCCGGTGAAGTCCGCGCGCTGGTAGGGCAGGATCTTCGCGAGGGCCTTCTTGCGGCCTTCGACGGTCTCGGCGAGGATCATCTCGCGGACGGCGTCGATGCGGTCGCCTTCGAAGAACATGTGCTCGGTACGGCACAGGCCGACGCCTTCTGCGCCGAATTCGCGAGGGCCTGGGCGGTCTGCTCAGGATTGTCGGCGTTGGTGCGGACCTGCAGGCGGGTGGCCTGCGAGCACCACTTCATCAGCTGCACGTAGTTCTTGTACTTCTCGGTCTTCTGCGCGGCCTTGTCGTTGTTGAGCAGGCCGGCGACGATTTCCGAAGGCGCGGTCTTGATCTGGCCGGCGTAGACCGTGCCGGCCGTGCCGTCGATGGAGAGGTAGTCGCCTTCCTTGAAGGTGTGGCCGGCGATGGTCGTCGTCTTCTTGTCGTAGTCGATCTGGACGGCGGCGGCGCCGCAGACGCAGACCTTGCCCATCTGGCGGGCGACGAGAGCGGCGTGCGAGGACACGCCACCGCGAGCGGTGAGGATGCCTTCGGCGGCGATCATGCCACGGAGATCTTCCGGGGAGGTCTCGACGCGGACGAGGAGGACCTTCTCGCCCTTCTCGGCGGCGACGACGGCGCGCTCGGCGTTGAAGTAGATCTTGCCGGTGGCGGCGCCGGGTCCGGCCGGGAGACCGGTGGCGATGGCCTTGGCCTTCTTGACTTCAGCGAGGTCGAAGATCGGGGCGAGGAGCTGTTCGAGCTGGTCGGCCGGGTTGCGCATGATGGCGGTTTCCCAGTCGATGAGCTTTTCCTTCACCATGTCGGCGGCGAACTTCAGGGCGGCGGCGGCGGTGCGCTTGCCGTTACGCGTCTGGAGCATGTAGAGCTTACCTTCCTGGACGGTGAACTCGATGTCCTGGACGTCCTTGAAGTGCTTCTCGAGGGTCTGGCGGACCTTCATGAGCTGGGCGAAGCTCTGGGGCATCACGGCCTTGAGCTTGCTGACCGGCTCCGGGGTGCGGACGCCGGCGACGACGTCTTCGCCCTGGGCGTTGACGAGGAATTCGCCGTAGAATTCGTCCACGCCGTTGGCGGGGTTACGGGTGAAGGCGACGCCGGAACCGGACTTGTCGCCGGTGTTGCCGAACACCATGGCCTGGACGTTGACGGCGGTGCCCCACTCGGCGGGGATGTTGTACTTGCGGCGATAGACGATCGCGCGGTCGTTCATCCAGGAGGAGAAGACGGCGCCGGCGGCGCCACGCAGCTGGTCCCACGGGCTGTTCGGGAAGACCTTGCCGGTGCGGGCCTTGACGAGGGCCTTGAAGCGCTTGACGAGCTCCTGCTGGTCGTCGGCGGTGAGGGCGGAGTCCTCGATGTCGGACTTGTACTTCTTGTGCTTGAATTCTTCGATGACGGACTCG
>JAURFU010000019.1 GCA_030834165.1 Verrucomicrobiota bacterium
CGCGCAGGCCTTCGCGGATGTTCTTCTCGTCGTCGACGATGAGGACCGTGGGCTTCATGGGTCAGGCTTCCGGAGCGGCTTGGTGGTTGGCGGCGCCCCACGCGCGCGCCGCCTTCTCAGCGAGGGCCGCGCGGGCGCGGTCGACTTCGGCGAGGCGCGCCTTGAGGTTGGCGTTGGAGACCGCGGCGAGGTCGTCGAGGTCGCACAGGTAGGCGCCTTCGAGCGAACGGGCGGCGACGTCGAAGTTGCGGGGCACGCCGAGGTCGACGAGCAGGAGCGGACGGCCTTGGCGGCGGGCGACCGACTCGCGGAGCGCGACCGCGTCGAGCAGGGCGCGTTCGACGGTGGCGCAGCCGACGATCACGTCATGGGCGTGCGCCTGCCGGAGCGCGTCGGCCAAGGTGAGCGACGCGCCGGAGAATTCCTCGGCGAGGGCGCGGGCGTTCTCGAAGGTGCGCGAAGCGACGGAGACCTGCGCGGCGCCGCGCGAGACGAGCGCCTGCACGACCTGGCGGCCGACGTCTCCCGTGCCGAGCACGAGGACACGGGCTTCGTCGAGGGATCCGAAGACGCGCTGCGCGAGCTCGACGGCGACATTGCCGAGGCTCACCTGGCCCTGGGAGATGCCGGTATGCGTGCGCGCCCAGGCGCCGGCCTGGAACGCGCGTTGGAAGACGCGGTTGAGCACGGGTCCGGTCATGCCGCGCGCGAGCGCGTCGGCATAGGCGTCCTTCACCTGACCGGCGATCTCGACCTCGCCGACCATCTGGGATTCGAGACCGGAGACGACGGCGAAGAGATGCTCGACCGCTTCGAGGCCGGGCACGGGACGGAGATGCTGGTCGAGCACGGCGGGCGACGCGCCCGTCGCCTTGATGAGCGCGCTGCGCACATGGAGCGCGGCGGCTTCGTCGCCGACGCCGTAGGCCTCGAGACGATTGCAGGTGGCGAGCAAGACGGCTTCGGCGAGGCCGGCTTCGCGGGCCGCGGCGTAGAATGCCTCGGCGCCGCCGGCAGGGACGGTGAACGCGGCGCGTTCGTCGAGTCCGGCGGTGCGATGGGTGGCGCTCAACGCCACGAGGTTGCGGGCGCGTTCGCTCATCGGGCGGAAGGCAGCGAGAGATACAGCGCGACGAGCGCGGGGATGAAGACGAACAACGAAGCGCGGGCGTAGGCCGCGCCGGCGAGACGATGGCGGCGGCGCTGCACGGTGACGAAGAGGCCGGCCACCCAGGTGAGCAGGGCGGCGCCGAGCTTAGGCAGGGCGACGAGCGCGAGGTCGCGCTGCGCCCAGTCGGTCGCGCCGATCACGAGCGAAAGACCCAGAAGCCAGACGGCGGCGCCCATCAGCTGGCCGCCGATACGGTCGAGCGGCACCAAGGCGGGAAGCAGCGCGTAGATGCCTCCGAACTCGCGACGCGCGAGCGCGCGGTCCTGCAGGAGGTAAGCTGCGGAGTTGAGCGCCTGCGCGCCGAGCACGCAATAGGCGAGGACCGCGGCGCCGACATGGATGACGATCAGCGGCTTGTCGGCGTGATCGGTCGGCTGACCGACGACGCCGAGGAAGGCCGCCGCGATCAGACACCCGGTCGTCGTGCCGGCGATGGCCCACGTCGGCAGGCGATGCGTGAAGGTGAGGTCGAGGAAGAGCGCGAGGCCGGACAGACCCCAGGCGATGGACAGCAGGACTTCGGCCGGGCTGGCGATCGGCAGGGCATGGGACCGCAGGCCTTGGTAAGCCAGCATCGTCGTCAGCATGATCCAACCCCCGCGCAGGAGCCAGAGGCCGGCGGTCGGCCAGCGGCCGGAGGCGTCCTTGGCTGACAGACCATCCAAGACAGCGGCGGCCAGGAATACCGCCGCACAGCCGAGCAAGCATTCCCGGGTAAGGGGATGCTCAGCGAGAGCGGCGGCCAAGGGGAACATGCCTTATACATATAGAGGGGTGTGACATTTTGGCAAACCTCCAAACCGACCTGTTTTCTTGCGAATGCAGGGTAGGGGGGTAGTTTTGCGGTTCCTATGGCCCACGACCTCTACGATCTCACTCAGCACCCCCCTCGCAGCCCCCGCGTCCGCCTAGGCGGCCTGGTCATCCTCCCTCGCATGATTGATAAGGCCCGCGCCACCAAGGCGGGTAAGAATGGCGAGTATACCTACGGATGCTCCCTGGATCGCAACGTCTTGGACTTCCTTGGAGTCGAGGCGGATAATCTTAAGGCTCAGATTGATAAGGGCTTAGGCGATGGAGAAATCCTGGCTTGGCTCATGGCCAATGCCAAGAAGCCCCGCTCCGGCCAAGAAATCGCCGCTTTCAGCGCCTACCACGAGCAGCGTGCCCCT
This sequence comes from Verrucomicrobiota bacterium, assembly GCA_030834165.1. GTDB lineage: Bacteria > Verrucomicrobiota > Verrucomicrobiia > Opitutales > UBA953 > UBA953. The sequence goes on from JAURFU010000019.1 coordinate 2,344, forward strand.
GGTGCCCCCGCCGGACGAGCGAAGGTGACGGAATACCAGTCTTCGACCCCGGCTGGCGCCAAGCGCGAAGATATCGTCACCTGGTTCGACGTCCTGGACTTGGACGATCACCAGAGCTTCGGCGGCAAGGTCTGAGCCGTGGCCAAGGTCGGTCAGCCCCGTCGGGTGCTTCTGGTCTGCATGGGCAACATCTGCCGGTCGCCGACCGCGGAAGCCGTGCTCCGCGTCAAAGCGAAGCAGGCGGGCCTGAGCATCGAATTCGATTCCGCAGGCACCGAAAATTACCACATCGGCGACGCCCCGGACCCGCGCTCGATCCGACATGCGCACGCCCGCGGTTATGACCTGAAGCCCTTGCGCGCGCGTCAGGTTCATGCCTCCGACTTCCACGAGTTCGATCTCATCCTCGCCGCCGACGAGATCAACCTGCGCGAACTGCGGCGGCGTTGCCCGCAGGAACAACACCATCGCCTCGCGCTCTTCCTCGGCGACGTCGCCTTGCCGGATCCGTATTACGGCGAAAGCGACGATTTTGAAAAAGTGCTGGATTTGGTCGAAAAACAGGCGATTCGGCTGGTCGAAGCATGGTCGCGGGCCAACTGAATGATTGCGGTGCGGACGCGCGTGGCGTTTGCTCCCTCACCACGATGTACCAAGTGAATTTCAGCGACCAGGCGATGCGCGAGCTCGCGAAGCTGCCGACGCTGGAGCAGATGGAAGTCGTCGAAGCGTTCGCTTCGCTGACGCCGGAAGAACTCCTGCGCGGAAGCTCGGAACTCGGCACCGTCCGCCGGAGCGGCCACACCTACCACCGTCTGCGCGTCGGTGAGTTCCGCATCTATTTCGAGGCCAACGAAGGCTCCCTCCTCGCCCATTACGTGCTGCACAAGCACACCTACGCCGACTTCGCGTTCCGCTCCCATCTTCCGTTCCCGGAAGACGAGGCGCGCATCGAACAAGAAGGCGGTTTCTGGAAATACCTCGACGAACCCCCGAAGTCCTGACCGTGACGATTCCCCCCGAAAAACGCCCCTATTCCTCGCCTGAAGAGGCGGCCCGCATCTACCTGCTGCCGAACCTGTTCACGGCTGGCAACATGCTCTGCGGCTTCCTGGCCATCAAGAACTGCATCGAGGCCCGCTTCACCACGCTGACCCCGGAAGGCCGGGCAGAACACTACAACATGGCGGTCTGGTTCATTCTTCTGGCCTGCGTCTGCGACCTTTTCGACGGCCGGGTGGCCCGGGCGACCAAGCGAGAGTCCCTCTTCGGGGCGGAATTCGATTCCATCGCCGACACGGTCTCCTTCGGCGTGGCTCCCGCGCTCATGGCTTGCTTCCTGGTCATCAAACCCGAAGTGACCGACAACGTCCAGCTGGTCACCTGGCTCCTGGCCTTCATCTACCTCCTTTGCGCCGGCGTCCGGCTGGCCCGGTTCAACGTTCTGACCAACCCGTTGGTGCCCGGAAACGAGAAAAGGGCGGCCGGGGGTGATTTCGTCGGTCTGCCGTCGCCGGCCGCCGCCGGGATGATCGCCTCCCTGGTGCTGGTGCTTTCGAAGGTGATGGTCTTGCCCGGACAGAAAGATCCCTTCGAACAAGCCGTCCAAGCCTGGTCGTGGGTCCTCTTGCCGGTGATGCTGGTCATCTCTTTCCTGATGATCAGCAACGTACGGTTTCCTAGCTTCAAGAAGCTTGACTGGACGGCCAAGGCCAAGACCCGTGGGTTCATCCTCATCATCATCATCGGAGCGATCCTTTTCCGCTATCCCCAGTACACGTTCCCCGCGGTCTTCCTGGGCTACGTGCTCTACAGCCTCTTCCGGCATGCCTTCCTGCTGAAGCGGAGCGAAATGGATCCGGCGCCCGACGACGACGACGAGCCGGTGTCCAAGGTGTGAACAAGCCGTGGACAAAGGGTGCTTCCGTCTCCCTGTGAACAAGCCTCAGGTTATTCACGCTCCGGGCTCACCCCTATGTCGGTCGGATGATTCAGCGGAACAGCATCTTGCGGAACAATGCACGGAATTCCGCCCCCTGCTGCTGTTACGGGTATTTATAAATGAATAGATAAGGTAGAGGCAGGGCGCCGGGATGTCGGCAATGAGAGGTTGCCTCAGCCCCACCGTCTGCTCAATTCTGACCCCCTCATGAAGTTCAAGGTTAACCGGAACCATTTTTTCAACGGACTCTCGAGCGTGACGAACGTCGTCGGCAGCCGGGCGACGATGCCGATCCTCCAGAACGTGCTCATCGAAGCCGAAGGGGATACGGTGACCCTGACCACGACCAACCTGGACCTGGGCATCTGTTGCCGGATCAAAGCATCCGTATCCTCCCCCGGACGGATCACGTTGCCGGTGAAAAAACTGGTCCCGATCGTCCGCGCCTTGTCGAGCAGCGACACGATCGTCGAACTGACGGGCAAGGACCGCGTCAAGATCACCTCCGGAAGTTCCGTCTTCCAGGTCGCCGGTCTGCCTGCCGATCAATTTCCCCCGATCTCGAATTTCACGGGCCAGCCGACGATCTCGATCAATCAGGACGACCTGGGAGACATGCTCCGTAAGGTGAGCTACGCGCAGTCTTCCGACGAGAACCGCTACATCCTCAACGGCGTCTTCTTCGAATTCGCCGAGGGTAAGCTCACCGTGGTCGCGACCGACGGCCGGAGGCTCGCCAAGTGCGAACGCAAGCTAGCCGGAACCGACAAGGCCTTGGCCCTCATCCTGCCCGCCCGCACGATCATGGAACTGATGCGGTTGTTGAAGTCCGGCGGCGAAGCCCATGTCTCGCACAACGAACGTCAGGTCGGCTTCACCATCGACATCCCGAAGAACGAGGAAGGCCTCGTGGATCGCATCCAGCTCGTCTCCAAGGTCGTGGAAGGCAATTACCCGAACTACCGTCAGGTCATCCCGAAGGAAGCCGGCTCCAAGGTCCGCCTCGAACGTGAGAAACTGCTCGAGAGCGTCAATCGCGCCGCCCTCATGACCGACGATCGCAACAACACGATCCGCATGAGCGTGGCCAAGAAGACCCAGAATCTCGAGATCTCGGCCAAGTCCGAGAGCGGCGACGCCCATGAGCCGATCGCCGTCAAGTACGAAGGCCCCGACGTGAACATCGCCTTCAACCCGCAGTACATCATCGATCCGCTGAAGGCGCTCACCGAGGATGAGATCGACTTCGAGTTCAAGGACGAGATGTCCCCCGGCGTGATCCGCGGCCTCAAGGACGATTTCCTCTGCGTCGTGATGCCGCAGAGGATCTCCTGAACGGCCCGCTCAGAGACCAGGCTCGGCGCAGTCCGGAAGCGCTTTGATGCGCTCGAGGATCCGCCGGGACGCTTCGATGGAGCGTTCGGGGTGACTCGCGCCCGGATCGTATTCCGCGGGCGGCATCGCCGGTCCGAAACGGACGCGGATCCGGGCCGAGCCGACCGGGAAATAGGCGCCGCGCGGCAGCACGTCGCGGGCCCCGCGGATATGGATCGGGACGACCGGCACGCCGGATTTGCACGCCAGCAGGCCCGCGCCTGCCTTGGGCGCGGCGATGACGCCGTCATGGCTGCGGGTCCCCTCCGGGAAGATGAGCAGGCCCTCCCCGGAGGCCAGGGCCCCCAAGGCCGCGCGGATCGCGCCGATGTCCGCCTCGCCCCGGTCGACGGGGATGGAGTGGCAGGCCCGGATCACGAAGCCGAAGAGCGGATTATCGAAGAGCGTTCGACGGGCGATGAACGAGATCTCCCGGGGCAGGCAGGAACCCAGCAAGGGCGGATCCAGCATGCTCTGGTGGTTGGAAGCGAAGAGGCAGGCCCCCTTCGGGACATGCTCCCATCCTTCGACCTCCAAGGTGGCGAAGACTTCGATGAACGAACGAGCGCCGTGGTAGACGGCCTTGTAGATCAGGTTCTTCGAATCGAGGATCATCGGGGCAGGGCCGCCGTCCTGATCAGCGCGCCGATCTCGGCCACGACGGCTTCGAGCGGCAGATGCGTGTTATCCAGGCGATAGGCGCCGGCCGGGCAGATCATCGGGGCGGTCTTGCGGGTCGCATCGAGGAGGTCGCGCTGCGTGACCTGGTCGGCCTGGCCTTCGGCGGCGCGGCGCAGGGCGCGCGCGTCGGCGTCGGCTTCCAGGAAGACGCGCACTTCGGCGTCAGGCATCACCACGGAACCGATGTCGCGGCCTTCCATCACGACGCCGGCGAACCCTTGCTCCTTGGCGAGCTTCACCTGGGAGCGCTGGTATTCGAGGAGGAAGGCGCGGACCGCGGGCAAGGCCGCGATCTTCGAGACCGCCGCGTTCACCTCGGGGGTGCGCAGGTCGGCGTCGTCAGGGAGGACGCCGTCCAAGGTGAGGGCGGAACTCCGCGCACCGTGGCGGGCGACGATGACCGAACCGATGCGGAGCTTCGCGAGCGACGCCCGGACGGAGGCGGGATCGTCGGCCGAGGCGCCGGCAAGAAGCAGCGCGCGGGTCAGGCTGCGGTAATGCGCGCCGGTGTCGACGTGCAGGAGTCCGTGCGCCTGGGCGAGACGCCGGCTGGTGCTCGACTTGCCGGAGGCCGCGCCGCCGTCGACGGTGACGCGGACGAAGTTGGTGCGCAGGGCTTCGAGCGCTTTGAAGAAATGGGGGAAGGTCTTGCCGGTGCAGGCCGGGTCTTCGATGGCGATCCACGGACGGCCGTCGCCGAAGAGATCAAAGCTGCCGAGGACGCCGAAGCTCATCGCCATGCGGTGGTCTTCGTAGGTGCGGATCGAGACGGGGCCCGTGGCGGCGGCTTTGCGGAGAGCGGCCTTGTTCGGGAAGATCGTCAGCGAAGAAAGCGTCTCGTCGGAGCGGAGTTCCGCGGCGGACGGCTCGACCTTGACGCCCAGGCGTTCCAGTTCGGTGGCCATCGCCAGCACGCGGTCCGTCTCCTGTTTGCGCGTGTGCGCGATGCCACGGATCCGCACCGGTCCGTCGGCCAGCGTGGCGAGCGTCGCCAGCGTGAGGAACGTATCGGAAAAGGCGTTGAAATCGAAATCACCGCCGCGGATGCCGGACCAGGATTCGGTCACCAGCGTTCCGGCGGAAGGACGCAGCGTCGCGCCGCAGGCCGCCGCGACCTTGGCGAAGGCGGTGTCGCCTTGGAGTCCGCCGTCGGCATACCCTTCGATGCGGACGGAAGCGCGGGCGCCGGTGACGGCGGGAAGCGCGATGAAGTAGCTCGCCGCGGTGGCGTCGGGTTCGATCGCGTAGCTCGGCTGGGCGACGTAGGCGCCGGCGGTGGCGCAGGTCCAGCTGCCGTCGGCGAGACGGGAGAGCGGCCGGCCGAACTGACCGCACATGCGGGCGGTCATCTCGACGAACGGCTCGGAGACCGTGGAACCCTTCATGCTCACCGAAGCACCGGCGGAGAGCGGGAGCACCATGAGCAGCGCGGAAAGGAGCTGCGAAGAGGCGGAGGCGTCGACTTCCAAACGACCGAGCTGGCCCGTCGTGCGGAGCGTGAACGGGAAACCACCGGCCGGCGTGCCGTCCGGGGCGTCCGCGCGGCAGCCGCCGGCGCGGAGGGCGTCGAGCAGTCCGCGCATCGGGCGCGCCCGCATGGCCTCGTCGCCGTCGAGTTCGTATTCGCCCTGCGGGGCGAGCGCGAGGAAGGCGGTGAGGAAACGCGCGGCCGTGCCGGCGTTGCCGACATGGAGCTTGGCGCGGGCGTTCGGGATGCGGCCGCCGAGGCCGACGATCCGGACCGTGCACGCGGCTTCGTCGTCGGCGACCTCGAAGCCCAGCGCGCGCAGCGCGGCGATGAGGATGCGGGTGTCGCGGCTGAACAGCGCGCCGGTGAACAGCGTGGCGCCGTCGGCGAGCGCGGCCAGGATCAGGGCGCGGTTGGTGATGCTCTTCGAGCCCGGGACCTGGGCCACTCCGCGGGCGGGGGTCTGGAAGGGACGGATGACGAGGGTCGGGCTCATTCGGGCCGGTCGAGGTTCTGGCGGGCGATGCGGGCTTCGGCGAGGAGGCGGCGCAGCGCGGCGGCGTCGTTCGCTTCGACGGCGGCGCGGAGTTCGGCGGCGCGACGCTCGAGGTCGCGCAGGCCGGCGGCGGTGTGCCGGGCGTTGGCGAGCATGATGCCGACCCAGAGGTTCTCCTCGCCGGCGGCGACGCGCGTCGTGTCGCGGAGGCCGGCGCCCGCCGCGAAGCGGCGGAAGCCCGGTTGTTCCATCACCGCGAGCATGAGCGCCGAAGCAGCGGCGTGCGGCACATGGCTGATCGCGGCGACGATCTCGTCGTGCTTGGCGGCATCGGTCTCATGGAGCACCGAGCCGAGTTCCTGCCAGAAACGGCGGACAGCGGCCAAAGCCTGCGGGTCTTCGGATCCGGTCGGGGTCAGGAAGCAGACGCGGCCTTCGAAGAGCTGGGCGGACGCATGGGCGGCGCCGGCCTTCTCGCCGCCGGCCATGGGATGGGCGCCTACGAACGGGTTGGCGGCGGGCAACCGGCGGGCGGCCACGAGGATCGCGCTTTTCACGCTGCCGGCGTCGGTGACCACGGCGCCCGGCGCGAGTCCGGGTGCGATGGCGAGGAAGGTTTCTTCCGCGGTGTCGACCGGCGTGGTGACGACCACCAGGTCCGCCCCGCGCACGCACTCCGCCGGATCTTCGAAGACTTCCGCCACGCCGAACGCCTGCAGCGTCGCGCGGGAGCCGGCCGAGCGTGACCAGCACGCGAGGGAACCAGCCAGGCCCTTCCGCGCGGCCGCGAGGAGGATGGAGCCGCCGATGAGGCCGGCGCCGACGACGGCGATGCGCTTGAAGGAGGCCATTTACAAGGTTGAAGGGGGTTCTTTGATGAACCAGAGTAGCCAACCATTAAAGCAAACAAACCGCCAGCGACAAAGTTGCCGGTCCGCTCATGAGCAACGGCCCTCGACCACCCAGACCTGATTTCGTGCCCGCCGCCGATCCTCGGGCGCATCGCGGACGTATCTCCCTCGAATCCCTGTGGCTCCGCGTCCGGATGCCGTTGCTCATCCTGGCCTGCGTCTCCCTGGCCGTCACCTCCTTGCTCCTCTACACCGCGGATCGTCGGACGACCCGCCAGGCCGAGCTGACCGTCTCGACGGCCGACGCCGAAGTCCTCCGTCAGCGTTCCCTCGACGCCGAGGCGGCCTTTGAAAAAGCACGGCAGGCCCGCTTCGAGCTCACCGAGGAAGACATCCGCCTCCTGGAACAGGCCTTGCAGGCGCAGGAGGAGTATCTGTCCGCCCGCATGTCGGTCGGCACCGAGGATCCCCGCCTGGTCTCCCTGCGTCGCCGGCTGCATCTGCTCCGCGGCGAACGCCTGCGGCAGGAGTCCGTCTCCCTCGAGGATGCGGCGTTGACCTTGGCGAAGACGGATGAGGCCGCGGCCGTCGAGCGTCTGCGGCGCGCGGTCGCCTGCGAACAGGAGATCGCCGACCGCTGGCAGTTCTCCGGCCTCGCGGACGGCGGTCGCCGCGCCCTGCTCGACACGCGCCTTCGCCGCCTCGAATCTTCGGCCCTTTGGCAGAAGGGCAGGGCGCTCGAGGCCGAAGCCGAGCGCGCCTTCGCCGCCGGACGTTACGCCGAAGCCGCGGAGCGTTTCACCGCGGCCCTCGACGCGGAGAACGAATTCCTCGCGCGCTACCGCGACGTCCGCGACACCGCCTTCGGTCGCGCCGACCAGCTCGCGGTGCGCCGGGAGACCGCGTTGTCCGGCCTGCCTTGGGAGGAGGTCCGCCGGCACCAGACGGCCGCCGAGGCCGCCGAAGCGAAAGGCGATTGGCCGGGCGCGGCCCGCGCCTGGCAGGACGCGGCCGATGCTTTCGCCCGCCTGCTCACCGCGCACCCGCGCAGCCAGTTCGCCGATCGCTCCAAGGAGGCCGTGATGACCACGCGCCTGAACTTCGCGCGTTTCCATGACGACATCGCCCGAGTGCGGGCCGAGGCCGGGCGTCTTCGTCAGGCGTTGCGGGCCCGGCAGGTCGACGACGCTCTCCGCCTCGCGGAGACCGTCCTCGCCGCCGCCCGTCGTCTCGCCGACGCGGGCACCGGCGTCTTCCGTCCGAGCGACGAAGAACGTCAGGAACTCGAATTCATCACCGGCCATGCGGCGACGATCCGCGGTTATCTGCCCGAGGCGGACCGGCAGCTGCTGCCCGTGCCCGGACATGCCGTCCGCCTGTATCGGACGGAGATCCCCCAAGGACTCTACGCGTCGCTGATGGACTCCAATCCGAGCGCCCTCCGCCGCGAGGCCAATCCGGTGGAGTCGGTCGCTTACGCCGACGCCGAGCTTTTCGCCCGTCGGCTGGGTTGGATCCTCGGCGCCCGCGCGCGGTTGCCCACCCTCGCCGAGCATGCCGCGGCGGCGGGCGATCCGACCAAGCCCCCCGTCGCCGAGACCGCCTGGACCGCCGCCAACACCGATGGCGTCGACGCCCGGCCCGTGGCCACCGCCCGCCCGAACCCTCTGGGTTTCCACGATCTGCTGGGGAATGTCGAGGAATGGACCTTGGCGAAGCAGGGCGAGACCCGTGCGCCCGTGGTCGGGGGCAGCGTGGCCACGGCCCCGGCCGCCGGCCTGCCGGTCCGACAGGTCTTCAAACGGGAGAAAAGCCGCACCCTCGGCTTCCGCATCGTCATTGAATAATAGACGGCGGGGCTCAATCATCGCCCGACCCCATGGCCACCCCCGCCCTCCGCCTCGCCCGTGCCGCGTTCTTTTCCGCGGCCTACGGCTTGCTGGCCGTCCTCTCGCTGTGGTTCGCGTATGAGCTGCGTTTCGTCGGCGCCGATGAGCCGACGACCGCGGAGCATCTGGCCTTCGAGGCTTATCTCTACGAACAGCGTCCGCTCGTGCTCCTCTGGCTCGTCCCGCTCAAGGTGGGCCTGCTCGCCCTCTGGGGGCAGTTCCGCGGCGTCTTCTATTATTTCCGGCTTCCCGATGCCCTGCGCACCGCCTTGGCCCTGGCGTCCGCCACCTTCGCGGCCCTGGCCCTCCCGCCGCTGCTCGGCAGCGGCACTCCAGGCGACGCCTTCAGCCTGCCGCGCGGCGTCACGCTGATCGACTTCAACCTCTCGCTCGTGCTCTTCATCGGCTTCCGCGTCTCGGTGCGCGCCCTCCGCGAGCGCTTCACCGTCGGCCCGGCCTCGTCCGCGGGCGTGGTCGAGCGCATCGCGGTCGTCGGCGCCGGCCAGGCCGGCGCGCAGCTCGTCGCCGACCTGCTCGGCCGCCGCGGCCACGGCCTCGAGCCGGTCTGCTTCCTTGACGACGACGTCGCCAAGCACGACCTGCACATCCATGGCGTGCCGGTGGTCGGTTCGCCGGCGCGCATGGGCGAGCTCGCCGAGAAGTTCGGCGTCACCGAGATCATCCTCGCGCTGCCCTCCGCCAGCGTGCGCCGCATCCGCGAGGTCAGCGCGCTCGCGACGGCCAGCAACCTGCGCGTGCTCGTCGTGCCTTCGATGGCGGAACTCGCCGGCGGTCGCGTCCGCGCCTCCGACGTCCGTCCGATCTCCGTCGAAGACATCCTCGGCCGCGAGCCCGTGAAGCTCGATGACGCGGCGATCGCCGACATGGTCAAGGGGCGCGTCGTCCTCGTCACCGGCGCCGGCGGCAGCATCGGGCTCGAACTTTGCCGTCAGGTCGCGGCGCACGCGCCCGGCCGCCTGCTGCTCCTCGAGCAGTGCGAGGTGCTGCTCTATCAGGCCGAGCAGGAGCTCATCGCGGCGGGCTACGGCGCGCTCATCACGCCGGTCGTCGCCGACGTCACGGACGCCGCCCGGATCAACGAGGTCTTCCTCGCCCACCGTCCCAGCCTCGTGCTGCACGCCGCCGCCCACAAGCACGTGCCGATGATGGAGGCACAGCCCGGCGAGGCCCTGAAGAACAACGTCGAAGGCACCTGGGTCGTCGCGCGGCACGCGGCCGAGCATGGCGCCGAGAAGTTCGTGCTCATCTCCTCGGACAAGGCGGTGAACCCCACCAACGTCATGGGCGCGAGCAAGCGTCTCGCCGAGCTCATGCTCCGCTCGCTCCAGGCCCGCGTCGGCGGCCGGACGAGCTTCATGGCGGTCCGCTTCGGCAACGTCCTCGGTTCCTCCGGCTCGGTGATCCCGATCTTCCGACGCCAGATCGCCGCCGGCGGTCCGGTCACCGTCACCCATCCGGAGGTGAAGCGTTATTTCATGACCATCCCGGAGGCGGTCGGGCTCGTCCTCCAGAGCGCGACGCTCGGGCAGGGCGGCGACATCCTCGTCCTCGAGATGGGTGAGCCGCTCAGGATCATCGACGTCGCCCGTCAGCTCATCGAGCTCAGCGGCCTGCGTCCGGATGCCGACATCGAGATCCGCATCATCGGCCTGCGCCCCGGCGAGAAGCTCGTCGAGGAACTCCGTTGCGACGGCGAGCAGTTCCGTCCCACGACGCACCCGCGGATCTTCCGGTTCGTCGCGGAGGGCGAGGCCGTCGCCACGCCGGAAGGCTTGCGCGCGCAGGTCAACGACCTCCTGAGATTGGACCCGGCCGCCTGCAAGCAGGGCATCCGCCGACTCGTCCCCGAATACGCGCCGGCGGCGGAGTAGTTTTTTCGCTTCGGGCTTCACAGGCGGGGCCGCCTCCGACACGCTTCAGCCATGGCTCGCGCGCTTTCCTCCGCCCCTCAGGTCGGCATCATCATGGGTTCCCAGTCGGACTGGGAGACGATGGTCAACGCCGCCGACACCCTCAAGAAACTCGGCGTCGCCTTCGAGGCCGAGGTCGTCAGCGCCCACCGCACGCCGCTGAAGCTGAAGGACTACGCCCTGGCCGCCCGTCGACGCGGGCTCAAGGTCATCATCGCCGGCGCCGGCGGCGCGGCCCATCTTCCCGGCATGGTCGCCGCGATGACCTCGCTGCCCGTCATGGGCGTGCCCGTCCAGTCCAAGTCCCTCGACGGCATCGACTCGCTCCTCTCGATCGTCCAGATGCCCGCGGGCATCCCCGTGCATACGTTCGCCATCGGCCGCGCCGGCGCGATCAACGCCGCCCTCGGCGCCGCCGCGGTGCTGGCCCTCTCCGACGCCAAGCTCGCCAGGAAGCTCGACGATTACCGCGCGGCGCAGACCAAGGCCGTGCTCGATAACCCGATTCCCGGCCGCAAGGGCAAGAAGCGCTGAGCCATGGAGCGACCCCTGCAGCCCGGCGGCACCATCGGCATCCTCGGCGGCGGCCAGCTCGGCCGCATGTCGGCCATCGCCGCCCGGCGTCTCGGTTACAAGGTGCGCACCTTCGATCCTTCCGCCGGCGCCTGCGCCGCGGCGATCGCCGACGAGCACGTCACCGCCGACTGGAGCGACACCGCCGCGCTCACGCGCTTCGCCCAAGGCTGCGGCCGCGTCACGCTCGAGTTCGAGAACATCCCGCCCGCGACGGTCGAGTTCGTCGCCAAGTCCGTGCCTTGCCATCCGTCCGCGTCCGTCCTGGCGACCTGCCAGAACCGACGACGCGAGAAGGAGTTCCTCCGCGCCGCCGGCATCCCTTGCGCCAACTTCGCCGTGGTCTCCTCGCTCGAGGAACTCCGCGCCGCGGTGAAGACCATCGGTTTCCCGTGCGTGCTCAAGACCGCGGACTTCGGTTATGACGGCAAGGGACAGGTCAAGCTGCCGACCGCCGAGGCCGACCTCGCCGCCGCGTGGACCAAGATCGGCGGCGCCGTGGGCGTGCTCGAAGCCTGGGTGCCGTTCCAGATGGAGATCTCCGTGCTCGTCGCGCGGGCCGTCGACGGCCGCACCGCGGTCTACGACCCGGCTGAGAACATCCACCGCCACCACATCCTGCATCTTTCGCTCTCGCCGGCCCGCGTCTCCGAGGCGACCGCCGCCGAAGCCCGCGCGCTCGCGCTCCGCATCGCCGACAAGATCGGCCTCGTCGGCCTGCTGGCCGTCGAGATGTTCGTCCAGGACGGCCGCATCGTCGTCAACGAGCTCGCCCCGCGTCCGCATAACAGCGGCCACCAGACCTTCGACGCCCACGAGACCAGCCAGTTCGAACAGCATGTCCGCGCCGTGTGCGGACTGCCGCTCGGCGGCACGAAGCCCCTCGCGCCTTCCGCGATGGTCAACCTGCTCGGCGACGTCTGGCGCGACGGCCAGGAGCCCGACTGGACCAAGGTCCTCGCCGATCCTTCCGCCAAGCTGCACCTCTACGACAAGGGCAAGCCCGCCCCGGGGCGCAAGATGGGCCACATCACGGTCACGGCGCCGACGCTCGAGGAAGCGATGCGCCGCGCCGAAGCGCTGCACGCGTCGCTCTGATCAGTCGAGCAGGTCCGGCTTGCGGCTGAAGAGCTCGAGCGGGATCTGGCCGAGGCAGAGGAAGAGCAGGATCGCCTGGAAGACCGGGATGCGCGCCTTCATGCCGGCGGCCTGCGCGACGTAGTTCTTGGCCATCACCTCGGAGATCATCGCGAAGGCGAAGACCAGCGAGGCCAGGCAGAGCACCACGAAGAGCCGGTTCCAGGCCTTCGCCGAGACGATGCGCCGCCAGGGCAGGAAGAGCAGGCCGGCGTAGGCGATGAGGAACCAGGACTCGGCGCGCAGCGCGACCGGGAAGGTGACGACCGCGGGATTCCAGCGGGGCGGGATGCGCAGCGGTCCGAGGGCGATGCCGCCCAGCAGTTCGTTCACGCCCAGGGCGAGGCAGAACACCCCGAAGGCCAGGGCGATCAGGCGGCCATAGCGGATCCGGCGTGCGGTGGTCTCGTGCATGGGGAGCAGGTTGGGCGGCGCGGCGGCGGACGCAAATCCTCAGAGCGGACGGAAGAGGGCCACGTCGCTCCATTCACCCATCACGCGGCCGTCGGCGCGCGTGCCTTCGCCCCAGGCCGCCCGGCACTTGGCCTCGAAATGGGCGCGGACCGCCTCTTGTTCCTTCGCGAGGATGCCGCTGAGGGCGAGCACGCCGCCGGGGCTCACGGAGTCGACGAGGTTGTCGGCGTAGATGCACAGCACGTCGCTGATGATGTTGGCCAGCACCACGTCGGCCCGCCCGGTGAGCTGGAAGCCTTCCTCGAGCCCGGCGTGATGGAAGGCGACGGCGTCGTCGGCGAGGCCGTTCTCCTCGCGGTTGGCGATGCTCACGCGCACGGATTCCGGATCGCGGTCGAAACCGGCGATGCGTCCGCAGCCGAGCTTGGCGGCGGAAAGGGCGAGGATGCCCGAGCCGCAGCCCGCGTCGGTGACGGAGACCTGCGCGGCGGGAAGCGTCTCGAGGAAATCCAGCATGCGGATGGCGCAGAGGCGGGTCGTCGGATGGTCACCGGTGCCGAAGGCGAGACCGGCGTCGAACCAGATCACCGCGGCGTCGGCGGGGACGGCGTGCTGGCCGCGCATCCAGGCCGGGACCCAGTGCAGGCGTCCGTGGTCCCACGGTTTGAGGTGTTCCTTGTACGCTTCCTTCCAGTCCTTGTCGGCCATGACGGTCTCGTCGTAGGCCTCGGGGAGTTTCTTGAAGGCCTTGCGCAGGCCGGCCCAGGCTTCGTCGGCTTCCGCCTTGGTGTCGAAGTAGCCCATCACGAAGTGCGGCTTACCGGGGCCTTCATGGAAGAGCATCCAGGAGGAGCGGGTCAGTTCGCAGAAATGGTCCTCCAGCGGCTGGACCATGTCTTCGTGGATGGGGCACTTCAGTTCGATCATCAGGAAAGCGTCTCGCTCAGGCGGGCGATCACGGCGGGGAGCAGCGCGTGTTCGGCGGCGTGGATCTTGTCGGCGAAGGACTCGAGGGTGTCGCCGGGCTCGCGGGAGACGCGCGTCTGGCCGAGGTGGGCGCCGCCGTCGATCTCCGCGTTGACCCAATGGACGGTGCAGCCGGCTTCGGGGACGCCGGCGTTCCAGGCCTGCCCGATGCCGTCGAGGCCGGGGAAGGCGGGCAGGAGGCTCGGGTGGAGGTTGATGATGCGTCCCGGGAAGGCGTCGAGCAGCGGCGCTTTGATCACGCGCATGAAGCCCGCGAGCACCACGAGGTCGACCTGGGCGGCCTTGAGGGCGTCGGCCCAGGCCTGCTCGCGCTCGGGGGAGAACTTCGTCTTGAACGGGCCCGTGTCGAGGAAGCGGGCGGGGACGCCGTACTTCGGTCCGAGCTCGAGCATCTTGCAGGTCGGGACGTCGCACCAGATCCCGACGACCTTGGCCTTGCCCAGGCGACCCTCGGTCTGGGCGCGGAGGACCGCGTCGGCGTTGGAGCCGCGACCGGAACCGAGGAGGGCGACGCGCATGGCGGGAAGGTGTCGCCGGGGTCCCTCGCCTGCAAACGGATTTTCGATTTCGGACTTTGAACCCTTGGGTGAAACGCCGAAGATGCGGTCACTGCTTCCCCATGGACCGCCGCGACTTCCTTCACCTCTCCGCCTTGGGTTCGCTGGGCGCCTACGCCCTGTCCGGTTGCGCGGGCGGCGGTGGCGGCGGTTCCGTCAGCGGCCCGGCCGTCCGGCCCGCGCCGGCGGGCGGAGCGGCGACCGGCAAGGTGATGCTCGGCGTCGACGTGCTCGCCGCCGAAGGTTTCGCCCGGCTGCAGGGCTTGCGCGTCGGCCTCGTCACGCATCGCGCCGGCGTCGACGGCTCCGGCCGCCGCACCGCCGACGTCCTCGCGCGCGCTCCCGGCGTCCGGCTCGTGAAGCTCTTCGGACCGGAGCACGGCCTCGACGGCGTCGCGAAGGCGGACGCCTCCGTCGGCCATGCGAAGGATGCGCGCACCGGCCTGCCGGTCTATTCGCTCTACGGCGCGACGCGCAAACCGACCCCGGAGATGCTCGCCGGCCTCGACGCGATCGTCATCGATTTCCAGGACATCGGCGCGCGTTCCTACACCTACGTCAGCTGCATGCGCTACGTCATCGAGGCTTGCTTCTCGCTCCCGCGTCCCGTGCGCGTCATCGTGCTGGACCGTCCGAACCCGCTCGGCGGCGAGAAGGTCGACGGTCCGTTCCTCGACCGCAAGTGGCGCAGCTACGTCGGCGCCTACGAGACCCCTTACGTCCATGGCCTGACCATCGGCGAGCTCGCCCGCTGGGCGGTCGCCACGCCCGGCGTGCTCGAGCTCGACGAAGCCACGCGCCGCCGCGGCCAGCTGGAAGTCGTCACCCTGCGCGGCTGGCGCCGGTCGATGACCTGGAACCTCACCGGCCTGCGCTGGACGCCCACCTCGCCGATGATCGACAACCCGCAGGCGGCGCTCGGCTACGCGATGACCGGCCTCGGCTGCATGGATTCCGGCTTCAGCCACAGCGCCGGCGTCGGCCGCAACTTCCGCTTCCTCACCTATCCGCGGCGCAAGGCCGCCGAGCTCGCCGCCGCGTTGGGCTCCGCCGTGCCCGGCCTGACGCTCCAGCCGCAGCAGCTCGCCGACGGCACGCAGGGCGTCTACCTCGCCGTCTCCGATTATTCCGTGTTCCGTCCCACCGCGATCTCGCTCCATCTCTTCCGTCAGGCGTGCGTCTGGGCGCCGAACCCGTTCGCCAGGCTGACCGGCGGCAAGCGCGAGCTCTTCATCAAGCATCTCGGCAGCGAGGCTTTCTTCGAGGAGCTGCGCACGCAGGGCGCGCGCGTCGACCTCGCGCGCTGGATGCGTCGCTGGGACGGCGAGGCCGCGGCCTTCCGCGCGCGCACCGCCCCGTTCCGGCTCTACTCCTGATCAGTAGGAGCGGCCTTCGCGCTTCTCCCAGTAGTTGATGTACGCCTGGTTGAGCACCCCGAGGCCTCCCGGCGTCGGGTAGTCGCCGGTGAAATACCAGTCGCCGCGGCTCGTCGGGCAGGCCTTGTGCAGCGACGCGATCTTCTGGAAGACCAGGACCAGCTCGCCCTTCCAGCCGCTCTTGGCCGGGTAGACGAGCTCGGCGGCCTTCGCGGCGATCTCTTCCTCGGTGAAGGCCTCGTAGATGCGCTTCACATGGTTGCGCAGCTCCTTGGTCGGTTTCTTCGCCTGGGCGACGCAGTCCTCGTAGACCTCGCGGAGCAGGTCGGCGCTGCCGCGTTCCTTGCAGAGCGCGACCGCCGCCTGGAAGGCGAGGAACTTGCCCATCTCGGACATGTCGATGCCGTAGCAGTCCGGGTAGCGGATCTGCGGGGCCGTCGAGGCGATCACGATGCGCTTCGGGTTCGGGCGGGCGAGGATGCGCAGGATGGACTGGCGCAGGGTCGTGCCGCGGACGATCGAATCGTCGACGCAGACGAGGGTGTCGCCTTCGCGCACCGTGCCGTAGGAGATGTCGTAGACGTGCGAGGCCATCTGCATGCGGTTCTTCTCCTGGGAGATGAACGTGCGCAGCTTGACGTCCTTGTGGGCGACCTTCTCGCCGCGGGGCCAGCCGCCGAGGACGAGCTTCTCGATCATCGCCTCGTCGAGCTTCCCGGCGCGTTGCGCGGCGACGAGCTGGTCGCGGACCTGGGAGCGGCGGCGCTTGCGGAGCTCCTCCATCAGGCCGTACCAGGCGATCTCCGCCGTGTTGGGGATGTAGGAGAAGACCGCGTTGTCATGGTCGTCCCGGATCTGCGCGAGGACGTCGTCGGCCAGGGCCGCGCCCAGGGCCTTGCGTTCGGCGTAGATCTCGGGGTCGTTGCCGCGGGAGAAGTAGATGCGCTCGAAGGAGCAGTGGCGGGTCTCGCCCGGGGCGTGGAAGGACTCGATCGAATGGCGGCCGTCCGCCTTCATGATCAGCGCATGGCCGGGCGGGAGCTCATGGACGTCCTCCTGGCCGACCCCGACGATGGTCATCAGGGCGACGCGCTCGGAGGCGACGGCGATGAGGTCCTCGGTGCGGGCGTACCAGCAGGGGCGGATGCCGTTGGGGTCGCGGATGACGAAGCTGTCGCCGTTGCCCACGAGCCCGGCGATGGCGTAGCCGCCGTCCCAGTGCTTGGCGGCGCGCCGCAGGACGTTGCCGATGTCCATGTGCTTGGAGATCTCCGCCTGCACGGCGGCGCCTTCCAGGCCCTGGTCCTTGAACGCCTTGAAGAGGCGGTCGTGCTCCTCGTCGAGCCAGAAGCCGATCTCCTCGAGGATGGACTGCGTGTCGGTCGAGTAGATGACGTGCGCGCCTCGCTGGGTGAGCGAGCTGTTGAGCTCGGCGGTGTTCGTCAGGTTGAAGTTGCCGGCGACGAGCAGGTTGCGGGTCGGCCAGATGGACTTGCGCGCGTAAGGGTGGCAGGAGA
The DNA here is from genome assembly GCA_030834165.1 of Verrucomicrobiota bacterium. GTDB lineage: Bacteria > Verrucomicrobiota > Verrucomicrobiia > Opitutales > UBA953 > UBA953. The sequence continues at coordinate 19,537 of JAURFU010000019.1, forward strand.
CGGAATCGAAGCTGCCCGAGGTCCCGTAACGCAGGTGCCCGAGCAGGAGCTCGCCGCCGAAGTCGAAGTGACGCTTCACGGTCTCGGGGAACTCCGGGACGATGACGGCCTCACGCATCTTGTCGGCGTAGGCCTTGATCTGGCGGGTGAAGATCTGGGTCAGGCCCTGGGCGCCGATCTCGCGGTCGCGGAAGAGGAAGGCCTCGCCGTTCGCCGAGCCGATCTTGACGCAGCCGATGCCCGCGCCGTCCTGCCCGCGGTTGTGCTGCTTCTCCATCAGCAGGAAGAGCTGGTTGAAGCCGTGCAACGGCGTGCCGTATTTCTCCTGATACCACTTCAGGTCCTTGGTCAGCCGGACAAGGGCAATGCCGCATTCGTGCCTTAAGGAGTCGCTCATCGCAGGCCTCGGAGTTTGTCCGTCCGGCGCGCGTCCTGTCCAGCGCTTACTATCAGGAGCGCAGCAGGCGGTCGAGCCGGGCGAGGCTTTCGCCGATCAGGCCCGCCATGTCGGCGTGCTGCCGGAAGGCCGGGTCCCGGTGGTATTCGGCCAGGCCGTCGGCGAGTTCCTTGGCTTTTTCGGGCGAGGTCAGGGGATTGGCCCGCATCGCGGCCAGCAGGTCCTTGACCCGGTCGGGGGCCGCCAGGTGGCGCCGGTGGATCAGCGACTGTTCCTCGCGGCGGTACTGGGCGGCGGAGGCGGCGTTGATGTGCCTCGCGCAGAGCTGGGCGAAGGGACGGTTCTCCTTGAACGAGCCGGGGAGGTAGAACCGGAGACGCCCGTCGTAGCTCTGCTGGTCGAAATCCATGGCCCGCACACGGATGGCGGTGGCGTCGAAATCCGGGGTGACGGCGATGACGAAGTTATAGGCGCGCATGTCGCCGAGCAGGCGCACGAGGCAGCGCTCCTCGAACTTGATGAGCTCCTTGGCGAGGCGCACCGGGTGGTGGCCGTCGGCGTGCAGCCATTTCTCGGCGAAGATGTCGCCCGGGATGCCGGTGACGTGCTCCTCGACCAGCGTCTCGCCCCAGGTGAGGTAGAGCATGCGGTTCGGGGAGAGCAGGTGCTCGAGCTCGAGGCCGCAGACGCGCGAGGCGTCGCCGACCTTCACGTAGAAGTAGTCGTGGTTCTCGTTGTACGCGTTGACGATCCGCACGCGGAAGGGCTGCGAGTTGCCGAACGAACAGAAGTCCACGCGGTCGACGTAGACGTGGCTGAACACCTTCATGCCGCCCTCGCCGCGCAGGAGCGCGTACGTCTCGAGCAGGCCTTGCGACAGGCGGCCCATCTCTTCGGGCGGATACGCGACGGTCTCCCAGAGGGTGTCCTTCCCGCGTTCGAGCAGGGGCATCGCCGCGGTGAAGCCGCGCAGCTGCGCGTAGGAGACGGGCAGCGGGACCTCGCGGCCTTCGCGCGAGAGGTAGGCGCGCAGCTCCTCGCCGATCGGATACGCCGGCTTGCGGTTCGTCCGCTTGAACTCGGCTTCGCTTCCGGCGGCGTCCATCGTCAACCGAGGTTCGGCCGCGCGCTGGTCTCCTCGACCACGACCCGCAGCGGCGCGCCGGGATGGCATTCGGCGCGGTAGGCGATGAAGCCGCGGCGGTGTTCGTCGTAGACCGGCCAGAGCAGCGTGCGGTCGGTCTCGGGCACGGCGACGGAGCCGAGCTCCTCGCGCGCGAAGAAGGCGAAGCGGCCTTCGTCGATCGTCGCCGGCAGCGACTTCAGCGGCTGGCGGCAGTCGAAGAGGAACATGAGCCAGTGCGACTGGCCTTCGTAGCCTTTCTCCGAGATCATGCCGAAGAGGTGCAGGTCTTCGGTCGCGACCGTCACGCCGGTCTCCTCGAAGGTCTCGCGCACGGCGCATTCGAACGGCGACTCGCCGAGCCCCATCTCGAGCTTGCCGCCGATCGGGCTCCAGCAGCCGAGGTTCGGCGCCTTGGTGCGCTGGATGAGCAGGAGGCGGCCCGCCTCGTCGCGCAGGAAGACGAGGACGCTGATCTTGAAGGGCAGGGCGGCGCCGGCGGTCATGGACTCACCCTTGCGGGCGGAGTCCGGCGGCACAACCCCGGAGTGCGTTCAGCCGGCGAGGATGGCTTCGATCCGCTTGAGTTCTTCCGACGCGAAGGGCGCCGACGATGCGGCGGCCACGCACTGCTCGAGCTGGGAGACCTTGCTGGCGCCGATGATGGCGGTCGTCACGCGACGGTCGCGCAGGACCCAGGCGACCGCCATCGAGGCGAGCGGTTGTCCGCGGTCCGCGGCGACTTCCGCGAGGCGGCGGACCTTCCCCATGCGGACGGCGTCGAGCTGTTCGGGGCGCAGGTAGCCGTGCGGCTTGCCCGCCCGCGCGTCGGCCGGCACGCCTTGCAGGTAGCGGTCGGTGAGCATGCCTTGGGCGAGAGGCGAGAAGACCGCGCAGCCGAGGCCTTCCTTCTCGACCACGTCGAGCAGCCCGGCCTCCGGCGTGCGTTCGAAGAGGCTGTACTTGGGCTGATGCGCGACGCACGGCGTGCCGAGGTCGCGGAGGATGGCGCACGCCCGCGCGGTGTCCTCGGGATTATAATTGGAGATCGCCGCGTAGAGCGCCTTGCCCGAACGGACCGCCTGGGCGAGCGCGCCCATGGTCTCCTCCATCGGGGTGTGCGGATCGCGACGGTGGCTGTAGAACACGTCCACGTAAGGAAGGCCCAGGCGCTTCAGCGACTGGTCCAGCGAGGCGAGGAGGTATTTGCGGGAGCCGAAATCGCCGTGCGGCCCGGGCCACATGGTGTAGCCGGCCTTGGTGGAGATGATCAGCTCGTCGCGATACGTGCCGAGGTCCTCGCGAAGGATGCGGCCGAAGGTCTCCTCGGCGCTGCCGGGCACGGGCCCGTAATTGTTCGCGAGGTCGAAATGCGTGACGCCGAGATCGAAGGCGCGCAGGGCGATCGCGCGCGCGTTGGGGTAGTCGTCGATGCTCCCGAAGTTATGCCAGAGGCCGAGCGAGACCTTGGGCAGGTGCAACCCGGACTTCCCGCAGCGGACTTGGAAAGACTTCTGGTCGTAGCGGGCGGGGTCGGCCTGGTGCATGACTCCAATCAAATCACCGACTCCGACCTTGCCAGCGATTAACAGGCTGCCTGTTGGGCCTGGGCGGCGGACTTCTTCGCGTGGCTGATCTTTTCCGAACGGACTTCGATGAGCCCACCCGTCGGGCTGCTCATCAGGGAGAGGAGGTCATGGCGATCGACCGGGTTCAGGGCCCGGATGGCCTTCTCGGCCAGTTCCGTCCCCCGCGTCGCGGTGGCGTGGATATACGTAAAGAGGCACAACAGCACGATGGCCCATAATCGGAGCATCGGGAAGAGGGATGGATTGGTTGCGCCCATGCTCATTATTATGCAGACCCCATGCCAATTTCCCTGGGGGGCAATATTGTATAAATTTAGGCACAAATACCTAGTGAGATGACCGAAAATCAAAGTTAGGCCCCGGCTTTCCTTCGTTCTGGCTCCCGATTAGGTAAAGTTTTCCCATGCCCGAGCTCGCCGAAGTCGAATATTTCCGCCGCCGCTGGGACGTCGGCCTAGGCCGCAAGGTTTCGGCGGTTCATCTGAATGCCAAGGCGCGCATCGGCCGCGGGGTCGCCCCGGCGACGCTGACCAAGGCCCTGGCGGGAGCGAAGCTCGTCGAGTCCTTCGCCGCGGCGAAGCAGATGGCCTTTCGCTTCTCCGGCGGCTCCTGGCTCGGCGTGCACCTCGGCATGACGGGTCGGCTCGAAGCGGGCGACGCGGACCGCGAGCCGACGCCCTACGACCATTTCAAGCTGCTGATGACCGGCGGCAAGGAGCTGGTCTTCGTCGATCCCCGGCAGTTCGGCCGCGTGCAGTTCTGGCAAGGTGAGGGCGTGCCGCCGTGGTGGGAAAAGATTCCGCCCGCGATCCTCTCGCCGGAGTTCACCGTCGGCGTCGTCGAGGTGTTCCTCCGTCGTCGCGCGCGCACGGCGATCAAGCCGGTGCTGCTCATGCAGGAACGCTTCCCCGGCATCGGCAACTGGATGGCCGACGAGGTGCTCTGGCGCGCGGGCTTCCATCCGCAGGCCAAGGCCGGATCGTTCGGACCGAAATCCGTCCGCAAACTCCACGCGACCTTGCGCGAGGTCTGCGCCGAGGCGATGGACGTCATCGGCAAGGATTGGTCCGATCCGCCCGACACCTGGCTCTTCAACCACCGCTGGAAGGACGGCGGCCGTTGCCCGCGTTCGAAGAAGCCGCTCGTCCGCGAGGACGTGGGCGGACGCACCACTTGCTGGTCGCCCGAGCGGCAGGTGCTCGGCGCCGAACGCCGTTGACCTTCCGCGTGCCCGCGCGAACTTGGTGACATGCGCGTCACCGGCGGCATCGCTCGAGGCATCCCGCTCCGCGTCCCCACGCAGGGCGGCGTACGTCCGGCCACGGATTACATCCGCGAAGCGGTCTTCAACTCGCTCGCGGCGTTCGTCCCCGGCACGGCGGTGCTCGACCTCTTCGCTGGCACCGGCGCCTACGGACTCGAGTCGCTCAGCCGCGGCGCCCTCCGCGCGACGTGCGTCGACCAGCGCATCGGTGCGGAGCTCACCGCCAACGCGGCCGCGGTCGCGAAGTCGATGGGCCTCGCGGAACTGCCTTTCACCAAGATCACCGGCGACGCGACCAAGCCCGGCGTGGCCGCCGGCCGCTTTGACCTCGTGTTCGCCGATCCGCCCTGGGAACTCTGGCAGACGAAGGGCGCGGAGATCGCCGCGACCGCCGTCAGCTACGCCGAAGAAGGCGCACACGTGCGCGTGATCCTTGAAGCGCCCGGCGGCTACGAAGTCCCGGTGCCCGAAGGTTGGAAGCTGCGTAAGGTGATCGGCAAAGGCAAAGGCCAGCCCGCCGCGTCCGTGCTCGTCCGTAAGGCTTCGGAGTAATCAGTCGCCGACCGGTCGGTGCTTCGCCCAGGCGCGCAGCTGCGCGAGCATGAGCGCGCCGCCGACCAGCGCGGCGGCCTCGACGCGCAGGATGCGGTCGCCGAGATGCGCGAAGCCGAAGCCGGCGGCACGGAGCGTCGCGCGTTCCGTTTCCGCGAAGCCGCGCTCCGGTCCGATCGCCAGCACCGCCGCTTTGGCCGAGGTGGAAAGTTCCGGCGCGCCGGCGGCCTCGTAAGGATCGAGCGCGAGTTTCCACGCATTCGCATCGAGGCCGACGAGCGCTTCGGCGAGCGAACCGACGCGCGTCACTTCCGGTACGAGCGTCGAGCAGGCCTGTTCGGCGCCTTTGAGGACATGCTCGCGCCACTCGCCGTCTTTCCAGAGCGAGCTCGTGAGGTAGCCCGGGTCGCCTTTCGCCGACTCGAAGAAGATGATGCGCGCCGCGCCGAGGCTCGCGAGGTCGTGCAGGACTTTCTTCGCGGTCTGCGGACGCGGGAGTCCGACGAGCACCGTGAGGGGCAGGCGAGCCTGCGGAGTTTTTTCCCAGGCGACCAAGAACGTGAGCTGCGGCGCGAGTGCGGTGATCGTCGCGATGCCGCGCATACCGTTCTCGATGCCGACGTGAAACGAACCGCCGACGGCGAGCCCGACCATCTCGCGCAGGTGGTGAGCGCGCGCGTCGTCGGAGGGGAGTCCGGTCGCCGCTTCTTCGGGGGTTATCAGCACCAAGTTCACGGCTGCTAAAGTGAGCCGGCGACCTCGACTGGCGAGAGGGAAGGGCGCTAACGCTTGCGCGCGACGACGACCCTTTCATGATGGGGCCATGGACCTTTCGGACTTCCGTAAAGAGTACGCCGCGCACGGCATCGACCGCCACGAGCTGCTCGAGTCGCCGCTGGCCCAGTTCAAGGTCTGGTTCGAACAGGCCAAGACCGCCGGCGTCATCGAACCGAATGCCATGGTCCTTTCGACCCTGGGGCTGGAAGGCTTCCCATCCTCCCGGACCGTCTTGCTCAAGGCCGCCGATGAGCGCGGCTTCTCTTTCTTTACTAACTACGATAGCAAGAAGGGGGCGGAGATCGACGCCAACCCCCGGGTCACCCTGCTTTTCCCGTGGTTTTCTCTGGAGCGACAGATTCACATAACTGGCTCATTGATAAGGACTTCCGAAGAAGAGTCGGTGGCCTATTTCGCCCGTCGCCCCTATGGCAGTCAGCTGGGGGCCTTGGCCTCGGATCAGAGCGACGTCATCGCCGACCGAGGTGTCCTGGAAGCGCGCCTGGCTGCCCTTAAGTCCAAGCACCCCGAAGGGCAGGTTCCCAAGCCCCCGCACTGGGGAGGGTACCGGCTGATTCCGATCAGTTTCGAATTCTGGCAGGGCCGGACCAATCGCCTCCACGATCGGTTCCATTACACCCTTAACAAAGGGGTTTGGGAGATTGTCCGCCTGTCGCCTTAAGGGGGGCTAAGGATTAGTTAGCCTAATAGGGGGGCCCATGGACCCTTACTCTGGGTAAAGGGGTGCTCGCAGGGTTGACCATCCTGCTGGGAATCATTCACCAATCCTTTCCCGCGTCTAAATGCGCCCTCTTTTCCTCCTCAGTCTCTTAGCCCCGGCCTTCGTTCTCGCGAGCGAAGAAGGCGTCAATCCGAAGGCGACCGACCTCTTCCAAATCGGCGGCATCCCTGTCTCCAACTCGATCCTGACCACGTGGATCCTCGCGGCCGTCATCATCATCGCCATCCGCGTCCTCGTCGGCACCCCGAAGATCGTTCCGAGCAAGGGTCAGGCCCTCGTCGAAAACATGGCTTCCGGCCTGCGTGACGCGCTCGAGCCGATCGTCGGCAAGAGCATGATCGGCAAGGTGTTTCCGACCCTCTGCGGCTTCTTCGTCTTCATCCTGCTGATGAACTGGAGCGGCCTGCTGCCCGGAGTCGGCACCATCAAGTTCAACGCCGACGGACACTGGCTCGACGCGATCCGTCCGGCGACCTCCGACCTCAACACCACCCTCGCGCTGTCGATCATCTCGTTCGTCGCCTGGACCTATTTCGTGCTGCGTTACGCTGGCTTCAAGGTGCTGATCTTCGACCTCTTCGGCAACAAAGCCGACAAGAAGGAGCTCAGCTTCCCGATGTGGATCATGCTGAGCTTCATCTTCCTCGGCGTCGGCGGCATCGAAGTCGTCTCCATCGCCTTCCGCCTCATCTCCCTGTCGTTCCGTCTCTACGGCAACGTCTTCGGCGGGGAGAACCTGATCCACGCGCTCGGCGGCATCGCCCCGTACGTCGTGCCCGCGGTCGCCGGCCTCCTCGAAGTCCTCGTCGGCCTGATCCAGGCCTTCGTCTTCACCCTGCTTTCCGCCGTCTACATCGGCCTCATCTGCAACCACGAAGGCGGCCACGACGAGGAGCACGCCCACTGACCTTTCCGCTTTCGAGGCGCGCGACATGCCGGGAATCCCCCGGCGGCGAGCCAAGGAAAAACCAAAAAACAAAACAACATGATCATCGCTGAAATCACTGGTTCCCTCCCTGCCGCCGCCGGCTGTCTCGCCGCCGCCATCGGCGTGGGTCTCGTCGGCGCCAAGGCCGTCGAATCCGTGGGTCGCAATCCGGATGCTTCCGGCAAGATCCTCGTCCAGTCCATCCTGGGCATGGCTCTCGCCGAAGCCGTCGCGTTCTACGCGATCTTCCTCGCGAAGTAACCGGTCACGTGGCGAGGCCCCGCATGGGGCCCGCCACTTCTCTTTCCCCGCGCCGATCATTTCCACTCTCCTCGTCCATCCATGACCTTCCTCTCCGTCCTCCTCGCCGCCGAACCTGCGCACCAAGCCGCCAAGGCCGCCGCCCCTGGCGCCGAAGCCCACGGCCCGCTCGCCGACATCGTCCACCTCTTCGGCTCCTTCGGCGTCGATAAGGCCCACCTGATCGTCCAGGTCGTCAACTTCGCGATCCTCGCCTTCGTCCTCTACAAGTTCGCCATCAAGCCCGCCCTCGGCCAGCTCGAGGAGCGTATCCGCCAGGCCGAGCAGCTCCAGAAGGACCGCTCCGCCGCCGAAGCCCAGCTCGCTTCCGCCCAGAAGACCGCCGAAGCCCAGCTCGTCGCCGCTTCCGACCAGGCCGCCAAGATCCTCGCCGATGCGCGCAATTCCGCCAAGGCCGCCGTCGAAGCCGCCCGCGCCGAAGCCCAGGCCGCCCAGACCGAAGTCATCGCCAAGGCCAAGGCCGCCATCGAAGCCGACCGCGTCAAGATGATGAACGAAGTCCGCGGCGAAGTCTCCCGCCTCGTGGTCGAGACCGCCGCCAAGGTGCTCGAGCAGAACCTCGACGACGCCCAGCGCGGCCGCCTCAACGAGGCCGCCGTCAAGCAGCTCGCCCGCTAAGCCGCCTCTTTCCCGATGTCCGCCGCCTCCGTCCGAGCCGAAGCCAAGCGCCTGCTCGCCCTCTCCCTCGAGGGCGGGGCGGTCTCGTCCGACCGCGTGGGCGCCGTGCTCGCCGCGCTCGCGAAGTCGCGTCCGGCCCACCAGCTCCGCCCTTTGCTCCGCGCCTATCTCGCGAACATCCGTCGCGAACTCGCCCGCGGCGAGGCCCGCATCGAGCACGCCGGGCCGCTCTCCGCGTCCGACGCCGACGCGATCGCCGCGCACTTCACCAAGCTCCTCGGCCGCCCCGTCCGCCCGGTCGCCCGTCGCAACGACGCGCTCCTCGCCGGCTTCCGCGTCCGCGTGGGCGACGACGTCACCGACGTCTCGGCCTCCCTCCGCCTGGCCAACCTCGCCAAGTCCCTTTCCTGAACTCCTCCCCCAACCTTAACCCGATTTACTAAACACAATGAGCAACGCGATCGACCAGATCCAGAAAGCCATCGCCGGCCTTGATACCCGCGCCGGCAAATCCAACGTCGGCACCATCGTCTCCCTCGCGGACGGCGTGGCCTCCATCGACGGCCTCTCGGGCGTCATGATGAACGAGATGATCGAGCTTCCGGGCGGCCTCCAGGGCGTCGCCCTCAACCTCGCCGAAGACACCGTCGGCTGCGTCGTCATGGGCGACATCTCCAGCCTCAAGGAAGGCATGGAAGCCAAGACCACCGGCCGCCTCCTCTCCATCCCCGTCGGCAAGGGCCTCCTCGGCCGCGTCGTCGACGCCCTCGGCAACCCGCTCGACGGCAAGGGCCCCATCGCTTCCAGCGAACGCTACCCGGTCGAGAAGATCGCCCCGGGCATCATCCCCCGCAAGTCCGTCGACCAGCCGATGCAGACCGGCATCATGGCCATCGACGCCATGATCCCGATCGGCCGCGGCCAGCGCGAGCTCATCATCGGTGACCGCGCCACGGGCAAGACCACCATCGCGATCGACACGATCATCAATCAGGCCAACGCCAACCGCGTCGGTCTCGCCTCCGGCGACGCCAACTTCCGCCCGGTCTACTCCATCTACGTCGCCATCGGCACGAAGAACTCCTCCATCGCCCGCACGATCGGCACCCTCGAGAAGGCCGGCGCGATGGAATTCACCGTCGTCGTCGCCGCCTCCGCCGCCGACAACGCCGCCAACCAGGTCTTCGCGCCTTTCTCCGGCACCGCCATCGGCGAGTGGTTCATGGAAAACGGCCAGGACGCGCTCATCGTCTACGATGACCTTTCCAAGCACGCCGCCGCCTACCGCCAGATCTCGCTCATCCTGAAGCGCCCGTCCGGCCGCGAAGCCTACCCGGGCGACGTGTTCTACCTCCACTCCCGCCTCCTCGAGCGCTCCGCGCGTCTCGCCGGCAAGGGCTCGCTCACCGCGCTGCCGATCATCGAGACGCAGGCCGGCGACGTGTCCGCGTACATCCCGACCAACGTGATCTCGATCACCGACGGCCAGGTGTTCCTCCAGACCGACCTCTTCAACCAGGGCATCCGTCCCGCCGTCTCCGTGGGTCTCTCCGTCTCGCGCGTCGGTTCCGCCGCGCAGATCAAGGCCTTCAAGCAGGTCGCCGGCAAGGTGAAGGGCGAGCTCGCCAACTACCGCGAACTCGCGGCGTTCGCGCAGTTCGGCTCCGACCTCGACGAGAAGACCAAGGCGATCCTCGACAAGGGCGACCGCTTCGTCGAACTCTTCAAGCAGCCCCCGACCGCCCCGAAGTCCGCCGACATCCAGTGCGGCATCATCTGGGCGATGCAGAACGGTTTCTTCAACGACATGCCGGTGAAGTCCGTCCAGGCCGCCGCCGCTTCCCTCCAGACCCATCTCGAGACCGCCAAGCCGGGCATCCTCACGAAGATCCGCCTCGGCAACAAGATCGAGAAGGACGGCGAAGCCGAGCTGAAGTCCGCCTGCGAAACCTGGCGCCGCAGCTTCAAGGCCTGAGCCGCGCCGCCTTCCCCTTCTTCTTAAACTCCGCCACGCCACATGCCCAAGGGACTCCGCGAGATCCGTAACCGAATCAAATCGGTCAAGAGCACCGGCCAGATCACCCGGGCCATGCAGCTCGTGGCGTCGTCGAAGATGAAGCGCGCGCAGGATTCCGCCCGCGCGGGCCGCGCCTACGCCGAGCTCCTCGGCGAGATCCTCGACACCGCGCAGGCCAAGGTCGGCGACTTCTCCCACCCGCTGCTCACCAAGCGCGACGTCAAGGTCCGCGGCATCCTCTTCGTCACGCCCGACAAGGGCATGGCCGGCGCGCTCAACGGCAACCTGATCCGCCTCGCCGCCGAACAGAAGGACGCCGTCTTCGTGTGCATCGGCCGCAAGGGCGCCCAGGCGCTCGCGCGCTCGGGCCGCAAGGTCCTCGCCGATTTCCCCGTCACCGACCGCGCAGGCTTCAACGAAGTCCGCCCGGCCGCCGAGTATCTCCTCAAGGCCTTCACCGAAGGCACGGTCGACACCGTCGAGGTCCTCTTCGCCCACTTCAAGAACACGATGGTGCAGACCCCGCGCGTCCAGCAGCTCCTGCCGGCCGACACCTTGGTCAACCAGGCCCGCGAGTTCCGCGTGAAGCTCGGCCTCCCCGAGCCGAAGATCGAGGACGACGAACGCGACATGCTCTTCGAGCCTTCCGCCGCCGCGATCCTCAGCCAGCTGCCGGCCCTCTTCTTCAAGCAGGCCGTCCACCAGGCCGTCCTCGAGTCCAAGGCTTCCGAGTTCAGCGCGCGCATGGTCGCCATGAAGGCCGCCACCGACAATGCCAAGAAGATCGGCGCCGCCCTCTCCCTCGAATACAACAAGGCCCGTCAGGCCGCGATCACCCAGGAAATCCTGGAGCTCACCGCCGGCGCCGCCGCCCAGTAATTTTCCATCCCAACTTCTACAAATATCATGAGCACTAAAGGAACGATCACCCAGGTCCTCGGCGCCGTCGTCGACGTCCAATTCCCCGTCGACAAGGTCCCGGAGATCTACAACGCGATCCAGATCGACTATAAGGTCGAAGGCAAGGCCACCAAGCTGGTCCTCGAAGTCCAGCAGCACCTCGGCAACGGCCTCGTCCGCGCCGTGGCGATGACGACCACCGAAGGCCTCGTGCGCGGCGGCGAAGCCGTCGACACCGGCGCCCCGATCACCGTGCCCGTCGGCAACGGCGTCCTCGGCCGCATCTTCAACGTCACCGGCGACGCCGTCGACGAACGCGGCCCGGTCGAGCACAGCAAGCGCTACCCGATCCACCGCCTGCCCCCGCCCCTCACCGAGCAGTCCACCTCCGCCGAACTCCTCGGTACCGGCATCAAGGTCATCGACCTGATCTGTCCCTTCGTGAAGGGCGGCAAGGTCGGCGCCTTCGGCGGCGCCGGCGTCGGCAAGACCGTCGTCATCATGGAGCTCATCAACAACATCGCGATGAAGCAGGGCGGTTTCTCCGTCTTCGCCGGCGTCGGCGAGCGCTCCCGTGAAGGCAATGACCTCTACCACGAGATGTCCGAAGCGGGCGTCATCGACCAGAAGGACCTCTCGAAGTCCAAGGTCGCCCTCGTGTACGGCCAGATGAACGAGCCGCCCGGCGCCCGTATGCGCGTCGCCCTCTCCGCCCTCGCGATGGCCGAATTCTTCCGCGACGAGCAGAACCGCGACGTGCTCCTCTTCGTCGACAACGTCTTCCGCTTCTCCCAGGCCGGCTCCGAAGTGTCCGCGCTCCTCGGACGCTCGCCCTCCGCGGTGGGTTACCAGCCGACCCTCGCCTCCGAAATGGGCAACCTCCAGGAACGCATCACCTCCACCAAGAAGGGCTCGATCACGTCCTTCCAGGCGGTGTACGTCCCGGCGGACGACCTGACCGACCCGGCTCCGGCCAACACCTTCGCGCACCTCGACTCGACCGTCGTGCTCGAGCGCCGCATCGCCGAACTGGGCATCTACCCGGCCGTCGACCCGCTCGCCTCCACCTCGACCGCGCTCGCTCCCGAAGTCGTCGGCGACCGCCACTTCCGCGTCGCCCGCGGCGTGCAGGGCCTCCTGCAGCGCTACAAGGACCTCCAGGACATCATCGCGATCCTGGGCCTCGACGAACTGTCCCCCGAGGACAAGCTCGTCGTCTTCCGCGCCCGTAAGGTGCAGAAGTTCCTCTCCCAGCCTTTCCACGTCGCAGAAATCTTCACGGGCTCGCCCGGCAAGTACGTCGCCCTCGACGACACGCTGCGCGGCTTCGAGATGATCCTCTCCGGCGAGCTCGACCACGTGAACGAGAACGACTTCTACATGAAGGGCGGCATCGACGAGGTCCTCGCCGCTTCGGGTAAGTCCAAGTAATCCGACCCGATGTCCCTTAAGGTCGAAATCGTCACCCCTGACCGCCGCGCCTACGAAGGCACGGCGGATAAGGTGACCCTGCCCACCGCGTTGGGCAGCATCGGCATCCTGCCCGGCCACCAGCCCATCACCGCCGTCATCGCCGCCGGCGAGGTCATCCTCACGGTCGAAGGCAAGGTTACGCGCCTCGCCATCGACCAGGGCTTCCTCCGCGTCGTCTCCGACAAGGTCTCGGTCGTCACCGAAGCCGCCATCGACGAAGCCAAGATCGACCTCAAGGCCGTCGAGAACGCCGAAGCCCGCGCCCGTCAGGCCGTCGAGGCCGCCCGCGGTCAGAAGGACGTCGACCCGGTCGAGGTCGCGAAGATGGAGCAGATCCTCCGCTTCGCCTTGGTGCAGCGTCTCGTCAAGGGCCGCACCTCGCAGGGCATGACGGAGTAACCTGCCGTTTTTCGGCCAAACACCGTCGCAAGCGGAACTTGCCCCACCTTCCACGGTGGGGCAGAGTCCCCTCGTGATTAAGTCCGCGATCACGGTCTCCCTCGTCGCCCAAGCCAAGGGCGGTCCTTTCGTCTATTGGGACGGCCTCGAGTCCGCCGCGGCCGCCGCCGCGAAGCTGGGTTTCGACGCGATCGAGGTCTTCGCCCCGTCCGCCGCTTCCATCGATCGTCCGGCCCTCCGCGCGCTTCTCCTGCAGCATGGTCTCTCCGCCGCGGCCTTCGGAACGGGCGGCGGCTGGCTCGTCCATAAGTGGCACCTGACCCACGCCGACCCCGCGATCCGCTCCCAGGCCCGCGAGTTCATCCGCGCGATCATCGACGTCGGCGGCGAATTCCAGGCGCCAGCCATCATCGGCTCGATGCAAGGTAAGGCCGAAGGCGACGTCTCCCGCGACCAGGCGCTGACCTGGCTCGCCGAAGCGCTCACCGACCTCGGCGCCCACGCCGCCCGCCACGGCGTGCCGCTCCTCTACGAGCCCCTCAACCGCTACGAGACCAATCTCCTCAACCGCCAGCTCGACGCCGCCCGGTTCCTCGAGTCGCGCGGGATCGCGAACGTGAAGCTGCTCTGCGACCTGTTCCACATGAACATCGAAGAGGTCTCCAACGCCGAGACGCTCCGCGCCTGCGGCCGACACGTCGGCCATGTCCACTTCGCCGACAGCAACCGCCAGGCGATCGGCTTCGGCCACACGGACCCCGCCCCGGTCATCGCCGCGCTCAAGGACATCGGCTACGCCGGCTATCTTTCCGGCGAGATCCTGCCGCTGCCGGACTCCGAAGCCGCCGCCGCGCAGACGATCAAGGCCATCCGCGCCCACTTACCCCGCTAAGACCATGCTCAAGCACCAGCTCATCCACCCGAAGATCTCCGAAGTGCTCGCCCGCGCGGGCCACCACTCCGTGATCCTGATCGCCGACGGCAACTACCCGGTCTGGGGCAAGAAGGGCCCGAACGCCGAGCTGGTCTCGCTCAATCTCTCGCCGGGCATCCCGACCGTCGCCCAAGTGCTGCGCGCGGTGCTCAGCGCCGTGCCGGTCGACGCCGTCAACACGATGGGCATCCCGCCCGACGACTCCTACGCGCAGCAGGGCGAGCCGCCCGTGTGGGCCGAGTTCCGCCAGGAAGTGAAGGCCGCCGGCCTGAAGCTCGAACTGCAGCCGGTCCTGAAGTGGGATTTCTACAAGGCCGTCGAATCCGCCGACCACATCTTGACCATCCAGACCGGCGATCAGGCCCTCTGGGGCAACGTGCTCCTCACCGTCGGCTGCCGTACCGCCTGAACTTTCGCCCCATGAAGACCCGCCCCCTCGGTAAGACCGGCATCGAACTGCCGATCCTCAGCTTCGGCGCCTCCTCCCTCGGCCAGGAATTCCGGAGCGTCGCCCTCGACGACGCCCTCAAGTCCGTCCAGGTCGCCCTCGACTGCGGCCTCAACTTCATCGACACGTCGCCCTTCTACGGCCGTGGCATGTCCGAAGTGCTCCTGGGCATCGCCCTCCGCGGCGTGCCGCGCGACAGCTATAAGCTCTGCACTAAGCTCGGCCGCTACGATCTCCAGCACTTCGACTTCAGCGCCAAGCGCGTCGCGGAGAGCATCGACGTCTCCCTCCACCGCCTCGGCACCGACCACCTCGACATCATCCTCTGCCACGACATCGAGTTCGTCCCGATGCAGCAGATCGTCGATGAGACCATCCCGGCGCTCCGCAAGGCGAAGCAGGCCGGCAAGGTGAAGGCCATCGGCTTCAGCGGCTACCCGCAGAAGATCTTCAAGTTCATCTGCGACCAGGCCGAGGTCGACTGCGTGCTCAGCTACAACCAGCATACGCTCCAGAACACCCGCTTCTCCGACGAGACGGTACCGTACCTGAAGGCGAAGGGCATCGGAGTGATGAACGCCGGCCCGTTCAGCGCCCGCCTCCTTACCAACGCCCCGCTCCCGGCCTGGCTCAAGGAGCCCGAGGAAGTGAAGGCCGCCGCCCGCGCCGCGGCCGCGCATTGCGCCGCCAAAGGCAGCGACATCGCCAAGCTCGCCCTGCAGTTCTCGCTCCAGCATCCCGACATCGCCACGACGGTCTCGGGCAGCGCCAATCCGACGAACATCCGCAACTGGGCCAAGTGGGCCGCGGAACCGATCGACCAGCAGCTCCTCTCCGAAGTCCAGGCGATCTTCGCCCCGGTCAAGAACCTCGGCCACCTCGAAGGCCTGAAGGAAAACAACTGAGCCGATGAAGGCCATCCGTCTCGACCAGCCGCAGCAGTTCGCGCGGATCGACATCCCGGAGCCGCCCGCTCCCGCCGCTGGCGAAGCCGTCGTCCGCGTGCACCGCATCGGTATCTGCGGTACCGATTACGGCGGCTATCTCGGCAAGATGCCGTTCTACTCCTACCCGCGCATCCCGGGCCATGAGCTCGGCGTCGAGGTCCTCGCGGTCGGTCCGGGCGTGACGAACGTGAAGCCGGGCGACCGCTGCTCCGTCGAGCCCTACATCAATTGCCAGACGTGCTACAGCTGCCGCCGCGGCTTCACCAACTGCTGCGAGAACCATAAGACCCTCGGCGTGATGTGCGACGGCGGCATGGCCGAGAAGTTCCTCCTGCCGGCCCGCAAGCTCCATATCTCCACGAAGCTTTCCTACGACCAGCTCGCGCTCGTCGAGACGCTCGCCATCGGCTGCCACGCC
>JAURFU010000001.1 GCA_030834165.1 Verrucomicrobiota bacterium
GATCGAGCCAGCCGACCGCCATGTGTTCGCCGAAGCGAGGAGATGCCAGCAATGCGTCGATGCGCTTCTCGTAGGCGTCGCCGGAACTGTCGGTCAGGAAGGCGGCGACCTCGTCGGCGGTGGGCGGGAGGCCCGTCAGGGCGAAAGAAGCACGACGGAGCAAGGTGGTGCGGTCGGCGGCGGGCGAGGTCTTCAATCCGGCCTTGGCGGCCTGCGCTGCGATGAAGGCGTCGAGGGGGTCCTTGACCCAAGCGGGGTCCGCCACCTGGGGGGCAGGAGTGGGGCTTGGACTGACGAAGGCCCAGTGAGGGTCATACTTGGCACCTTGCTTGATCCAGCGCGTCAGGATGTCTTTCTCGGCGGCAGAGAGCGGACGGTGCAGCTCCGGCGGCGGCATGATCTCCTCAGGATCATCCGTGCGCATGCGATGGACCATGGCGCTCTTCTCGATGTCACCGGGGACGATCGCCCGCTCGCCGCTCTTCAGTTCCTTGGTCGCTCCGGCGAACTCATCGAGACGAAGGCCCGCCTTGCGTCCCTTGTCGGCGTCGGGACCGTGGCAGCCGTAGCAACGATCGGAGAGGATCGGACGGATGTCGCGGTTGAAATCCACGGGCGACTCGGAGCCTAGGACCACCGCGGAGATCGAGAGGCTTGAAATGATGAGCGCCGAGGAACGCATGAGGTGAAGACACTCAACTTCCATGCCCTGTTCCTGTCCAACTATGTTTGGGCGTTGGGTGATTTATCTCATCTCATTTCCGTTCGTTTAGAGGTTCATCCTTGTCGGGATCTGCTCATTTGCTCGCTCGAACTCTTTCGGTCGTTTGGCCTGCTGATTTACGAAGGATAGGGTCGGCTAATTTCGAGGCATTCAACATTAATGAGCGATACAATCATATCCATCATAAAAGAAGGTTTCCAATCGTTTATTCTTGCGGAAACACTGTGTTTTAACACAAAACCGGCCATGGCGAACAAACTCTTCGGTACGGACGGCATCCGCGGACGGGCTAACGAATATCCGATCACCCCGGAAATCGCCCTGCGCATCGGCCAGGCGATCTCGCGCGTGCTCCGCTCCAGCGGGGCCAATCATAACCGGGTCATCATCGGCAAAGACACGCGCATTTCTGGCTATATGTTGGAGACCGCGCTGACGAGCGGACTGGTCTCGAGCGGCATGGATGTCTTCCTGGTCGGTCCCATGCCGACTCCCGCGGTCGCGCATCTGACCCAGTCGATGGGCTGCGGCGCAGGCATCATGCTGACGGCCTCGCACAACCCTTACGAAGACAACGGACTCAAGATTTTCGGCCCGGACGGCTTCAAGCTTTCCGACGACCTCGAAGCGCTCGTCGAGCAGGAGGTCCTTTACGATGTGAAGGCGAACGGCGTCACCGGCGACAAGATCGGCAAGGCTTATCGCATCGACGATGCCCGCGGCCGCTACATCGAATTCGTCAAGCAGAGCCTGGGTGGCGCGGGCCTCGATGGCATGAAGATCGTCGTGGACTGCGGCCATGGCGCCGGCTATCTGCTGGCCCCGCTGATCTTCAAGGAACTGGGCGCCAAGGTCGTGAAGCTCGGCGTCGAGCCCGATGGCATCAACATCAACGCCGGGGTCGGCGCGCTCTATCCCGATTTCGCAGGCAAGGTCGTGAAGGAGCAGGGCGCCGATGTCGGCATCTCCCTCGACGGCGACGCCGACCGGGTGATCTTCAGCGACGCCTCCGGCGCCAGCGTCTCCGGCGACCGCGTCCTCGCGCTGTGCGCGCTGGCCTTGAAGGAAGAAGGCAAGCTCAACGGCGACACGATGGTCTGCACGGTCATGTCGAACCTCGGCCTGCACGAGGCCATGCGCAAGGCGGGGATCGGCGTCGTGACCACCGCCGTGAGCGACCGCCATGTCATCGAAGCCCTGCGTAAGGGGGATTATTCCTTCGGCGGCGAGAACTCCGGCCACCTCATCTTCTCCGACTACGCCTCCACCGGCGACGGCATCCTGAGCGCCCTGCAGGTCCTGCGCTTCATGCGCAAGAAAGGCGCCACCTTGGCCGACCTGGCCGCCGGGATGCGTGAGTATCCTCAGGCGCTCGTCAACCTGAAGGTCCGCGCGCGCGTCCCCTTGGCGCAGCTCGCCTCCTTGCAGGAAGAGATCCGCAGGGCGGACGAGGCCTTCGGCAAGGTCGGCCGCCACCTGATCCGTTACTCCGGCACCGAGAACAAGCTCCGCATCCTCGTGGAGCACCAGGATCAGGGCGAAGTCGACCGCTGGTCGCTCGCGTTCAAGTCCGCCGTGGAGGCGGATTTCGCCGCTCTCTGACATGACCACCTTCCGCCTGACCGACGCCGGCGAGACGCCCGGCTGCCACCCGCTCACGTCGACCCGGGCGCTCGGAGATTTCCCGGTCGCCAACCTCGCGTTGCGTCGTCACCAGGCGGCCGCCCTCCTGGCGCTCGGTCTCGTCGAAACCCAAGGTCCGGAGGCGGACCTGACCGTCCATGCCGCGGCTTGGTTCTCGGCCGCGGAACTCGCCACCTTCGTCGCGGACGCCTCTTACGGCACGATGACGACCGAGGAGGGCGTCATCCTGCTGGCACGCAAGGCCCCCGGGCGCGACCTGCGCGCCAGCCAGTCTTTCGCCATCACCTACGCCTGGGACCTGCTGCGGGCCAATGCCGAAGCCATGACCTCTCGCAAGAACTACGTCCAAGAGTCGGGCGCCCATGCTTCGCTCTACGTCGACGGACGCCTGCAGGTCGGGAAGGGCACCAAGATCCTCCCGGGCGTCGTCATCGAGGGCGACGTCATCATCGGCGACAACTGCAAGGTCGGCCCGAATTGCTACCTCCGCGGTTCGACCGCCATCGGCGACAAGTGTCACGTCGGCCAGGCCGTCGAGATCAAGAACTCGATCCTGCTGTCCGGCACGAACGTCGGGCACCTTTCTTATCTGGGCGACTCGATCCTCGGTGAGAAGGTCAACTTCGGCGCCGGCACCATCACTTCGAACCTCCGGCATGACGGCGGCCCGCATCGCAGTCCGGTCGCCGGCCGCATGGTCGACACCGGACGCCGCAAGCTCGGAGCCATCGTAGGTGACGGCGTGCACACCGGCATCCATACCTCCCTTTACCCCGGGCGTAAGCTCTGGCCCAAGACTTCGACGCTTCCCGGCGCCATCGTCGACAAGGACATCCTTTCCTGAACATGTGCGGCATCGTCGGCTATGTCGGTCGCTCCGCGGCCACCCCCGTCCTCCTGGGCGGCCTTCGTCGTCTCGAATATCGCGGCTATGACTCCGCCGGACTGACGGTGCAATCTTCCGAAGGGCTCCTGACGCTGCGGGCCGTCGGCAAGGTCACCCGGTTGGCCGACAAGGTCCGGGCCGAGTGGTCCGACGCCCGCCAGGGCGCCTGCGTCGTCGGCATCGCCCATACGCGCTGGGCGACGCACGGGGCGCCGACCGAAGCCAACGCCCATCCGCATGCCGATGCCGGCGGCCGCATCCGTCTGGTGCATAACGGCATCATCGAGAACTACCGGGCCCTCCGGGCAAAGCTCGAGGCCAAGGGGCACGTCTTCTCGTCGGAGACCGACACCGAAGCCGTCGCCCGGCTCGTCGGCGAATATTACAAAGGCGACCTCCGCAAGGCCGTCATCGCGGCCTTACGTCAGGTAGAAGGCGCCTACGGCATCGCCGTGATCTCAGCCGACGAACCGGGCCGGATCGTCGTCGCACGCAAAGGCAGCCCCCTGGTGATCGGCGTCGGCGAAGGCGAGTGCCTGATCGCTTCCGACCCTTCGGCGCTGATCTCGCACACCCGCCGCGTCATCTATCTCGACGACGGTGACGTCGCCTTGGTCACGGCTGATTCCGTCGACATCACGGACCTGAACCATGCGCCGATGGACCGCGACGTGGCGGAGCTCGCATTCGAGGTCAGCGCGGTCGAGAAGGGCGGCTTCGAGCATTTCATGCTCAAGGAGATCCACGAGCAGCCGGAGTCCGTCCGGAACGCGCTGCGCGGTCGTCTGGATCTCCTGAACGGCACCGCCGTGCTTTCGGGCATGGGCGCGACCGCCCGCGAACTCCTCGACCTCCAGCGCATCGTGATGGTCGGCTGCGGGACCTCCTTGCACGCCGGCATGGTCGGCGACTTCGCCTTCGAGGAACTCGCCGCCCTCCAGGCAGAGGTGCAGCCCGCCGCTGAGTTCCGCTACCGTAATCCGCTGGTGGACGGACGCGACCTGGTCGTCGCCATCTCCCAGTCCGGCGAGACGGCCGACACCCTGGCCGCCGTCCGCGAGGCCAAGGACAAGGGCGCCCTGGTCATGGGTCTCGTCAACGTGGTCGGCTCGACCATCGCGCGCGAAGCGGGGCGGGGCGTCTACCTGCATGCCGGCCCGGAGATCTCCGTCGCCTCGACCAAGGCCTTCACCGGGCAGGTCGCCGTGCTGCTCCTGATGGCCCTGAAGCTCGGCCGCGGCCGTCGCCTGTCCCGGGAGCGTGGGCTCGCTATGGCCGCCGAGCTCGCGCGGCTGCCCGAACTCATCGAAAACGTCCTCCGTCAGGACGCCGCCATCGCCAAGGTGGCCGCATCGATGGTGAAGCATGAGCATGCGTTCTTCCTTGGACGCGGCCCGATGCATCCCGTGGCCCTCGAAGGCGCCCTGAAGCTCAAGGAGATCTCGTACGTGCACGCGGAAGGGTATCACGCCGCCGAGCTCAAGCACGGACCCATCGCGTTGCTCACGCCGGGCATGCCGGTCGTCGTGCTCGCCAACCGGTCGCCGGTCCTGGACAAGACCCTAGGCAACGCCGAGGAGTGCAAGGCCCGCGGCGCTCACGTCATCGCCATCGTGACCGAGGGCGGACCGGAAGCCGCGGTCGCCGACGAGACCATCCGCATCCCGGACTGCGATCCGTTGGTCGCCACCATCCCGGCCGCCGTCGCCTTGCAGCTGCTGGCATACCATGTCGCGCGTCTGCGCGGATGCCCGATCGACCAGCCGCGTAACCTCGCGAAGTCGGTCACCGTCGAGTAAGGATAACGCCTCAGCGATACACCTCAGGTCCTTGCCGTTGATGGGGACGCCCGGCGCGCCTTCCTCGGAGCGCCATGAACGAACGCTCCAAGAAGAAGTGCCGCTGCTGCCGGAAGACCTTGCCGATGGGACAGTTCCATCGTCTCGAGGGCACCGCGGCCATCCACCCGTTCTGCCGACCCTGCCTGGTCACCGCCGCGCGGCGTCGCTCGGCCCGTCGTGCCGACCAACGGGCGCAGAAGACCCGATGCTGCGCGCAATGCGGCCAGGACCTGCCCGTGCAGATGTTCCATTGGCTTCGCGCCTCCGGCAGTTTCCACAGCTACTGCCGCCCGTGCCACGCCGCCTACATGGCCGAACGTTACCGTCGCCTGCAGTCAGGTCGCCGGAAGTGATCGAAAGGTTTCCCGCTGGTGGCTGGACGGGGACTTGAACCCCGAACCAATTGATTAAGAGTCAACTGCTCTACCATTGAGCTATCCAGCCGGACAGCGGGATGGGAATGAGTGCGATTCGCGGGAAGGATTTCAAGAGCAAATGCACATTAATCGGCGATGACGCCGGAAGGCGGAAAAAGGGACGGTTCGGAGTGGCCAGACAGGGACTCGAACCCTGAACCAATTGATTAAAAGTCAACTGCTCTACCATTGAGCTATCTGGCCTTCCGAACGGGACGATTACGACACGCCCGACCGCACGGGTAAAGGAAAATTGCCTCAGCGATGGCCGCGCTGGCGGACCGCCTCGAAAAGGCAGACCCCGGCGGAAACCGAGACGTTGAGGCAGGGTACCTGACCGAGCATCGGGATACGGAGCAGGAAATCGCAGGTCTCGGCCGTCAGGTGGCGGATGCCGTCGCCCTCGGCGCCGAGCACGATCGCCAGGGGGCCCGTGAGCTTGGCTGAATAGAGCGACTGGCTCGCCTTATGGTCGGAGGTGCCGGCCAGCCAGACGCCGTTGTCCTTGAGTTTGACCAAGGCGTTGCGGAGGTTGTTGGCCTGGACGATCGGCATGGTCTCCGCGGCGCCGACGGCGACCTTACGGACCGTATCGGTGACCGGGGCCGAGTTCTTGCGCGTGATGACCACGAAAGCGCAGCCGGCGCACTCCGCGTTGCGCAGGCAGGCGCCGAGGTTATGCGGGTCCTGGACGCCATCGAGGACGAGGATCAGCGGATCCTTGACGTCCTTGAGCAGCGCGGGGATGTCCGCTTCGTCGTAGAGCCTGACCGGCTTGTGCAGGTCGGCGTGCCGCGGGGCGCGATCGTTGCTCCGGGCCATGGTCGGCTTACTTGCGGGCGAGAAGTCCCCGGGCGTGCAGCGCTTCGGCGATCTGGATCGCGTTGAGCGCGGCGCCCTTCCAGAGCTGGTCGCCGGAGACCCAGAGGGAGAGGCCGTTGTCGAAGAGGGTGTCCTTGCGCAGACGTCCGACGCCGCACTTCTCCTTGCCGGCGTAGTCGAGCGGCATCGGGTACTTCTTGTTGGCCGGGTCGTCGCAGAGTTCGGCGCCGGCGAAGGCGCTGATGGCCTGGCGGGCGACGGCGAGGTCGACCGGACGCTCGAACTCGGCGCTGATGGCGATGGAGTGGGCGCGGAAGACCGGGACGCGGACGCAGGTGGTGGTCACCTTGAGGCCGGGCAGGTCCATGATCTTGCGGCCTTCGTTGACCATCTTCATCTCTTCCTTGGTGTAGCCGTCCTCGAGGAACGAATCGACCTGCGGGATGAGGTTGAAGTTGATGGTGTGAGGGTAGACCTTCGGGGCGAGGGTCTCGCCCTTGGCCCAGGCGCGGGCCTGGGCGTCGAGTTCGCGCATCGCTTCGGCGCCGGTGCCGGAGACGGCCTGGTAGGTGGAGGCGAAGAACTTCCTGAGGCCGAAAGCCTGATGGAGCGGGAAGAGCCCCATCAGCGCGATCGCGGTGGAGCAATTAGGGTTGGCGATGATGCCCTTGTGGTCGGCCAGGTGATGGGCGTTGATCTCCGGGACGACGAGCGGGACGTCCGGGGACATGCGGAAGGCCGAGCTGTTATCGATGACGATGCAGCCGCGCTTGACCGCTTCGGGGGCGAGGGCGAGGGAGATCGAACCGCCGGCGCTGAAGACGGCGAAATCAAGGCCTTCGAACGCCTCCGGTTTGGCTTCCTGGACGGTCCATTCCTTGCCGCCGTAGGTCACCTTGGAGCCTGCGGAGCGGGCGGAAGCCAGGGGACGGAGTTCGGCCACGGGGAAGTTCCGCTTGGCCATGAGCGCCAGCAGTTCTTGACCCACCGCGCCTGTCACGCCCACGATGCCGATGCGATATGCCATGTTCTGAGTTCGAGTTAGGTTTGAAGAAGGAGGTGACCGCACGCCTGCATGGGCTGGGTCTGCCTGCCGCTGAACATTGCATCGTTGTGTCGATTGACCAGCAAAAACTATGGTTTTTCGAGGGTGAAGACTGCGAGACCTACGTGGTCAGCACCGCCCGGGCCGGCCGAGGATGCGTCCAGGATTCCCTGATGACTCCCGATGGCCTGCATCGCGTCTGCGAGAAGATCGGCGAGGGAGCGGCGCCCGGCATGGTCTTCAAGGCCCGCCAGCCGACCGGCAAGCTGTCCGGCGAATGGCCGACACCGGAGGACAACCTCATCACCTCTCGCATCCTCTGGCTCGAAGGCCTGGAGCCGGGTCACAACCAAGGACAGGACTCCCAAGGGCGCGTCGTGGACACCCGTCGACGCTTCGTCTACATCCATGGCACCAATCAGGCCGACAAGCTCGGCCGGCCTAACAGCCACGGCTGCGTGCTGCTCTCGGACACCGACGTCATCCGACTCTTCGGACGGGCGCCGAACGGCACGCCGGTCCTGATCCGCGACTAACGCGGAGGCGCTTGGCCGGACTTCTCGGCCGTGTCAGCCCAGGCTTGCAGCATCTGCTTCACCACCGGACCGGCCGTCTTGCCACCCCAGGTATTGGTGTCGATCTGCCCCTCGACGAGGACGCAGAAGGCCACGACCGGCCTGTCCGCCGGAGCGTAGCCGATCATCCAGGCGAGGTGGGCTTTTTCGCCTTTCTTGAAATACTCGGACGTACCGGTCTTCGCGGCGACAGGCAGGCCTTGGATCCGTGCGCTCCGTCCCGTGCCTTCCTCGACGCAACGCACCAGGCCGCCGCGGATCGCCTCCAACTGCGCCTGGCTCAGGCCGATGGGCGAGGACCCGGCATGGATTCCGCTGCGTGACGGGTCATGGATGATGGTCGGGGCCGTCCGGGTCTCACCGCGCGCCAAGGATGCGGAGAACGCCGCCATGTGCAGGGGGGTTGTCAGCAGGTAGCCTTGGCCGATCGAGAAATTCGCCGTGTCGCCATCCTGCCATGGTCCGGCCTTGATGCGCAGCTTGTACTCGCGGTCGGGGACCACCAGTCCGCGCGCGGCGGCGTAGGGCAGCTCGGTGTAGGACCGTCCTTGCGCGTCGGGTCCGTCCGTGGTCTCGAGCAGCGGCGACTCCAATCCGAAACGCCTGGCTTCCGCCGCCAGCGCCTCGGGACCGGCCCGGAGACCGACCTGGTAATTCCAGACGTTGGACGAGATCGCCAGCATCTTGTCGAGGTCGACCTCGCCGTAGCCCACGGGCTCGTGCTCGGGGAAATCCCGTCCTCCCACGCGGTAGGAAGCGCCGCACTCGAGGATGTCATCCCAGTCCACCACTTTCTTCCGCATGCCGGCGAGGGCCGTCACGATCTTGAACGTCGAGCCGGGCGGATAGAGTCCTTGGGTCGCCCGGTTCAGCCAGGCGCCGGCCTGCTCGACCTCGTCGTAATCGGCGGCGGTGATCCGCCCGGCGAGCCGGTTCGGGTCGAAGGTCGGCTGGCTCGCCAGCGACAGGATCTCACCGGTGTGGACGTCGAGCATCACGGCCGCGGCGGGCAGGGGGACACCCTGCGGGTCCTTGATCTCCGCGAGAGCCTGCTCGGTCGCGCGCTGGATGCGGAGGTCCAGGGAGAGCACGATGTTGCTGCCCTGGACGGGCTCGCTGTACTTGAGCCGGGTCTGGTTGTAGCCCGAGGACGTCTTCGTCCACAGCTCCCATCCGCTCAGTCCTTTGAGGACATGGTCGAAGGACAGCTCGACGCCGGCGGCGCCGGTCTTGCCCGTCTGTCTGAGCTTCTGCAAGGACTCCAGGCGGATCTCCGCGATGTCTTCCACGTTGGGAGGCAGGTCATCGGAGTCTTTGACGTAGCCGAGGACGTGGGCGGCCATGCCGCCGTAGGGGTAGGTCCGGATGATGTCGGATTCCAGACGGATCGGCCCGTCGACGGGGAACTGTTCGATGAAGCGCGCGACGGCCTTGACGCCTTCCTCGGGACCGGCCGGGACGTTCGCCACGGGAAAAGCGAGGTCGCGGACCAAGGTGAATGGCATGGCGCGTCGCTCGCGCAGGTGCTTGCGCAGGTCCTCGATGTTCACCTTGCGTTCGCCGGGAGGATCGAGGGGGGTGGCTTTCGCCGGCATCGGCCGCTTCGTCGTCGTGCGCTGGTTCTCGTCGATGACGAACCACACCTTGTTCAGCCAGCCTTGCAGCACGTTGACGCGCGCCAGCTCCATCACGCGTTCGGTGTCGATCTGGACGGCCTGCCGGGCGCGTTCGGCGGCGAGCAGCCGCAGGTATTCGGCGCGGAACTCCTTCTGCAGCGCGGCGAGGTCGGCCTTGATGCTCCAGCGGGCGCGGTTATCCACGAGCACGAAGCCGTTGCGGTCGTAGATGCGGCCGCGGGCGGGCGGGCGGAGGATGACGCGCCGGCTTTGGCTGTCCGATTGTTCCTTGAGGTCACCGGTCTGGACCAGCTGGCGGTAGGCCAGCCCGCCGGCCACGTAGAGGAAGCCCAACGCGAAGATGCCGAAGACCGCGTAAAGACGCAGCCGTTCGACCGGCGTCGAAGGGAGCACCTTGGTGTCTTCGGGGTCCCTCATGGCGTTTCGGGCGCGGGGGGCACGCCCAGACGGTCCATCGCGGCGTTCTGGGTCAGCGCGATCGGCACGAATCCGAGCACGCCGACGACGGCGGCCAGCAGGAGCTGACCGAAGAGGTGGCCGGCCATGCCGTCGGCGGAGGAGGGAGCGGCCAAGGCCGCGGCGGCATACCATGCCAGGCAGGCGCCGACGTTGACGGCCGCCGCGCCCTGGAGCATCCGCGGCGTGGTGCGGAGGAGCGCGCGATGGGAGGACAGGTAGATCGCGACCGCCACGAGCGTCAGCGCCAGCGCCCCGTCAGGGACGGCCCGGCGGGCCTCGAAGAGGAACCCGAGGCAGGCGGCGAACAGCACGCATTGCCAACGTTTCAGTCGCCGGCAGGGAGCGACAAGGCAGGCCCCCGTCACGAACACCACAAGCGAGGAGGGCGCCAGGGCGTCGCTGGCGAGGTCAGCCCCGAGCAGCCAAGGGTAAGTCGCGAGGAGGAGGAAGAGCCAGGCCCAGCCCATCGTCATTGGAATTGGTCGCCTTGCATGAGGGCCTCGCCCGGCGTCTGGTGAATCGGCACGAGCACGGACACCTCCTGCAGGTTGTACAGGTCTCGCGAGGGCACCAGCAGGCTTTCCTTGAAGTTGCCCACCTGCGTGGCGTAAGCCCCGCCGTCGAGATACCCCAATGTCAGCCCGCTCGGAAAGACGCCGCCCATCCCGGTGGTGGTCACGCGGGCCGGCGTGCCGGCGGGCAGCAGGTAATCGTAAGGGATCACGCTCACGCGCGCCTTGGCCGCGCCGAGGGAGTTGGCGGCGACGCCGTTGACGAGGACGATCCGGTTCTGGTCGTCGCCTTCGAGGTAGGCGGTGCACCGGAAGCCGGGGCTCGTGACGAGGTCGACTTCGCTGGTCGTCAGGTGCACGGCGGTGACGCGACCGACGACGGTGTCGCCGAAGATCACCGGAGCGCCGGGCCGGATGCCGTCATTGCGCCCCTTGCGGATGACGATGCGCTGCCACCAGGAGGAGCTGTCGCGGGTGGCCACGCGGGCGACGACGGAGAGGTATTCGGC
Organism: Verrucomicrobiota bacterium; assembly: GCA_030834165.1. Lineage (GTDB taxonomy): Bacteria > Verrucomicrobiota > Verrucomicrobiia > Opitutales > UBA953 > UBA953. The sequence continues at coordinate 11,071 of JAURFU010000001.1, forward strand.
CGGGACGTTGTAGCGGGTCAGTTCCCGCAGCCGGAGGTTCTCGCGACGGAGGTCTTCCATCGTCTTGAGCTTGAGCTCGAGGGCGGCGTTGATGCGCGCAAGGTCGCGTCCGGCGGCGGCAAGCTCCTCGGCGCTGCGGCTCTTCTTCTCGAAGAAGGTGGCCAGGTCGCGGGACCGGCCGAGCAGGTGGAGGGCCGGAGCCTGGAATTCGACGAAGGCCTCGCGATTGAAACGACGGACCGCGGAAGGCAGCAGCACCCAGACCGCGACGAAGGCGGCGAGGACGACATAAGAGGCGCGGGCTCCCTGACGATTCTGGTCCATGGCGGGTCGGCCCGCGAGCGGGGCTTAGTCTCGACCGCTCCAGCGGGAGGAATTGGCGAGGATCTTGCCGGTGCCGTTGACGACGGCGCAAAGCGGGTCTTCGGCGACGAAGACCGGCAGGCCCGTGGCCTCGGAGATGGCGCGGTCGATCTTGCGGATCAGGGAACCGCCGCCGGCGAGCACGATGCCGCGGTCGACGAGGTCGGAGGAGAGTTCCGGCGGGATGCGCTCCAGGGAGCCCTTCACGGCCTCGATGATCTGGTTGATGTTGTCGGCCATGGCCTCGCGGACCTCCTGGGAGGTGAGGTGGAGCTGGCGGGGCAGGCCGGTGACGTTGTCACGGCCCTTCACTTCGAAGGTGAGTTCCTGTTCGAGCGCGTAGGCCGAGCCGATCTTGATCTTGATCTCTTCGGCCGTGCGTTCGCCGATGATCAGGTTGTACGAGTTGCGGATGTACTTGATGATCGACATGTCGAACTCGTCGCCGCCGACGCGGATGGAGCGGGCGTGGACGATGCCGCCGAGGGAAAGCACCGCGACTTCGGTGGTGCCGCCGCCGATGTCGACGATCATGGAGCCGGTGGGCTCTTCGACGGGCAGGCCGACACCGATGGCGGAGGCGACGGGCTCGGGGATGGTGATGACGTCATCGGCCCCGGCGCGGTAGGCCGAATCCATGACGGCGCGTCGCTCGACCGCGGTGATGCCGTAGGGCACGGCGACGACGACGGTGAGGTTGGTGAAGAGGGATTTGCGGGCGACCTTGCCGATGAAGTAGCGGAGCATGTGCTCGCTGATCTCGAAGTCGGCGATGACGCCGTCCTTCATCGGACGCAGGGCCTGGATGTCGCCCGGGGTGCGGCCCAGCATCATGCGCGCCTCGTTGCCGACGGCGATGGGCTTGCGGGTGCTCGTGCGGATGGCGACGACCGAAGGTTCGCGCAGGACGACGCCGCGGTCCTTGAGGAACACGAGGGTGTTCGCGGTGCCTAGGTCGATGCCGATGGCTTGGTTGAATAGCCCGGGGAAGCGCTTGAACATCAGGGTCGTGTGGTTTCCTTTATGAACAGTTTATTCACATGAGAGTCAAATGAAACTTCGGCCGGCAGGACAGGGGGACAGCCGTCATAAGATTCATCCAGACAGCGAGATAGGCGGGGCGGATGACCTGACCATCCGACCTGTTCACAACCCACCGTCCGAGCCTTGGTTCGCTGCCGGGCCCTTGCGGTCCGAGGGCCGGACCAAAAGTCCGTCAAGGAACTTGCGAGCGTGGCGGGCCACTCATAGACCTCCTTATCCCAACCCCATGACACCCCACCTCAATCGTCGCTCCTTCCTCCGCCAGACCAGCGTGGCCGCCGCCGCCTTCGTGGTGTCGCGCCCCTGGCTCAACTCCGCCGCCCGCACGATTTCGCCGAACGAGAAGCTCAACATCGCCGCGATCGGCTTCGGCGGCGTCGGCAAGAGCAACGTCAACAACTCGGCCGACGAGAACATCGTCGCGCTGTGCGACCTGGACCTGAGCCGCTGCGGCGGCACGATCAAGCAGTTCCCCAAGGCCGCGCTCTTCACGGATTTCCGCAAGATGCTCGACCAGCAGAAGGACATCGACGCGGTCATCATCGCCACGCCCGACCACTCCCACGCCTACATCGCGATGGAGTGCATGCGCCGCGGCAAGCACGTCTACGTGCAGAAGCCGATCTCCCATTCCGTCTTCGAGGCCCGCATCCTCACCGAGTCGGCCCATAAATATAAGGTCGCGACCCAGATGGGCAACCAAGGCCACTCCGGCGAAGGCATCCGCCAGGTGACCGAATGGATCGCCGCCGGCCTCATCGGCAAGGTGCGCGAAGTCCACACCTGGACCAACCGTCCGATCTGGCCGCAGAGCCTCGAGATGGGCCGTCCGACCGAAGTCCAGCAGGCCCCCGAAGGCATGGACTGGGACCAGTGGTGCGGCCCGGCGCCGTTCCGGCCTTTCCACGCTTCCTACCATCCGGGCAAGTGGCGCGCCTGGTGGGACTTCGGCACCGGTTCCCTCGGCGACATGGGCTGTCACATCATCGACCCCGCCTTCATGGCGCTCGACCTCCGTTACCCGATCAGCGTCGAGGGCAACGTCTCGACCGTCTATGAGACCTTCGGCAAGAAGACCACGGGCAAGAACGAATCCTACCCGCGCTCCTCGATCGTCCGCTTCAAGTTCCCGGCCCGCGGCGACAAGCCGCCCGTGACCCTCACCTGGTGGGACGGCGGCCTGATGCCGGCCCGCCCGGAAGAACTGGAGGACGACATGCCCTTCGGCGACCCCAACGGCGGCTGCCTCTTCATCGGCGACCAGGGTAAGCTGGTCTGCGGCTGCTACGGCCTCAACCCCCGCATCCTCAACGCCGACCTGCGCGCCGCGGCCAAGACCGTGGCCAAGACCATCCCGCGCATCCCGGGCAATTCATCCGGCCACGAGAAGGATTGGATCCGCTCCTGCAAGGGCGGCGCCGTCGCGTCCTCCAACTTCGATTATTCCGGCCCGCTCTCCGAGATGGTGCTCATGGGCAACCTCGCTTCGCGCTACCCCGACCGCAAACTGCTGTGGGACGGCGCGAAGATGGAGGTCACCAACGACAAGGAAGCGAACGCCTACGTCCGCCGCGAATACCGCAAGGGCTTCGAACTCGGCACGTAAGGCGGCTCAGTTCAAGGCGAGGTAAGCCAGGATCGCCCCGCCCAGCGCGAGGCGATACCAGGCGAACACGCCCAGCCCATGGCGGGAGACGTAGCCCACGAGCCATTTCACGGAAACGAAGGCGGTGACGGCGGCGACGAGCAGGCCGACGCCGGCCGGGCCGGCCGGGTAGACCTGCGTGAGGGCAGGGCCGAGCGACCACATCTTGTAGACCGAAGCCGCCGAAAGGGTGAGCAGGCCGACCAGGAAGGAGAATTCGGTCGAGGCGGCATGGGACAGCCCGGCGACGCGTCCGCCGAGGATCGTGGCGAGGGAACGGCTCGTGCCGGGGATCAAGGCGAAGCACTGGCACAGCCCGACCGTCAGCGCGGTGCGCCAACCGATGGAGGTGACTTCGTCGCCCTCGGCGGAACGCGCTTTCGGCAGCGCCTGTTCGGCGACGAGGATGAGGAGTCCGCCCACGACCAGGGCGGCCGCGACGACTTCGACGGAGAACAGATAGGCGGTGATGGCGTCCTTGAAGAGGAAGCCGAGCAGGGCGGCGGGGAGGAACGCGACGACGATCGCCGCCGCAAGGCCGACGGATGCCTTGTCGCCGCGGAACAATCCTTTCACGAGGTCGCGGAGCCGCGCGTAGAAGGCGACGAACACGGCGAGGATCGCGCCGAGCTGGATGATGACGAGGTAGTCGTCGGCGACACGTTCCATCGAAACCGCGCGACCTTTGCGGTCGGTCACGCCTGCGACGACGACATCAGGGAAAGCCGGTACGCCCAGGGCACGGTCGGTGATGATCATGTGGCCCGTGGAGCTGACCGGCAGGTATTCGGTCACGCCTTCGACCGTGCCGGTGACGACGGCCCGCGAGTAGGTGAACTCTCGGCGGATCTCCTCGGGGGAAACCGACGGACCGTAGCCCGCGAAAGAGGGCAGGGAGGACAGCAGCCACAGGCCGAAGGCGAGACGAAGCATGGGCGATGCATAAGGCCCACGGCCGTGCCGGGGCAAGGATAGCCGTCAAAAGTCCTTGTCGCTTGCCCTCTCCATGGCTTCTCCCTTTATGCAGGCATCACCATGTCGGCCTCCAGTCTCATCCCGACCACCGAACCTCGTTTCCGCGTGCCGGACGCCCGCGGCCGCTTCGGTCAGTTCGGCGGCATGTACGTGCCGGAGACGCTGATGACGCCTCTGTTGGACCTCACCAAGGCCTACGACGAAGCCCGACGTGATCCCGCCTTCCAGCAGGCCTTCGCCGACATGCTCCGGGACTACGCCGGACGCCCGACGGGCCTCTATCACGCCGAGTCGCTGACCAAGCACGTCGGCGGCGCCCGCATCTACCTCAAGCGCGAGGACATGCTCCACACCGGGGCGCACAAGATAAACAACGTCGTCGGCCAGGCTCTCCTCGCCGTCCGCATGGGCAAGAAGCGCATCATCGCCGAGACCGGCGCGGGCCAGCACGGTACCGCCACCGCCGCCGTCTGCGCGCGTTTCGGCCTCAAGTGCGTCATCTACATGGGCGCGACCGACATGGAGCGCCAGGCGCTCAACGTCTACCGCATGCGTCTCATGGGCGCCGAGGTCCGCGGCGTCGAAGCCGGCCAGCGCACGCTCAAGGAGGCCGTCAACGAAGCCATGCGCGACTGGGTGACCAACGTCCGCGAGACGCATTACATCCTGGGTACCGCTTACGGTTCGCATCCCTATCCGATGATGGTCCGCGACTTCCACCGCATCATCTCGATCGAATCCAAGCAGCAGATCCTGCGCGCCGAAGGCCGTCTCCCGGACGCCATCGTCGCCTGCGTCGGCGGCGGGTCCAACGCGATCGGCGCTTTCTTCGAATTCCTTGATGAACCCGGCGTGCGCCTGATCGGCGTCGAAGCCGGCGGCCGGGGCATCGCCCGCGGCGAGCATGCGGCCCGTTTCGCCGGCGGCCGTCTCGGCGTGCTGCAAGGCTGCATGACGAACATCCTGATGGACGGAGAAGGGCAGATCGAAGGCACGCATTCCGTCTCCGCTGGCCTCGACTACGCCGCGGTCGGTCCCGAACACGCCTACTACCGTGACAAGGGCCGCCTCGAGTTCGCGTACGCGACCGACGACGCATGCCTTGAAGGCTTCCAGCTGCTTTCCCGCACCGAAGGAATCATCCCGGCCCTCGAATCGAGCCACGCGGTCGCCCATGGCGTCAAACTGGCGGCCTCCTTGCCCAAGGAGCAGGTGGTCATCATCAATCTTTCCGGACGCGGCGACAAGGACGTCTGGAGCGCCGCGCGCGCGATGGGCACCGAGATCAAACTCTGACGATGGCGGCCTCCTCGATGACGGGTTTCGGACGCGCGGAGATCGATCTCCCCGGCGTCCGCCTCTCGGTCGAAATCGCCACCGTGAACCAGAAGAATCTGCAGGTCTCGGTCTTCGGACCGGATGCCTGGCCCGCCCTGGAATCCACCGCTTCGGCGTGGATCCGCGCCCGCCTGCAACGCGGCAAGGTCACCGCCCGCGTGACGCAAGCCGCTGCCTCGACCTGTTCGGGGCAGTGGGATGCGGAAGCCGTCGCAGGCAGCTTGGATGAGCTTGCGAAGGTCGCCGCACGCTGCGGCGTGAAGATCTCCCCGGACGCCGAACTGCTGCTGAGGCTCGCCGAATCCACGCGCCGCCCTTCCGTCGTCCTGCCTGAGCTCAGCAAGGTGGAGTCCTTCGTCCAGAAAGCCTTCGAGGAAGCGTTGAATCGTCTCGTCGCCATGCGTCAGGCCGAAGGCGCCGCCTTGGCCCGCGATCTCAACGATCGCCTGGCCAAGATGGCGACGATGGTGGTCGGCATGGAGGCCGCCGAGAAGTCGGCTCCCGTCCGCCATCGCGATGCCATGCTCAAGCGTCTGAAGGACGCCGGGCTGGCGCTCGACGTGAACGACGAGAGGGTGCTCAAGGAACTCGCCTTGTTCGCGGACCGTTCGGACATCACCGAAGAGGTCGTCCGCCTGAAGAGCCATATCGCCCAATTTTCAGCAGAACTGGGACTGCCCAACGGCGGACGTAAGCTCGACTTCCTGATCCAGGAACTCCTGAGGGAAGTAAACACCATCGGCAGCAAGGCCTCGGAAATCGCCACGACGAAGCTGGTTTTGGAGGCAAAAACCGAGATCGAGCGCATCCGGGAGCAGGTCCAGAACTTGGAATAAGGTTTTTTAGGGTGCGGTGTTGCAACCGTCGCTTTCCCATGCCTTTGTCTATCAACACTTACGCAACGTCATGTCCAACAACCTCACCAAGCGCGACATCGTCCTGAAAATTTTCACGGACAAGGGGTATCCCCAGAAGCATATCCGCGACTCGGTCCAGATGACCCTCGACGCCATCAGCGAAGCGCTGCTGGCCGGTCGTGACGTCGAGCTCCGCAACTTCGGCGTCTTCCAGGTCCAGGTCCGCAAGAGCCGCATCGGTCGCAACCCGAACCGCCCGGAGACGGACGTCGTGATCCCGAAGCGCGCGGTCATCAAGTTCAAGGCGGGCAAGGAACTGAAGGCCAAGCTGAAGTCGATCGACGTGGAGAAGCCGAGCCAGCCGCAGCAGTAATCCGCTCCGCGATGTCCGACATTCGAACGCTCCCCGGCTTCCGGGAGTTCTATCCCGAAGACCGTGCTGTCTTGGGACACATCATGGACGTCTGGCGACGCGCCTGCCGTCGTTACGGCTTCCGGGAGTGGGAATCCCCGGTGCTCGAGCCGCTGGAACTTTTCACGGAGAAGTCGGGCGAAGAGATCGTCCGTCAGCTCTTCAACTTCGAGGACAAGGGCGGCCGCAAGGTCAGCCTCCGTCCGGAGATGACGCCTTCGCTGGCCCGCATGGTCGGGGCCAAGGCCAACGGCATGCCCAAGCCCATCCGCTGGTTCGCGATCGGCGAGAACTACCGCTACGAGAAGCCGCAGAAGGGCCGCCTCCGTTCCTTCTATCAGCTCAACGCCGACCTCCTCGGCGAAGCCGGTCCGGCGGCCGACGCCGAGATCATCGCGCTCTGCGCCGACTGCCTCCTGGGTTTCGGACTCACGCAGCAGGACTTCCGCATCCGCGTCTCCGACCGCACGCTCTGGTTCCGCTATCTCGCCAGCCTCGGCGTGCCCGAAGCCCAGGCGGTGGCCGTCCTCGGCGTCGTCGACAAGCTGGAACGCGGCGCGCCCAAGGATCTGCTCGACGCCATGACGGCGGCCCTGGCCGGCACTTCGGTCGATCCGGCCAAGGCCCTCGAATCCGCCCGCGCTTTCGCGAACACGAAGTCGCTCGCCGACCTTGAAAAGCTCGCCGCCGGCGACGTGGCGATGACCGAACGTCTCACCGAATGGAAGCAACTGCTCGGCACGCTCAACGCGATGGGCTTCGCCGAATGCGTCGCGATCGACCTCACGATCGTCCGCGGCCTGGCGTATTACACGGGCTTCGTCTTCGAGGCTTTCGAGACGGGCGGAGAAGCCCGCGCCTTGGCCGGCGGCGGCCGCTATGACGCCTTGGTCAAGAAACTGGGCGGGCCGGACCTTCCGGCGGTCGGCTTCGGCATGGGCGACGTGACCATGCGCGACCTGCTCGAGCTCAAGAAACTGATCCCGGCTTATGCCGACGGGCCTGACTTCTATGTCATGATCCTCGGTGACGACGCCCGTCAGGCCGCGCTGGAAGATATCGCGAACCTGCGTCGCGCCGGTTTCCGCGTCGAATACAACCTGAAGGACGGCAAGTTCCCCAAGCTGATCCAGGCGGCCGAAGTCGCCGGCGCGAAATACGCGCTCGTCTACGGCGGCAGCGAAGTCGCCAAGGGCGTGACCAAGGTCCGCAGCCTGGCTGACCGCGCCGAAGCCGAGGTCCCGCGCACGGACCTGGTGCCGGCGCTGCGTGCGGTGCTGGAAGAAGGCATGCGCGCGATCCAGCCCTGAGGCCATGACCGAGCAGACGCGCCAGTACCAGGCCATGGCGAAGACCGCCTCCTGGACGATGGTCTCGCGCGTCCTCGGCCTGTTCCGCGACCAGCTGACCGCGGCCGTCTTCGGCGCCTCGGCGATCGGCTCGGCCTTCGTCATCGCGTTCCAGATCCCGAATCTCTTCCGACGTCTGCTGGGCGAAGGCGCGCTGACCGCGGCCGTCGTGCCGGTCCTCGCGGACAAGTCCGTCAGGGACGGCAAGCTGGCCTCGTTCGGCTTCCTCAACTTCGTCCTGCGCAAGGTGCTGCCATGGATGGTCGGCTTGGCCCTCCTCGGCGTGGGGACGGCCCTGGCTTACGATTTCGCCTCCGCGGGAAGGTCCCAGGCCGCGCCGCTGACCGCGCTCTGCATGCCTTACATGCCGCTGATCTGCGTCGCGGCCTTGTTCACCTCGGCGGTCAACCTCTCCGGTCGCTTCGGATTGGCGGAAATCGCTTCAGGGGTCCTGAACCTCTGCATGATCGTCGCCTTGGGCGTCTTCGGTGAGAATTTCGCTTCGGACGACATGGGTAAGGCCGTCTGGCTCTGCCTCGGCGCCTTGGTCGGCGGGGTCTTCCAGCTGCTGATCCCCTTGTGGGGGCTGCGGCAGGAAGGGTGGCGCCCCGGCCAGCTGCATGTGGACGAAGCCGCCTGGAAGACCATGAGCCTGGCATTCCTGCCGGCCGCGCTAGGCGCCGGCGTGCAGCAGGTGAACGTCCTCATCTCCCGAGGAATCGCCTATAATGTCAGCGACGCCGGGCTGATGTATTATTACGTCGCCAACCGCATCGTCGAACTCCCGATCGGATTGTTCTCGGCCTCGGTCGCCGTCGTTATCTTCCCGGCGCTCGCCACGGCCTTCGCCGCGCGCGACGTCCCGTCCTTGGCGCGCAACTACGGCCGCGGCATGCGTCTGGTCCTGGCCATCAACGTCGGCGCGGCCTTCGGCCTCGCCGCCTTGGCCGTGCCCATCGTGCAGCTGCTGTTCCAATACGGACGGTTCAACGAGACCAACAGCAAGGCTACGGCGACGCTGCTGGTGCTGTTTGCGATCGCCATGCCGTTCTACGCGATGATCTCGATCGTCACCCGGGCGCTCAACGTGGCGGGCCGGACCAAGGCCACCTTCATCGCCGCCATCCATGCGTTGGTCGTCAATGCCGTCGGCTCGCTCATCGCCGTCGGGATGGGCCAAGGGGTCGAAGGCCTGGCCTGGGCCAACGCCGCCTCGACTATCTGGCAGTACCTGGTCCTGCGCCATCACCTCAAGAAGCACGCACCGGAGTTCCTCGCCGAGAGCCTGTCCAGGCCGGCCGCGCAGGTGATCCTCGGCTCCGTCATGCTCGCGGTCATCTCGTTCCAAGGCTTCACCTTCCTGCGCGACGTCTTCAGCGGGCATCTCAACGAGAAGCTCAACCTCGTCTTGTCCATGGGGATCGCCGGCGGCGCCGGCATGGCCGTCTATGCCGTCTTCCTCGACAGGATGGGGTATCCCGAGCGCGACCTCCTGCGCGGTTACGCCAACAAGGTCCTGCGCCTGTTCGGACTGCAGCTCAGAGCCTGAGGTCGGCCGGACGGTAGGGCGCGGAACGATAACGGCGGACCAGGCATTCCAGGATGGCGGTCGATTCGACGTCGATGACACCGTCGACCTTGGACGGACGGAAGTGGCGCTGGAAAGCCTCGGTCGCGAGTTTCAAAGCGGGCTCATCAGGGCCGACGGCGTAACCATAGTCCTTGAGGAGCTGACGGAAATGCGCCGGGGTGGCGACGCGGCCACGGGCGATGCGCTCCTTGAGTTCGTCGGGCAGCGGCGCAGCGCCGATGCCCAGCTTGGCCAGCTTGGCCCAAGGAAACTTCGAACCCGGGTCGACCTTGCGGCCGACGGCGATGTCGGAGTGCGCGACGACGTTCCACGGCTTGATGTCATGACGTCGGATGATTTCGGCGCAGAGCGCGAAGATGATGTCGGCCTGGGCGTCGGAATAAGGATACACGTTGCCGTCGTAGTTGATGACCTCGATGCCGATGGAGTGTTGGTTCAATCCCTCGAGCTTCCCCCAGGCGCTCTTGCCTGCGTGGTAGGCGGCCAAGTTCTCGGGCACCATGCGGATGACCCGAGGCTTGGCCTCGTCGGTCACCACGTAATGGACCCCGACCGGGCGCTTGGGGTCCTTGCCTTGGAGGATCTCCAGGGAGGAGGGCAGGGAGCCCGCGGTATGGTGAAGGACCAGGATGGAGACCGGATGTCGACGAGGCTCACAGCCCAGGGATGTCGGACCTTGCTCGATCCGCAGCCCCGTGAAGACGGGTTCCTCGATGACCGACTTGGCGGGCGGAATTTCCGGACTTGAAGCGCAACCCGTGAAAAGGGACAAAAACGCCGTCAAAACCATGATCTGGCTGCAATATGAGCGAATCGAGGCAATCATGGCTGGGGTGAGAACAAGATAACCAAAGGGTGATTAGCCCCAAGAAAATACCTTTTTAACCAACATTTAGCCCGTCTTTATTATCTTATCCACTATTAGACATAATGTATATTGTGCGAATTAAACCTAAGGTCGGTTAGACGTTCGGATTGCGTTATTGATTGCTCGATTGGATACGCTCATAAAGAGATCCCCCCGCACCGAATTCACCGACATCATGAAAGTAGCCCGACACATCATCGAAGCCCGACGTGAAGCCATCGCCAAGCTTCTGTCCAAGGTCGGATACGTTCCGGTCCTGGAGATCTGCAAGCAGTTCAACGTCTCCGAGGCGACGGCGCGCCGCGATCTGACCGAGCTCGAGAACCAGCGACGCATCACCCGTACGCATGGCGGAGCGCTTTCGGATTTCAACCGCAACTTCCCTCCGCTCGACGACCGCAAGATCGAAGACGCCGAGGCCAAGCGCCGCATCGGCAATCTCGCCGCTTCGCGCGTCAAGGCCGGCATGACCGTCTACCTCGATTCGGGCTCGACCATCTTCTTCGCCGCCGAAGCCATCGCCGCCGCCGGCGTGCCCGACCTGCAGATCGTCACGACCTGTCTGCCGACCGCCCAGCTGATCTCATGCCTCCCGGGCGTGGAAGTCTACATCCCGGGTGGCCTGTTCCTGACCCGGCACGCGATGGTCGCCGGCGACCGCACGCTCGAGGAAGTCGCCCGCTGGAATTTCGACGTGGCCCTGCTCGGCGCCGAAGGCATCGATGAGAACGGCCTTTGGAATTCGCAGCGCGACATCTCACATCAGCAGCGCGAGGTCATCCGTCGCAGCGACGAGGTCCTGATCTGCATGAACAAGGTGAAGCTCGGTCGCGGCGGTCCTTGCGCCGTCACCCGTGACGTCACTTCGCTCTTCCTGGTCACCGACGCCGACGTCGCCGCGATCCAGAAAGCCAAGGTCAAGCTGCTCCCGGAGCGCGTGCTCACCGCGGTCTGAGCCCGACCTCGTCTTGCCGAGGCATGTCGAACGAGCCCGTCCAGTCGCTGCTTGAACTGTCCCATCAGCTGGGCGGCGAGCGTCTGCGCATGGCGATCCTCGGCGAAGGCAACACCTCGGTCCGCATCGACGAAGAGACCTTCGCGGTGAAGGCCTCCGGCTCCAATCTCGCGACCCTGACTTCCGCGGACGTCACGCATTGCGCATTCTCACGATTGCTGCCCCTTTTGGACAAGCCCTCCGCGACGGATGTCGAGGTCGACCAGGCCCTGCTGGACGCCCGGCTGGACCCCGCGGCCAAGAAGCCTTCGATCGAGGCCCTCTTCCACGCCTACCTGCTCACCCTGCCCGGCGTCCGCTGCGTCGGCCACGTCCACGCCATCGCCGTGAATCGGATCCTCTGTTCTCCGCGTGCCCGTGAGTTCGCCGAGAGGCGCGCCTGTCCGGATGAGATCGTGATGTGCGGAGTCGAATCCGTGTTCGTGCCTTACGCCGAACCCGGCCTCGGCCTTTCCCAGGCTATCCGCCGTGAAGTCGTCGCATTCGTGAAGCGTACCGGACGCGACCCGAAGATCATCCTCCTTCAGAACCATGGCATCATCGCCGTCGGTTCCTCCCCTAAGTCCGTCCTAGGCTCCCTGCTCATGGCCGAGAAAGCCGCCGAGATCTTCGTCGGCGCCGCTTCCCTGGGCGGCCCGGTCTTCCTGACCGCCGAACAGTGCGAGCGTATCGCCGGACGACCGGACGAACATTACCGGCAGAAAATGCTCGGTATGTGACCTCTTCCCCCTCCCCTGCCCCTTCAGACCATGTCCCATTACCTCGCCATCGACCTCGGAGCCGAATCCGGGCGTGTCATCCTCGGCCAGCTCAAGGCCGGCAAGTTCACCATGAAGGAGGTGCACCGTTTCTCCAACGGCGCCATCACGGCCAACGGCACCCTGCGCTGGGATATCATCCGCATCTTCCGTGAGATCCGCATCGGCCTGGCCAAGGGCGCCAAGCTCGGCCCGGTCAAATCGGTCGCCTGCGACTCCTGGGGCGTCGACTACGTCCTGCTCAAGGGCGACGGTCCGCTCCTTTCGCTTCCGTTCACTTATCGCGACGAACGCAGCTTCAAGGCCTACGAGCTGGCCATGCGCCGCTTCTCGCAGAAGGAGATCTTCGAAGGCACCGGCATCGCCTCGATCTCCATCAACACGCTCTACCAGCTCTTCGACGACGCCGAGAACCGTCCCGAGATGCTGCAGTTCGCCGACAAGTTCCTGCTCATCGGGGATTACATCACCTGGCTGCTCACGGGCAAGGCCCGCGCCGAAGAGACGTTGATCTCCGGCAGCCAGTGCTGGGATACGCGCAATCGCGACTGGGCCTGGCCGGTGCTCAAGAAACTCGGCATCCCGAAGCATATCTTCCCCAAGCCCGTCGCGCCCGGCGTGAAGCTCGGCAAGATGCTGCCTTACCTCGCCAAGGAAACCGGGCTCGGCAAGGCCGAGGTCGTCACCACTTGCGCGCACGACACCGCCGCTGCCGTCGCCGCCGTCCCCGCCACCAAGGGCGATGACTGGGCCTACCTCTCCTCCGGCACCTGGTCCCTCCTCGGCGTGGAACTCCCGAAGCCGCTGGTCAACGAGACCGTGCGCAAGGCCAAGTACACCAATGAAGTCGGTTTCGGCGGCACCTCCCGCTTCCTCAAGAACCTCGTCGGGCTCTGGGTGCTCCAGGAGTGTCGCCGCGAGTGGATGGAGAAAGGCGAAGTCTCCGATTACGGCGAGATCGTGAAGCTCGCGCTCAAGGCTCCGTCGCTACGCTCGTTCATCCGTCCTGACGACATCCGCTTCGCCAAGCGCGGCGACATGGTCGCCAAGGTCCAGGCCTTCTGCCGCGAGACCAAGCAGCCGGTGCCGAAGACCCACGGCGAGATCGCGCGCTGCGTGCTCGAATCTCTCGCGCTCCTCTACCGCGTCGAGATGGACGGCATGGAGAAACTCACCGGTCGCAAACTCAAGCGCCTGCACATCGTGGGCGGCGGCTGCCGCAACGCTTTGCTCAACCAGGCGACCGCCGACGCCACCGGCCGTACGGTCATCGCCGGACCGGTCGAGGCCACCGCCGCGGGCAACATCCTCGTCCAAGCCATCGCCATGAAGGAGCTCAAGAACCTCGACGAACTGCGCAAGGTCGTCCGAAACTCCTTCGAGGTAGTGACTTACAAACCGAATTCCACCGCCGCATGGGCCGCCGCCCAAGCCAAGTTTAATGGTTTAAAGAAGTCATAAAACCCCTTACTCACCCCTCACCCATTTCCACGTAACAAACATGTCCAACTACAAGTACGTCTCCCACCTCTGGAATGATGCCGAAGCCGCGAAGCTCGATCCGGTCGGCCGTCTGGTCTACCGTTCCAACAAGCTTGGAGCAGACCAGCGCATCACGAACACCGGCGGCGGCAACACCTCTTCCAAGATCGTCGAGAAGGACCCCCTGACCGGCGCCGACACCCAGGTCCTCTGGGTCAAGGGTTCCGGCGGCGACCTCCGCACCAGCAACCGCGAGAACTTCTCCTCCCTCTACCAGGACAAGCTCATCGGCCTCCAGAAGTCCTACGCCGCCCGCGCGGACAAGGGCCTGAAGTCCCAGGCCGAGGACGACATGGTCGCGATGTACAACCACGCGACCTTCAACCTCAACCCCCGCGCCTCGTCGATCGACACCCCGCTGCACAGCTTCCTGCCCGGCAAGCATGTCGACCACATGCACCCGAACGCGATCATCTCCATCGCCGCTTCCAAGCACTGCGAAGCCCTCACCAAGGAGATCTTCGCCGGCAAGATGGCCTACGTGAAGTGGATGCGCCCGGGCTTCGAGCTCGGCCTTGCCATGCAGGAGATCTCCCGCCAGCAGCCGGCCATCAAGGCCATCATGATGGGCCAGCACGGCTTCATCTCCTGGGCTGATGACGACAAGGCCTGCTACGTGCTGACCCTCGCCATGATCGAGCAGGCCGCGGCCTACATCGAAGCCAAGTACCAGGCCAAGGGCGGCGACGCCAAGGCCTTCGGCGGCGCCCTTTACCAGACCCTCGACGCCGAGAAGCGTCACGCGACCTTCGCCGCCATCCTGCCTTGGCTCCGCGGCCAGGTCTCCAAGGAGAAGCGCTTCATCGGCACGATCCAGGACGACGAGAAGATCCTCCGCTTCGTCAACTCGAAGGACGCCCCTCGTCTCGCCGAGCTCGGAACCTCTTGCCCGGACCACTTCCTCCGCACCAAGATCAAGCCGCTCTACGTGAACTGGAACCCCCAGTCCGAGGACGCCGCCGCGCTGAAGGCCAAGCTCGCCGCCGCCCTTGAGCAGTACCGCAAGGACTACGCTTCCTACTATAACGCCTGCAAGCGCCCGAACTCCCCGGCGATGCGCGACCCGAACCCGACGGTCGTCCTGATCCCCGGCCTCGGCATGATCGCCTGGGGCAAGGACAAGTCCGAATCCCGCGTCACCGCCGAGTTCTACAACTGCGCCGTCGAAGTCATGCGCGGCGCCGAAGCCATCGACCAGTACATCGCCCTGCCCCAGCAGGAAGCCTTCGACATCGAGTACTGGCTGCTCGAAGAAGCGAAGCTCAAGCGCATGCCGGCCGAGAAGGAACTCGCCCGCCAGGTCATCATCGTCGTCGGCGCCGGCTCCGGCATCGGCAAGGAGACCGCCCACCGCCTCGTGAAGGAAGGCGCGCACATCGTCTGCGTCGACAAGAACGTCGAGGCGGCGCAGGCCACCGCCAAGGAGATCACCGACAAGCTCGGCACGGGCATCGGCGTCGCCGGCACCGGCCTTTCGAACTGCGGCCCCGCCATCGGCCTCGCCGGCGACATCATGGACCGCGCCTCGATCCGCAAGATGCTCGACCAGGTCGCGCTCGCCTACGGCGGCTTCGACTCCATCTGCGTCACCGCCGGCATCTTCGTCTCGCCGGACACCACCGGCCACATCCCGGACGACAAGTGGGCCCTCACCTTCGCCCTCAACGTCACCGGCAGCTACCTCGTCGCCGACGAAGCCTTCAAGACCTGGAAGGAACAGGGTCTCCGCGGCAACCTCGTCCTGACCACCAGCGCCAACGCCGCCGTGGCCAAGAAGGGTTCCGTGGCCTACGACACCTCGAAGGCCGCCGCCAACCACCTCGTCCGCGAGATGGCCATGGAGCTTTCGCCCCTGATCCGCGTCAACGGCGTGGCCCCCGCCACCGTCGTGCAGGGTTCGGCGATGTTCCCGCGCGACCGAGTGATCGCCTCGCTTGCGAAGTACGACATTCCCTACACCGATGATGAGGCGACCGATTCGCTGACCACGAAGCTCTCCCGCTTCTACGCCGATCGCACCCTGACCAAGAACCCCATCACTCCCGCCGACCAGGCCGAAGCCTACTTCCTCCTCGTGACCAACCGCCTCAGCAAGACGACCGGACAGGTCATCACCGTCGACGGCGGCCTCCACGAGGCTTTCCTCCGCTAACCCTGTGCGCATCTCCCTCTTCGTCCCTTGCTTCGTCGACCAGCTGACCCCTCAGGTCGGCCTGGCGACGGCCAAGGTGCTGAAGCGCCTCGGCCATGAGGTGGATTTCCGCTCCGCGCAGACCTGCTGCGGACAGCCCTCCTTCAACTCCGGGCAATGGGACGTGGCCCGCGAGGCCGCCATCCGCGCGCTCGGCGTCTTCCGCGGCGCCGATGTCGTCGTGGGACCTTCCGGTTCCTGCGTGGCGATGATGCGTAACTTCTACCCGGAACTGCTGAAGGGCACGCCGCATGCGGCCGAAGCCGACGACCTTGCGTCGCGCACCTTCGAGTTCTCGGAATTCCTGGTGAAGAAGCTCGGCGTCACCGACGTCGGGGCGAAGTTCGCCAAGAAGGTCACCTATCACGACGGTTGCCACGCCCTGCGCGAGCTTCGTCTCAAGGAGGAACCCCGCCAGCTGCTCCGCGCCGTGAAAGGACTTGAACTCATCGAATCCGAAGAAGGCGAGACCTGCTGCGGTTTCGGCGGCCTGTTCTCGGCCAAGTTCCCCATGATCTCGACCGCGATGGTCCAGGTCAAAGGCGGCGCCCTCGCCCGCACCGGCGCCGACTACGTCGTCTCTTCCGACCCCTCCTGCCTCCTGCAGATCGGCGGCTGGCTGTCCCGCGAGGGCAAGCCGATCCTCCCGCTGCACATCGCCGAAGTCCTGGCCAACGACGCCTGAAAATGTCCGACTCCAAAGCCATCTTCCTCAAGGACGCCACGGTCAACGCCGCGGACGGGGACCAGCGCGCCTTCATCCGCAAGGCGCTCGGAGGCTATTACGTCAACCGCGACCTCCAGAAGGCCCGTTACCGGGACTGGGAACGCGCCCGTGACGCCGCGTCCCTGGCCAAGTGGTCGGCGGTCAACGACCTCGCGAACGTCCTCGAGAAGTTCACGGCCAATTTCGAACGTAACGGCGGCGTCGTCCACTGGGCCCGCGACGCGGCCGAAGCCCGCGCCATCATCCTGAAGATCGCCAAGGACGCCGACGCGAAGGCCATCGTGAAGTCGAAGTGCATGACTTCGGAGGAAATCCACCTGAACGAAGCCCTCGAGAAAGCCGGCTACGGCGTGGTCGAGAGCGACCTCGGCGAGTTCATCCAACAGCTCCGCGGCGAAGCCCCCTATCACTTCGTGTTCCCGTGCATGCACGTGAAGCGCGAGGCCATCAGCGAGCTCTTCACCAAGCACCTCGGCACGGCGCCGACCGACAGCCCTGAGGAGCTGACGATGATCGCCCGCCGCCACCTGCGTCAGCTCTACGTCGACGCCGACATCGGCATCACCGGCGCCAATTTCCTCGTGGCCGAGACCGGCCAGATCTCGATCACCGAGAACGAGGGGAACGCGCGCCTCACCGCCGCCCTGCCCCGGATCCATATCGCCCTTTCCGGCATCGAAAAGGTGGTCAGCCACCTCG
Source organism: Verrucomicrobiota bacterium (assembly GCA_030834165.1). Taxonomy (GTDB): domain Bacteria; phylum Verrucomicrobiota; class Verrucomicrobiia; order Opitutales; family UBA953; genus UBA953. The sequence continues at coordinate 28,445 of JAURFU010000001.1, forward strand.
ACGACCTGTCCGTGCTGCTCCCGATGCTGGCCACCGCCGGCGCCGGCCAGCCGATGACCTGCTACAACACGCTCTACTCCGGCCCCCGGAAGAAAGGCGAGTGCGACGGCCCCGAGGAGTTCCACCTCGTCCTCCTGGACAACGCCCGCACCCGCCTGCTGGCCGACCCCGAGCAGCGCGACGCCCTCCATTGCATCCGCTGCGGCGCCTGCCTCAACGTCTGCCCGATCTTCAAGAATATCGGCGGTCTCGCCTACGGCACCACCTACCAAGGCCCGATCGGCTCGGTCATCACCCCGCACCTGCGCGGCCTCAAGCAGTGGAACCACCTCTCCGGCGCCTCCTCGCTCTGCGGGGCCTGCACCGACGCCTGCCCTGTCCGCATCGACCTGCACCATCACCTGCTGCACAACCGTCGTAATGCCGCCAAGGAATCGCCGACGCTGTTCGATCGCGTCTTCCACCACGGCTTCAACTTCGTGATCAAGCGTCCCTGGTTGTTCGCCACGGGAGGCAGGATCTTCCGCGCCACCCTGCCGCTGCTGCAGAAACTTCCGCTGCCCTACATGGGCGCCTGGATGAAGACCCGCGACCTCCCCAAGGCCCCTGCCAGCTCCTTCCGCGATCAGTGGAAGAACGACCATGCCTGACGCCCGCTCCGACATCTTCGCCCGCATCCGCGAGGCGCTCAAAGTCAAGGCCCCCAAGCCTCACCTCAAAGGCGAACCGGCTGCCGGCAAGACTTCGGCCGTCGCCAAGCCCTGGCTTCCCGAAGGCGGCGAGACCGCCGACGCGAGCCTGTCCATCCTGGCCGAACAGCTGGCCAAGCTCAAAGCCGTCCTGATCCGCGTGCCGGATCACGCCGCCGCCGCCAAGGCGGTCGCCGACCTTTCATCGTCCAAAGGATGGAAGAAGGTCGCCTACCACGGGCACCCGCTGACGCGTCCGATCGCCGCGGCCCTGACCTGCGAGACGTGGGAGGCGGACGCTTCCTTCGACAAGCAGAAGCTCGAAGGCTGCGACGCCGGCCTGACCACGTGCGAGGCGATCGTCGCCCAGCTCGGCGCCATCCTCGTCTCCAGCGCCAGTTCCGGCGGACGCGCCCTTTCGATCCTCCCGCACGTCCACGTGGTCGTCGCCGAAGCGTCCCAGGTCGTACCCGACCTGGGTTCGTCCCTCGCCCTCGTACAGGCCCGTCACGGCAAGGACATGCCCAGCATGCTCTCGTTCATCACCGGGCCGAGCCGTACGGGCGACATCGAGCGCATCTTGGTCCTCGGCGCCCATGGCCCGAAGGAACTGTACCTGGTGCTCGTCGGCTGAATCCGTCCTTACTTGGTTTTTTCCGCCCCACATGCCGGAAAAGGACCTTTTTCATCACCGCGGAAACCTCCTACCATCCTCTCCGATGAGACTGTCACCCCAGGTCGCCTTCCTCTTGGCGGCTCTCGCCCTCGAAGGCGCGGAACTTAAACCTTTCCTTTGGTCCGGGCAGCTGAACGTCCCCGATCCCACCGCCTGCACGGTCGACGAAGCAGGCGATGTCTACGTCTCTTCGACGACCCGCCGCAAGGCGGCGGACCTCGACATCCGCGAGCACATGCTCTGGGTCACCGACGACGTGGCGCTCACCTCGCCGGCGGAAAAACTGGCCTTCTACCAGCGCGAACTGGCGCCGGGTAAGATGAAAGGCCCGCGCGGCGGACTCAAGGACCACAACAAGGACGGCAGCGTCGACTGGCAGGACCTGACTCACTTCAAGGAGCGCATCTACAAGCTCTCCGACACCGACCGCGACGGCGTGGCCGACAAGCTCACGGTCTTCGCGGAAGGCTTCGATTCGCCGGTCTCCGGCATCGCCGCCGGCGTGCTCTACTTCGACGGATGGGTCTACGTCACCGCCATCCCCGACGTCTGGCGTCTGAAGGATACCGACGGCGACGGCGTCGCCGACGTGAAGGAAATCGTGGCCACCGGCTTCGGCGGTCACATCGCCTACGCCGGACACGACATGCATGGCCTGAGGCTGGGGCCGGACGGCCGCATCTATTGGACGGTCGGCGACAAAGGCGCGAACGTCCTCAGCAAGGAAGGCCGTCGCTTCGTCTATCCGCACGAGGGCTGCGTCCTGCGATGCGAGCCCGACGGCACCGGCTTCGAGGTCTTCGCCCACGGCATCCGCAACACCCAGGAGATCGCCTTCGATGATTTCGGCGACGTCATCGGCGTCGACAACGACGGCGACCAGCCCAAGGAGCGTGAGCGCCTGACGTATCTGGTCGAAGGCTCCGACTCCGGCTGGCGCAACCAGCATCAATATCAGAAGACCGAAAGCCGCTGGGTGAAGGAGAACATGTGGCAGCCTCACGGCGCACCTGATCAGCCCCTGAACATCACTCCCCCGATCGCCAACTACTCCGACGGCCCAGCCGGCTTCCTGCACGAGCCTGGACATGCCTTGGATGGGGATCTGCGCGGGAACTACCTGCTCAACCAGTTCCCGAAGGGCAAGATGGACGCCTTCACGCTGGAGCCGCATCAGGACGGCTTCCGGCAGACGAACCTACGTACGATCTCTTCCGGCATCATGGGAATCGGGATGTCATGGGGCATCGACGGTCGCGCCTATTACGCCGACTGGATCGGCGGGTACCCGCTCGACGGCAAAGGCGCGGTCTGGCGCCTCGACGTCGCCTCCGCGATCGACAAGACGTCCGAGGAATTCCTTTCCAAGCCTTTCTCGGCAGCCGTACCGAAGGACGAATGCCTGCGCCTGCTCGGCCATCGCGACCAGCGCGTACGCGTCAACGCTTCCATCCGCCTGCATCGTCAGCGTGCCTGGTCCGAGATGCTCTCCTTGGCCAAGGATGCGACAACTCCTCGTCTCGCGCGCATCCATGCGATCTGGGGCTTCGGCATGGGACTCCGTCTTGGCCAGGTCGCCGACATCACTCCGGCTCTCGCGTTATTGGACGACGCCGACCCTGAGATACGTGTCCAGGCTTTGAAGGTCTTCAGCGAAGCCAAGGCCACTCCGGCGCTCATCGCCAAGTCGACCGACCAGCTCGGTCAATCGGACCTTCGACTCCGCACTCAGGCCGGCATCACGCTCGGCAAGCTCGGAGGCAACGTGCCTTTCGGAGCCTTTTTGCACGACGCCGCGACCGAGCTCCGCCTCCCCTGGTTGCGGCACGGCCTGGTCTCGGGCCTCGCCGGCACCCAATCCTCGGACGTGCTGCTCAAGCTCGCCCAGACGCATCAGGAGGCCGAAGCCGTCTTCGCCACGCTCGCCCTCGCTCGACAGCGTTCACCCCTTCTCGCGCAGCTGCTTGATCATGCTAACCCGGAGGTCGTGGTCGAAGCCGCGCGGGCGATCCACGACGACGAAGGCATCCCGGACGCGGAAGCCAAGCTGGCGCAGGCATTCGGCGTAGCCGCGCTCCCGCCTCACGCGGCGCGCCGCGCGCTCAACGCGAACCTGCGTCAAGGCGACGAAGCATCGCTTCGTCGGATCCTGGAGTGGACGCTGCGGCAGCCTGACGGAGCCCTCCTGCGTGTCGAAGCCTTGCAGGCCCTGATCAGCTTCGACCAGCCGGCGAAGCTGGACGCCGTCGACGGCACCGCCAGAAAGCACGCGCCCCGGCCGACCTCGATGATCGCCGCCGTCCTGCGGGGACGCCAGCAGGAGCTGCTGCGGATCACGAAAGCCGATGAGCGCGCCCTCTCCCTCGCTTTGCTGGTGAAGTATGAGCTCGACGTGCCCTTCGCCGTCCTGAGCGGACTGGCCGAAGACCTGAAAGCCGCGCCGGAAGTCCGCCTGCAGACGCTCCGGCTCCTCGGACGTAAGAACGACGAACCTGCGGCGGTGACCCAAGTCCTCCGGGCCGCCGCCGGCGAAGGCAACCCGTCGGAAGTCCGCATCGAGGCCGTCCGTCAGCTTTTCGGACGCGAAATCGTCGCCGCCTTGGAGGTTTCCCGCCAGATCATCAATTCCAAGTCGGCCAAGACTCCGGAGAAACAGGCCGTGGTCTCCGCCCTGCGGGGCCGGACCGACGGAGCTTCGCGTAAGCTGGTCGGAGAGCTCGTCGAACGGCTCGAGGCCCGGAAACTGGACAACGGACTGAAGCTGGATGTCTTCGCCCTCGCGAAGGACTCCGCCGACACCGTGATCTCCGCGTCGCTCCGCCGATACCTCGACGCCGCCTCCAAGCCGGCCGGTGCCATGGCCGGCCCGGATCTTCCCTACGAACTGCTCACCGAGGGCGGCGACCCCGTCGCGGGACGGGACTTGATCAACGGCCACCTAGGCGCCAACTGCGTGGCCTGCCATCGCGTCGATTCGGACGAAGGCAGCGAAGTCGGACCGAGCCTGCGCCAGGTCGGAGGCCAACGCACCCAATTCGAGCTGGCCCAGTCCCTCGTCGAGCCCTCGGCTAAGGTCGTCGTCGGCTTCGGCATCGAGACGATACAGTTGAAATCCGGCGAGACCGTCGCCGGAAGCGTCCTCAATGAGACCCCGAAGACCATCGATGTGAAGCTGCCCGACGGCAAGACTCGCCGCCTGAACGTGAGTGACGTCGCCCAGCGCACTCCGCCCGTTTCCGTCATGCCTCCGATGCTCGGCATCCTGACGCCAGCGGAAATCCGCGACGTGGTGGCCTATCTGACGACCCTGAAGCCAAAGGGCAGCAAGTCCAAGACCGCCGCCAAGGCCAAATAAACGGATGCGGGGTTGAGTCGAAGGGCCTCGGGCCATTGGATAGGGCATGCTGCTGAGACTCCTCCTGCTGCTGTCCCCGTTGGCGATCTTCGCCCAGGGGGACCTCATCGCCGAATGGCAGAAACAGTATGACGCTTGGCATGGGCGTTCGCCCCGCACCAGGGTCGACGCGCCTCAATGGTCTCGCGACGGAAACACCCTCGCGTATGCGTGGACCGACCCGGCGGGCATTTCCTGGCGACTCGTCGAATGCGGGACCGGTAAGATCAGGCCCGCCTTTGATCCGGCCAAGCTGAGCGCCGCCTTCGCCTCGTTCGACGGCAGGAAAGTCACCGCCAAGAGGTGGCCTTTCACCCGCGTCATCCCCATGGACGACGGGCGCCTGAGGCTCGAAAGCGACAAGGAGAGCTGGTTCCTCGGCACGGATGGGGAACTGGTCATCGCCGCCGGGCCGTCCGCAGCTCGCCCCGCGGGCAGGCTCGAGTCCGGCAACCGAACGTCGAACGCCGGCAAGCAAGGGCCGGTCTCTCCGGACGGTCGGACGCGCGTCGAACTACGCGAAGGCAGCGTTCACCTGACCACGGCGGCAGGGCATTCGACCAGCTGGGCACCGAGCGTACGCGAAACTTTCGTCGGCCCGGTCAGCTGGGCTCCGGATGGACGCCACTTCGCGGTCTGGAGCGAGCGCAAGGAAACCACCCGCCTCTATAAAGTCGTCGACTCGGTCAAGGGCACGAGCCGCGAGATTCCCTACGACAAACCCGGCGACCCGCGGACGACACGCACGCCCTGGGTCTTCCAGGCCGACGGCAAAGGCGCCAGCGGCTGCCCGCTCAACGTCCTGCCTCAAGCCTATGCGACGGACCGTCTGGATTGGTCGGCCGACTCCAAGGTGCTGCGGACCGAGTTCATCCGCCGCGGTTTCACCGGACATGGCATCGTCACCTTCGACGTCGCAAAAGGGGCCTGGCGCAAACTCCTCGCCGAGGAAGACGCCAAGTTCGTCTACACCTTCAACGCGCGCTACCGACATGATCTTTCGGATGACCTGACCCTCTGGGCTTCGGAGCGCTCCGGCTGGAACCATCTTTACGCCGTCGACCTAAGGACAGGTCAGACGCTCCGCCCGCTCACCTCCGGACAATGGGTCGTGAAACAGGTCGCTCACCTCGACGCGGAAGCGAAAGAGATCTATTTCCAAGCCGTCGGCAAGGTCGCCGGCGAGAACCCTTATCATACGCATCTCTGCAAGGTCGGTTTGGATGGAAACGGCTTCGTCGACCTCACGCCTGATGACGCCTATCATGACGTCAGTTTCTCTCCGGATCGTCGTACGTTCATCGACACCGCCTCCCGGGTCGACGTCCCGCACGCCTTCTTCCTGCGCAGCGCCAAAGACGGCCGGATCCTGGCGACCCTCGGGGTGAGCGACGCATCCGACCTGCGCAAGGCCGGCTGGCAGCCGGCCCGCCCGTTCGTCGCCAAGGACCGCGAGGGCAAGTTCGACATCTGGGGCGTGGTCACGCGGCCCCATCCCTTCGACCCCAAGAAGAAGTATCCCGTCATCGAGAACATCTATGCCGGACCGCACGGCTCGTTCGCGCCCCGCACTTTCAACTGGTGGCACCGCAACCATCGCGAGCTTTCGATGCTTGGCTTCTATGTCGTGCAGCTCGACGGCCGGGGGACCAACCATCGCGGCAAGGAGTTCCATCAGCAGAGCTGGCGCAACCTCAAGGACGGCGGCTTCCCCGACCGCATCGCCTGGATGCAGGCCCTGGCCAAGACCGAGCCCAACATGGACCTCACGCGCGTGGGCATCTTCGGCGGATCCGCCGGCGGGCAGAACACCGCGCATGCCTTGCTCCTGCATGGGGCCTTCTACAAGGCCGGCGCGGCGGACTGCGGCTGCTACGACAACCGCGTCGACAAGCTCTGGTGGAACGAGCAGTGGCTGGGCTATCCGGTCGGCCCATGGTATGAGGAGAATTCCTGCGCGAAGTACGCCGCCAACCTGAGCGGGCGTCTGTTCCTTTCCGTCGGCGAGTCCGACACGAACGTCGACGTGAAGTGCAGCTATGACTTCCGCGACGCCCTCATCGCCGCCGGCAAGAGGGACCAATTCGAGTTCCACGTCGTGCCCGGCGCCAACCATGGCGCCGGCGAATCCAACGACATGCGCGTGAAACGGGCACGTTTCTTCCAGTCCGCCCTCGGAAACCCCCTGCCCTTATGACGACCGCACCGCGGACTACCGGCCTGATCGAACTCCGGCTCAACAACGTCGGCCAGCTCTTCAACACCATGGACCCGTCGCCCTTCCATGAGCGCGACCTGGACCATGACGCCGAGGAGTTCATCCTGAGCTGGGCGCGGGAACACGAGAAGGACTCCGAACTGCGCATCAAGGTCGTCCTCCGGCAGCCCCCGGATACGGAAGCGGCCCGACTGGTCGGCGAATCCATCCAGCATTACTTCGGCTACCGGGCGCGGATCGCGGAGCGCGACCTCGCCGAGCTGTTCCAGGAAGGTCGGATGGCCCTGCTCATCGGCCTCCTCTTTCTGGGCGCCACATTGGTGCTGCGGGATCTCATCACCCCCGGGCAGCGTCTTACCGACTTCGTCCGTGAAGGCCTGACCATCTGCGGCTGGGTCGGGCTCTGGAAGCCCGTCGACATCCACCTCTACCGCTGGTGGCCGTTGCAGGCTCATGGGCGGCTCCTGAAGCGGCTGTCCGCCTGCCCGGTCGAAGTCGTCTTTGAGGCCTGAAATCAAGGCTTCCCCTTGCTTATGGGGTGGGTATGAACGGCCGAAATAACGATTTTTTTACGATGAGGCATTGACGGAGGGGAGCGCCTGCCCCAATCCCAACCTTCCGCATGCAGAATTTCGCGAGCCAGTGCCTGGACCAGACCAAGGCCCTCCTCAAACTCAACTTCAACTCCCTAGCCCCTGACGGCACCGTCGTGCCCGTCGAAGGCGAGGTCTCCCGCGCCGATGAGCCGGGTCACGCCGCCCTGGCCTTCGGGGAATACTTCCGGGCGACCGGCGAGCTCGCCCTTGACCGCCAGAACATCGCCGAGGTCGTGGCGAAGACGATCACCGCCCAGGTACGCATCAGCCAAGGCTCCGACAACGGCATGGCCTTCGCCTGCCTCGGCCTGCTGGCCTTCGGCCCGACCCGCGAACGCAACCCGGTCTGGGAACTCCTCGACGAATCCACGCGCGCCCTGATCGACGAGCGTCTGGCCGTCGAGCATGACCACCACGACCACGTCCAGGCCTTCGACATCGCCAAGGCGGTCTGCCGCTTCTCCTTCGGCCTGACCAAGAAGGACGACACCGGCGCGCTCGTCGACCGTTTCATGGACCGCATCGCGGCGGCCTCGACCGGCGGCTTCCACGACGAAGCCTCCCGGGCGGCCGACGCCGAGAACTTCGGCGGCGCCTTCGACCTCTACGGCGTGGTGTCGCTCATCTTCATCCGCCAGTCCCTTCAGCTGCACGCGAACATCCAGGTCCGCGACGCCAAGCTGCCCAAGCTCCGCGGCCTCGCCGAGAAATACCTCCGCGTGATCATGGACACCGTGCGCGAAGACGGCCTCGGCTGGTGCTACGGACGCGGCATCGGCGCCTACGGCCAGATGCACTGCATCACCCTGCTCCTGCAGGCCCTCCGTGACCGCTGGGTGCCGGTCGACAAGGAGCCGGTCGCCCGCGACCTCGTCCGCCGTCTCTACGCCCACTTCTTCACGACCTTCTTCGACGCCGAACACGGCCTGATCGTGATCCGTGACGCCGAGCGCGACACCATCCCGGGGCACACGACCCGCATGGCGAACTTCGACGCCGCCCGCTACCTCTCCCAGTGGTCTCGCCTGGCGAAGACCATCGGCGGCTCCATGGACGTGGTCAAGCCGGCCAGCCGCCTGCCGGTCTGCCGCTTCTTCTCCTACGACAAGTCGCCGCGCAAGGAGCAGGGGCTGCTTTCTTACCAGGATCCGGCCTCCGGCCTGCACGTGATCCTCCCGCTGGTCTCCTCCGGCTCGCAACGCTTCTCCGACTCGCTGGCCTTCCCGCACATGCCGGGAGTGTTCGACTGGCCCGCCAACCAGGCTACCACGCCGTTCATTCCCGAATTCACCATCGGCGACAAGGTCTTCACGCCTTCGTTCTACGGCAAGAACGCCCAGGTCGCCATGGGTACCAAGGCCGGCACCTACCACTTCCGCTACGAACAGCCGGATCTCATCGATCGCGACGAGAAGCTCTCCGCGAACATCGCCTCCCTCAAGGTCGACTGGGAGTTCAGCGGCGGCCGCGTCGTCGGTCGTTTCACCCTGTCCGCCAAAGCCGCGGTCGTGCTGGAGGAATTCCGCCTGGTGCTGCCCATCGCCGCGTCGCACTCGCGGATGACCCCGGGCAACGCGCTCGTGCTCGGAGCCGAATCGCATCGCTGCGAGGTGCTCAAGGACGACTTCCACGCGGCATGGGGCGAGACCAAGGTCGTCAGCGACAACCCGAAGCACCGCAGCTGCTGGGGCAAGGTCCATTTCTACCAGACGCTCGAGCGCGACAAGCCGATGCCCCTGCGGGCCGGCATGAGCTATTCGTTCGAGATCGCCTACCAGCCCCACATCGTGCGGGCGGGTGAAGCGGTCTGAGCGCGTTTCCGCCTCCGGTCCTCCTTCGGGGTTGTCCTGACCCCTGCCCCTGCCCTATGTCCCTAGGGTATTCCTTCATGCCCAGTCCGTTCTACATCACCACGGCCATCGACTACGCCAACGGCTCGCCGCACCTCGGCCATGCCTACGAGAAAGTCCTCTCCGACGTGATCTCGCGGCACATGCGCATGGGCGGCCGCAAGGTCCACTTCCTGACCGGGCTCGACGAACATGGGCAGAAGGTCCAGCAGACGGCGCAGAAGCGCGGCGTCGAGCCGCAGGTCCTGGTCGACGAGATCGCCGCCGTCTTCAAGGGGATGCTTGGCGACCTCAACATCTCCCACGACGACTACATCCGCACGACCGAACCGCGTCACAAGAAGGTCGTCCAGGGGTTCCTCCAGCAGCTCTTCGACCAAGGACTCATCTACAAAGGTCAGAAGACCGACTGGTACTCGACCCGGCAGGAGCAGTTCCTCACGGACAAGGACCGGGCGCCTGACGGCTCCTGGCCGGAGATCTACGGCGAGGTCACGCAGACCACCGAGGAGAACTATTACTTCAAGCTCACGCAGTTCCAGCCCTGGCTCATCGAACACATCAGATCGCACCCGGAATTCATCACCCCGCGCTTCCGCCAGAACCAGGTCCTCGAGTTCCTCAAGGAACCGATGAACGACCTCTGCATCTCGCGCCCGAAGACCCGCCTCGCCTGGGGCATCGAGCTCCCGTTCGACACGTCCTTCGTGACCTATGTCTGGTTCGACGCCCTGACCAACTACTACTCCGCCGTCGCCGACAAGGGCCTCTGGCCGGCCGATGTCCACGTCATCGGCAAGGACATCCTCTCCCCTCCGCACGCCGTCTACTGGCCCTGCATGCTCAAGGCCCTCGGCATCGAGCCCCCGCGTCAGCTGCTCGTCCACGGCTGGTGGACCGTCAACAACCAGAAGGCTTCCAAGTCCGCCGGCAACGCCGCGGACACCCTCGGCTTCGTCGCTTCGCACGGCGCCGACGCCTTCCGCTTCTACCTCTGCCGCGAGATGGTCGTCGGCCAGGATGCCGACTTCTCGACGATCACCTTCGAGAACCGCTACAAGGCCGACCTGGGCAACAACCTCGGCAACCTGGTCAACCGCCTGCTCAACATGGTCGGCCGCAACTACGCCGGCGCCATCCCTGCGGCGTCGGCCGACGAAGAGCTCGAGCAGGACCTGCGTCGCCTCTGGGACGACAGCGTCAGGAAGTATGCCGAAGCCTTCGCCGAGTATCAGGTGAGCCACGCCCTCGAAGCCCTCTGGGTCTTCATCAGCGCGATGAACGCCTACATCGAAGCCCGCGCTCCGTGGAAGCTGGCGAAGTCCGCCGATGCCGCCGATCGCGCCCGCCTCGATTCCTGCCTGGCCCACGTGGCCGAAGGCCTCCGTCTCGTCGGCACCTTGCTGACCCCGGTGATGCCGGCGACCTGCGCCAAGCTTCTCACCAACATCGGCCGCCCCGTGGCCGCGAGCTTCGAGGGTCAGCTGACCTGGTCGGCCGTCTGTACCGGCTCGAATGTCGCCGAAAAGTGCATCCTTTTCCCGCCGGTCGAAGCGCCGCAGGAAACTTCGGCCACCTGATTGGACATCGGTCGAGGAAGGCCTTACCTGCTGACCATGGAACCGACCAGATTCCTCGACGAAGCCGACCTGCTGGCTCAGGCCGAGGCTCGCGCCGGCGAGCATGGTTTCGTATCCTACCAGTTCGAAGTCCCCGAGCTCGATCCGTTGGCCGTGCTCGAGACGCTGGATGAGCCGGCGCCTCGCGGCTATTTCGAAAACCCTTCCCGCCGCCGCGCCCATGCCGCGGGGGCGCCGGTCCTCCAGTGGCGCGGACGTGGCGAACGCCGCTTCGCGGACGCGGATGCGTGGTTGCGCGAACTCGACGCCAGCCTGACTTCGGTCGGCCAACGTCCCCGCGTCATCGCCACGTTCCCGTTCTATCCCGGCACGGAGGACGAAGGCGCCGAGGCCCGGCTCTTCCTCCCGGGATGGCAGGTCGTGAGCGAAGACGGCATCACCATCGTCACGCTCGTCGAACTGGCCGGCGCCGGCTGCGCCGCCCGGCTCGCCATCCGCGCCGAGGGCTTCCGACGCTTTAGCTATCGCTCCACGCCCCCTTCGCCCCGCGCGCCGGTCCCGACCGTCCTGTCGGAAGTGGGCGGATCCTGGTTCCCGTCGGCGGTGCTGCGGGCGACCGAACTCATCAAGGAAGGCTCCTTCGAGAAGATCGTGCTATCGCGCGCCTTCGACTGGCGGCGCAACGAACCCTTCAGCACCTACGCCACCCTGCATCGTCTTCGCCGCGGCAACCCGCAGTGCCACACCTTCCTCGTCGACGAAGACGAAGGGGCGCTCGTCGGCGCCACGCCTGAGACGCTGCTTTCCCTCTTCGACGGCGCGGTCCGTTCCGAATCCGTGGCCGGCACCACGCGTCGCGGAGAATCGGCATCCGAAGACGCTTCGCTCGCCGAGGCCCTGCTGACCAGCGACAAGGACCGGCGCGAGCACACGGCGGTCACCGCCTCGATCCTGCGTCGTCTCCGGATGGTCGGCGTCCTCGCCGCCACCTCCCGCAACGCCGAACTGCTCCGGCTCGGCAACGTCATGCACCTCCGGACGCCCATCGAAGGCATGATGCCGGCGGACCGGCGTTTCCTTGAGGTCGCGGGCGAACTGCATCCCACCCCGGCGGTCGGCGGCAAACCGCGCGCCCTCGCCCTTCCGTTCATCCCCGGCTTCGAACCTCATCAGCGCGGGCTCTACACCGGGGCGGTCGGCTGGGTGCGATCGGACGGACATTCCGGCAAGCTGTTCGTCGCCCTCCGATGCGCCCGCCTCAAGGGTTCCGCGGCCCGCGCCTTCGCCGGCGCCGGCATCGTGGCGGGATCCGACCCGGGCGCCGAAGCGACCGAGACCGAGATGAAGCTGCGCACGATCCTCGAGGCGTTGATCTGAAGATGAAGGTCGTCCTGCAGCGCGTACTCTCCGGTTCGGTCAGCGTGGGCGGGGTGGTCATCGGCTCCATCGGCGCCGGGTACGTGCTGCTGGTCGGCATCGCCGCCGGGGACGATGAATCGACCGTCCGCCGCCTGGCCGCGGACGTCGCCAAGGCCCGACTGATGTCGGATCCGCAGGGCAGGATAGGCATCAACCTGAAGGACGCCGGCGCCGACGCCCTCGCCGTCAGCCAGTTCACGCTGCTCGCTGACTTCTCCAAAGGCAACCGGCCCGCCTTCAACGGCGCGGCCCGACCGGAGGTCGCCCGTCCGCTTTTCGACCTCTTCGTGACCGAACTTTCGGCGCGCCTCGGTCGTCCCGTGCGGACCGGCGTCTTCGGGGCGGACATGCGCGTCGAGATCGTCAACGACGGCCCCGTGACGGTCGTGCTGGAGTAGTTTAGGCTTAACCTCGGGACGGGTTCGCCCTACCCCTCTGCTTCCTCCATGCTCTCCGTCCGCATCATCCCCTGTCTCGACGTCCACGGCGGCCGCGTGGTCAAGGGCGTGAAGTTCGAAGAGCTGCGCGACGCCGGCGACCCGGTCGCGGTCGCCGCGGCCTACGAGAAGCAAGGCGCCGACGAGCTCGTGTTCCTCGACATCACCGCCTCCAGCGACGAACGTCGCACCATGGTGGACGTCGTGGAACGCACCGCCGACCAGGTCTTCATGCCCCTCACCGTCGGCGGCGGCCTCCGTTCCGTCGAAGACATCCGCACGATGCTCAACGCCGGCGCCGACAAGGTCTCGCTCAACACCTCGGCCATCAAGGACCCTGCGCTGGTCAAGGAAGCCGCGCGCAAGTTCGGCAGCCAGTGCGTCGTGGTCGCGATCGACGCCAAGAACGTCGGTCCCGGCCGATGGGAGGTCTTCACCCATGGCGGCCGCAATCCGACCGGCCTCGACGCCATCGCCTGGGCCAGGCAGGCCCACTCCCTCGGCGCCGGCGAGATCCTGCTCACCAGCATGGACCGCGACGGCACCGCCGCCGGCTATGACATCCCGCTGAACCACGCGGTCTCTTCGGCCGTCGAAGTCCCCGTGATCGCCTCCGGCGGCGCCGGCAACCTCGACCACATGGCCGACGTACTCAGGCACGGGGGCGCCAGCGCGGTGCTCGCCGCGAGCATCTTCCACTTCGGCACCTATACCGTCCGCCAGGCGAAGGAGCACCTGCGAGCCGCCGGCCTACCGGTCCGGCTTTAAGCGACGGACGGCGGGACCGCCTTGGGCATCACCAGGATCTTGTCCAGCCGATGGCCGTCCATGTCGACGACCTCGAACACATGGCCGAGCGCCTCCACGCGGTCGCCTTCGGCGGGGATGCGGCCGAGGGTACGCATGATGAATCCGGAGATCGCGGTGAAACGCCCGGAGCCTTCCCCGGGGAAACGTCCGACGATGCCGGTGGCTTCACGGAAATCATCCAAGGTCACGATCGCGTCGACCAGCCAGCTGCCATCCTCGCGCCGGCGGACCGGCTTGGGCTGAGCGACGGGTGAGCCTTCGTTCGGCAGCTCGCCGACCACGGACTCGAGGACGTCGTTGAGCGAGACCACGCCGCGGACGCGGCCGAACTCGTCGGTCACCAGGGCGATGTGGATCTTGTCCTTGCGGAACTTCTCAAGGAGCTGCGTGCCCGTGCACTGCGGAGGGACGGTCGGCGGTTCGGTGAGCAGGTCCTTGATGGAAGCGCTGCCGACGAGCGAAAGGTTGGCCCAGAGCCGCTTCACCGAGATGACGCCCAGGGGCCGGTCGGGAGACCCCCGGTAGACGGGGAACCAGGTATGGCCGGAGGCGACGACCTTGCGCCAGTTGACTTCGTCGGAATCGTCGAGATTGAGCCAGACCACGCGATTGCTGGGCGTCATCAATCTATCCGCGGTGATAAGGTCGAGCGACAATGCGCCATGGACCATGCGATGCTCGGCCGCGTGCAGGACGCCCGAAGCCATGCCTTGGTCGACCATCATGCGCAGTTCGTCTTCGGACATCGTATCCTCCGGGGCCCGCTTGCGACCGAGCACGCGGAGGATGATGTCGGCGAAGAAGCCGAGCGTGCTCACCAGCGGCGACGCCAGGAACGAGACGAGCATCATCGGTCGTGACAGGAGGACGGCCAGTCCCTCCGGGTCCGACAACCCGAGCCGCTTCGGCACGATCTCCGCGCAGATGATGGTCAGCGATCCGATCACGAACGAGACCCCCATCCGGGAGAGGTTCGCGGCGTTGTCATGCAGCCAGGCGAACGAACTGGCCTCGAGGTGAGGCCGCAGGGCATCGGCGATCGGAGCTCCGCCGAAGGTGGCCGCGATGATGCTTCCGAAGGTGAGGCCGACCTGGACGGTCGAGAGGAACTTGGAAGGATTGGCCAAGAGCTCCAAGGCGGCCTTGGCCCCCTTGCTCCCATCCTCGGCCAGCCGCGTCAGGCGGCGACGATTGGAGGAGACCAGCGCCATTTCCGAGAGCTCGAAAATGCCGATCGTCGCCCAGCAGGCCAATATGACGAATAATTCCACGAAAACAGCCCTACGGCTGGCCGGACGAACAGTCAAATCCGCTTGTTCACCCCCACTCTTGGCCTAGGTTAAACCCTCGATGGCGACCCATTTCGAGGCAATCATCGTCGGCAGCGGCATCGGCGGACTGAGTTTTGCGCTCAATCTGGCCGAACGCGGCCACGCGGTCGCGATCGTCACCAAGAAGACCAGTTCAGAGTCGAACACCAACTGGGCCCAAGGCGGCATCGCCTGCGTCACCGACCAGACCGACGATTTCGCCAGCCACGTCCAGGATACCCTGACCGCCGGGGACGGCCTCTGCGACCTCGCGGCCGTCCGTCACATCATCGAAGCCGGTCCGGCCCGGGTGGCCGAGCTCATCGCCTGGGGCGTACGGTTCGAGAACGGCGCCGACGGCCGGCCGGACCTCGGGCGCGAAGGCGGCCACTCGAAGCGAAGGATCCTGCATGCGCGCGACATGACCGGCCGGGCCATCGAATCCGCCCTGCTCCGCGCCATCTCCCGCTCGGCTCGGGTGACGATGCTGGAACACCACCTCGCGATCGACCTGATCACCCGCGGGAAGCTCGGCCACTGCCCCGTTGGGGCCCCCGAGGACCGCGCGCTCGGGCTCCACGTGCTCGACACCAAGTCAGGAAGGGTGGAGACGCTTTCCGCCTCCGCGGTCGTGCTCGCGACCGGAGGCACGGGCCAGGTCTATCAGTTCACGACGAACCCGGACATCGCGACCGGCGACGGCATCGCGATGGCTTATCGCGCCGGCGCCGAAGTCCGCGACATGGAGATGGTCCAGTTCCATCCCACGGCGCTGAAAGCACCCGACGGCGGACGCGCCCTCATCTCCGAAGCCGTCCGCGGCGAGGGCGCGATCCTGCGCGACCTGAATCAACGCGCTTTCATGAGGGATTTCCATGCGCTGGGCGACCTCGCCCCGCGTGACATCGTCGCCCGGGCGATCGACTCGGTGATGAAGAAGGACGGAGCGCCGCACGTGCTGCTCGACGCCACGCAGGTCGCCAAGGGACACCTGCCCGAACGCTTCCCGCACATCCATGAGACCTGTCGCAAAGCCGGCTTCGATCTCGCCACCGAGCCGGTCCCGGTCGTGCCCGCCGCCCACTACCTCTGCGGCGGCGTGGCCACCGACCTCCGCGGCCAGACGACCTTGGCCGGCCTGTTCGCCGTCGGCGAAGTCGCCTGCACCGGCCTGCACGGGGCCAACCGCCTCGCGTCCAATTCGCTCCTGGAAGCCGTCGTGCTCGCCTATGACGGCGCCGCCGCGGCCCATGAGGAGATCGTCCGGACCGCCGCGCCCTCCGGCGTCCTGCCCGCCTGGATCGACGGTTCGGCCGGCGACCCCGATGAGCGCGTCGTGCTGACGCATAACTGGGACGAACTCCGCCGCACGATGTGGGACTACGTCGGCATCGTACGTTCGACCAAGCGCCTCCAGCGCGCGCGAACCCGCGTCGGCACGCTCTCCGACGAGATCCGGGAATACTACTGGAATTTCCGCGTTGAACCGAGGCTGCTCGAACTGCGCAACCTCATCCAGGTGGCCGAGCTCATCATCGACTGCGCGCTGCAGCGCCGCGAGAGCCGCGGCCTCCACTTCACCCTCGATTATCCGACGAAGCTGGCCGAAGCCCGGCACACTTCCGTCCGTCGTCCCCTCGGCCGAGCATGAGGATCGCCATCGTCGGAACCGGCGCCTTGGGCGGCTGGTATGCGGGACTGCTGGCCGAAGCCGGCCATGAGGTGCATTGCCTGGCCCGGAGCGACCATGAGGTGATCAGCCGCGACGGGCTCATGCTTCGTCACGAAGGCACCCAGCGGGTCGTCCGGGTCGCTTCGGCGACCGCCGAAGCCGCTCAGATCGGCCCCTGCGACCTGGTGGTCGTCACGATCAAATCCACTTCCAACGAAGCCCTGCCTTCGCTCGTGGGTCCTTTGCTCGGAAAGCAGACCTTGGTGGTGACCCTGCAGAACGGCATGGGCAACGTGGAAGCGCTCGCGCAGCTCCTGCCCGCGGAACGCATCGTCGCCGGCCTTTGCTTCGTCTGCATCAACCGACTGGCTCCGGCCGTCATCGACACGACGTTGGCCGGCTACGTGCGCATGGCGGCCGCGGAAGGCCCCGTCAATCCGGCCGTCCGGAAGTGCGTCGAGGTCTTCGCGACCGCCGGCGTGGATTGCCAAGCCGAGGCCTCATTGGAAGCGGTCCTCTGGAAGAAGCTGTGCTGGAACATCCCCTTCAACGGGCTTTCGATCGCCGGCGGCGGCGTCACGACGGACCTGATCCTGGCCGATCCTGCGCTCAACGAACGGGCCTACCTGCTCATGAAGGAAGTCCAGGCGGCCGCGGTCGCCCATGGGCACGGCTTCGAAGACTCTCACATCAAACGCCAGTTCGTGGTGACGGTCGGGATGGGTCCCTATCGTCCGTCGAGCCTCATCGACTTCCTCGAAGGCCGTGAGGTCGAAGTGAACGGCATCTGGGGCGAGCCGCTGCGTCGCGGCCTGGCCGCCGGCGTCGCGATGCCGGAGACGCAGAGACTGGTCGGTGACATCAAGGCGCGTCTGGCCGCGCGCAAGTAAGACGCCTCAGCGGACGAGCGGCGCCTTGCCAAGTTCGGTGATTTTACGACCCGTCTCTTCAGCCACGCGATCCTTGCTCAGGAAGCTCAGCAGGGTGCCTTGGGCCACCTGGGTCGTGAACAACACTTTCCCGCCGCGTGCCCTGAGCATGATTCGGAGAGTCACCCGAGCGCGGCCATCCCTGGAAAGGTCGGTTTCAGGAACCCAGGCACCCTCAAGCGTGGCATCGGCTCCGGCCTCCTCGACGGCGTCCTGGTATCCCAGCTTGCGCAGACCGCGGACCGCGGAGTCATGGGCGGCCTCCCCGCATCGCTTCATCTCATCCGTGAAGCTTCCGGCCGGCTCATGGACGAAGATTCTCCTGATTTCCTGAGGGTGCTTGTCCTGCGCTGGAATCACGGAGCAACCAGACAGGAATGCCGTCAGGGCCATGTAAAGCGCGGTCAAAGACTGCCCTGCTCGGTGCATAAGTTGTTTATTACCCGTTCTCGCCCTGCGTCCAGCAGGGACATGATAGGACGGGTTGACCTTTGCCCCCGGTGAAGGTCCCCTCTCCGCCCATGGCCCGAGTCCAAGCCGTCACTTTCGACCTCGCAGGCACCCTGCTCTTCCCCCACCCCTCGGTGGGTTCGGTCTACGCGGCCTGCGCCAAGGCGCACGGCGTCGAGACCGAGGCGGCCGTCCTGGACGCGGCTTTTCCGCTCGCGTTCAAAGGTGGCCCGAAGAACGCGAAACCGGAGGCGTTCTGGCGGGAGGTCGTCCAGCGCTGCTTCGGCCCGACCCTTCCCTCGTCCAGGAGCGAAGCCGTCTTCCGGGCCTGCTGGGAGGCCTTCGCGAAGCCTGACTCTTGGCGACTCGCCCCGGGCACCCTCCAGGCGATCTCGGCCATCCGTTTCCTCGGCGTACGCGTCGGCGTGCTCTCGAACGCGGACTCGCGGATGAGGCAGGTCCTCGAAGGGCATGGGCTCATGAAGCATCTCGATGGGGTCTTCCTGTCCGCCGAGACCGGCCATGCGAAACCAGACGCCCGTGCCTTCGGGCAGGCGGCGCGGGCGCTGGGCGGGGCGGTCTCCGGGCTCGTCCATTTCGGCGACAGCCCCGTCGAAGACGGCGAAGGCGCCCGTGACGCCGGCGCGACCGGCGTGGTCGTCGGCGGCGCGTACGCCCCGGAACGTTGCCTGCGTAACGACCGGATCTCCGAAGCCCCTTACGCGGTGCGGGCCCTGCTGACCGAAGGCAAACTCAAGGGCAAGTTCTCCCGTACGGTCCAGAACCTGATCGCCAACCTCCGCGGCCTGCCGGAGGATCGCGGGCGTTCGAGCGACCGTCCGATGAAGAGCATCGACGATGCGGTCCAGGACGCCTTCAAGAAACTGCGCCTGGACAAGCCCGTGCCGGAGACCGCCATCGTGGCCCATTGGCCGGAACTGTTGCCCCTCAAGCTCGCCAGACGCTCGGCGCCGTTGCGCGTCCTCGAAGGCGGCAAGCTCGTCGTGCAGTGCGAAAATTCGGTGGTGAAGTCGGAGATCCGCTTCCACGAACGCGCGATGCTGGCGAAGATCCGGCTCCTGCGTGGCTGCCAGGAGATCCGCGCCATCAGCTTCGTCAACGCCTGATCAGTTGGCCTTCGGCTCGAAGGGACGCTGGAAGACGTCCTTGAAGTCGTAGACGTCCTTGAAGTCCTCGAGGTCGTCTTCCTCGGAGCGGCCGAACAGACCGGTCTCGATGATATTGAAGACCACGTTGCCGACGTCGACCGACCTGCGGAGGCCCCAGTTATGCAGCAAAGGATAGGACATCGGGCCGTAGGTCTCGAGGACGTGCTGGCGGAAGCCCTCGAGCAGCTGCGGACCGGAGACGTGACGGTTCACTATGCTCTTCCCTTTCTTGGGTTCGCCGTGGACGATTTTCTGGGCGTGATCGAGGCCGAGGCGCACGACGTCGTAAGCCTGTGGCTGATAACGTGCGTCCTTCTGGCGGATGAGTCTGACGGCTTCGTCGAAATCCATGGTCAGAGCTTGGCGAGTTCGGCCAGGAGGCGGGAGTTCTGAGCTTCGGTGCCGACCGTCAGGCGCAGCCATCCGGCCATGCCGTAGCCGCGCAGGGGCCGCACGATCACGCCGGCCTTCTGCAGGACTCCGAAGGCTTCTTCGGCCTTGGGAATCTGGGCGGCCAGGAAGTTGGCCTTGCCGTCGATGTAAGCGAAGCCCAGCCGCCGCAGGCCTTCGGCGAGCTGGGCGAGTCCGATGGCGTTGACCTCACGGGTGCGCCGGAGGAAGGCCTCGTCGTCGAGCGCCGCCTCGGCGGCGGCCAAGGCCGGGAGGTTCACGTTGAAGGGCTGGCGGACTCGGTTCAGCAGGCCGCAGGCTTCGGTCGAACCCATTATGTAACCGACGCGCAAACCTGCCAGCCCGTACGCCTTGGAGAAAGTGCGGGAAAGAACCACCTTACGTCCGGCCTTGAGCATCGGACGGAGATCGGCCGAGCTCTCGAGGTATTCGGCATATGCCTCATCGAGGCAGAAGATGACGTCTTCGGGGAGCGACGCGGCGAAAGCCAGGATCTCGGCCGGATCGTCGGTGCCGCCGGTCGGATTGTTGGGGCTGGCGAGGAAGACGATGCGGGTGCGCGGCGTCACGGCGGCGCGCATGGCCTTGAGGTCATGGCGGAAGCCAGGCATCGGCACTTCGACCGGCGTGGCGCCGTAGAGCATCGTCGCCAGCTTGTAGACGATGAAGGCCTGCGAACCGAAGACCACCTCGTCGCCCGGCCGCAGGAAAGCCTGCGCCAACAAGATCATCACTTCGTTCGAACCGTTGCCGATGACGAAGTTGCCGGGAGCGAGGTCCCATTTCGAGGCGAGCTTCTCCCGCAGGAAAGTACAGCCGCCGTCCGGGTAGAGATGGCTCTGATCAAGGGCCTTCCGGGCGGCCGCCAGACCCAGGGGCGAAGGGCCGAGCGGGTTCTCGTTGGAGGCGAGCTTGATGACCGCGCCCGGGTCGAGGCCGAATTCGCGGGCGACGACCTCGATGGGTCGGCCGGCCTCGTAGACGGGCTGCGTCAGCACGGGTCGATTGGCGAGGTCGGCGTAGGTGGCCATGCGTGGGACACTCATGCGGGAAAATGCCCGCAAGGCAAGCGTCCGCGTGACGCCTCCCCGCTTGCCAGCAACAGGGACGGCAGGTAGACGAACCCCCATGAAGATCATCGTCACGGGAGCCTCCGGATTCCTCGGCCGCGAAGCCTGCCTCGCCGCCTTGCGCCGCGGCCATGAGGTGCTGGCGCTGGGCGGGTCTCGCGCGCCCGTCATTCCTGGCGTCGCCCAGGCCCGCGCCTTCGACCTCTGCTCCGAGGCGGCGTTGGAGACGCTCGTCCTGGAAGAGTTCCCGCACGCCGTGGTCCACTGCGCGGCCCTGCCCACGATCGAGAGCTGCCTGGCCGACCCGGCGCGCGCCAAGGCCCTCAACGCCGATGTCCCGAAGAAACTCGCCCAGCTCTGCTTCCACCTCGGCGCCAAGCTCGTGCACCTTTCCACCGACACCGTCTTCGACGGCGAGGCCGGCAACTACCAGCACACCGACCGTCCCAAGCCTCTGAACCTATACGGAGAGACGAAGGCGGCCGCGGAGGTCGAAGTCCTTAAGTTCGGCCGTGAGCACGCCGCGGTGCTGCGCACCTCGCCCATCATCGGCAACTCCGTGACCGGCGACCGCGGGCTGCACGAACGTCTCTTCGTCTCCTGGCGCGAAGGCAAACCCACCCCGCTCTTCACCGATGAGATCCGCCAGCCGGTGGAAGTCTCGAACCTCGCCGACGTGACGATCGAACTCTGCGAACGCAACAACCTTTCGGGCCTCTATCACTGGGCCGGCACGGAGGCCATGAGCCGTCACGAGATCGGCGTACGGATCGCCCGCCACTTCGGACTGGATGCCGACCAGTTGGTCCGCCCCATCTCCCGGGCCGAAGTGCCTTCCGCCGCCGCCCGCCCTCGTGACCTGAGCCTGCGGCTGCATCCCCTGGCGGGCAAATTACGCACCGCCGCCCAATCCTTCGAAGATCAGCTGGCCCAGCTGCGCGTTCCGCGCGGCAGCGAGGACTGGTACGAGCAGGTGACCGGCCGAAAGGTCGTGCGTCGCCTTGAAAAGGGCGTAGACTTCTGAGCATGGACGTCCTGCCCCGCCAAGCCGCCGACGCCATCGTCAACATGGCGGCCGACCAGATGTTGCTGGAGCACTACCCTGCTCCGGATCGCGTACGCTTCCGCCCGTTCTCATGGTCTGAGCCGAGCTACACTTTCGGCGTTTCCCAGTCCTGGGCTAAATACCGCGCGCTGGTGCCGGCGGCGTTCCCGCTGGTTCGTCGCTGCACGGGCGGCGGCCTGGTCTCCCACCTCGATGACTGGACGTTCGCCCTCGTCATTCCTCCGTCCCATCCGCTCTTCAAGGCCGATGCGATGGCGACCTACGGCGCCGTGCACGAAGCCTTGCTTGCGGCGCTCGCCGGACAAGGCCAGCCGGTGAAGCTCGCCCCGTTGCCCGAAGGCCAGCGGGAGTTCCAGGCTCCGGATGCCTGCGCCCAGCGCGCCGAGCCCAACGACCTCGTCCGATCGGACGACGGCCGCAAGGTCGCGGGCGCGGCCCAGAAACGCAACCGACACGGACTCCTCATCGAAGGCTACGTCTGGCGCCCTTTCCTTCCCGGATGCGACTGGCTACGCTTCGAGAACGACTTCGTGACCCAGCTCGGTCGCATCCTGCAAAGCCCCCCGGTCGAGGTCGCCGAGCCACGCTACGACCAGTTCGACCACGAAGGCATGTGGGCCAAGTTCGCGTCGAAGGAGTGGAACGAGCGGATTTAAGCGAAGAGGTCCAGCTCGGGACCTGCTTCCTTGGCCGTCGGCTTGGCCGGAGCGGCCTTCCTGGGCGTGACGGGCGCCGACGGAGCCACGGTGGGCGCCGCGCCCTTGACGGGCAATCCGGAGCCTGCTTCGAGCCCCCCGAGGATCTCCCGGGCTCGCTGGACGACCGCCGGGGGCATGCCGGCGAGACGGGCGACCTGGATGCCGTACGAACGGTCGGCGGCGCCGGGGACGACCCGGCGGACGAAGACGATCTCATCCTGCCACTCTTTGACTTCGACGGACCAGTTGCGCAGCCGAGGCCGGGAACCCGCCAGCTTGGTCAGCTCATGGTAATGCGTCGCGAACAAGGTGCGCGGCCCCGCAGGTCCGTCGCCATGCAGGTGTTCGGCGACGGCCCAGGCGATGCTGATGCCGTCATACGTGCTGGTACCTCGGCCGATCTCATCCAGCACGACGAGCGAACGGGCGGTCGCGTTGTTCAGGATGTTGGCCGTCTCGTTCATCTCGACCATGAAGGTCGAGTTGCCGCGCGAGAGCTCGTCGGAAGCCCCGACGCGGCAGAAGATGCGGTCGACGAGCCCGATGCGGGCCTTGGTCGCGGGCACCCAGCAGCCGAGATGCGCGAGCAAGGCGATCAGGGCGACCTGGCGGATATAGGTGGATTTGCCGGCCATGTTCGGACCGGTGAGCAACGCGATCTGCTCGCCGGAACCGGCGAGACGCGTGTCGTTCGGGACGAACGAACCGGCGCCGGGACGGGACTGCAGCATGCGCTCGACCACGGGGTGTCGGCCCTGCTCGAGGTCGAGCACGTCGGAGTCGTCGACCAAGGGCTGACACCAGTTCGCTTCGCGCGCCAGCTCCGCCCAGCCGCGCAGGATGTCGACCTCGGCCACGACCGAGGCGGTCGCGAGCAAGGCCTCGGTCCGGGCGACGACGTCGGCGAGCAACGTCTGGAAAAGCTCGGTCTCGCGGGCGAGCGCCTGCTCGTCGGCGCGCAGGACCTCACGCTCCTTGGCGCGCAGCTCCTCCGTGGTGAAACGCTCGGCGTTCACCATGGTCTGCTTGCGGATGTAGTCGGCGGGGACGGCGGAGAGGTTGGCCTTGGTGATCTCGATGGCGTAACCGAAGGCGCCGTTGTAGCGCACCTTGAGGGACTTGATGCCGGTACGGTTCTGCTCGTTGCGCTCGAACTCCGCGATCCAGCCTTTGCTGTCGGACGCGAGCGAGCGGAGACGGTCGAGCTCGGCGTCGAAACCGGCGCGCAAGGCGCCGCCTTCGGTGAGGTCGCCGGGCAGTTCGTCGGCGAGGGCCGTGTCGAGCCGGCCCAACAAGGCGGGCTCGGTCTCGATGCGCGCCGCCAAGGCGGAAAGCGTGCCTCCGGGCAAGGCCTGCAGCTCCTCACGCAGGGGCGGCAGCGAACGGAGCGTGTCGCGGATACCGCCGAGTTCGCGGGGATTACGCAGACGGTTCTGCAGGCGGGCGAGGATGCGAGCAAGGTCGCGGACGCCACGCAGAGCCTCGCCGACGCGGGAGGCGGCGCCGGGATGCCGTACGAATTCGCCGACGGCGGCCTGACGACGGCTGATCAGCCCGAGGTCGGTCGACGGTTCGGCCAACCAGAGCGCCAGCAGCCGGGCGCCCGCGGGCGTCTCGGTCCGGTCGATGGTCTCCAGCAGCGAACCTTCGCGCGTGCCGCCGGAAGCGGCGAACAACTCAAGGTTACGGGACGAGGCGGCGTCGAGGAGGACGGCATCACCGAGCTTCGCCTCGATGAGGCGGAACAGGTTCTTCGGACGATCGCAGAGCGAGTCGGTGACGTAACCGAGGACCGCGCCGGCCGCGCCCAGGGCAGGATGTTCGTCGGTCAGGCCGAAGCCGGCCAAGCCATGGACGGAGAGCGTCTGGGCCACGAGCCGGGCGCCGGCCGCACCGTCGAAATTCCAACCCGGGAGACGGGACACCGCCCTGCCCTGCAGGAAGACCTCCAGGGCTTCGCGGGCGTCGGCCGAGGGCTCGAGTCCTTCGGGCAGGATGATCTCACGCGGAGAGACCGAATGAAGCAAAGGCAGCAGGCGCGAAGGACCGGTGTCGGAAGCCAGGCGGAAGTCCGCGGTCGACACGTCAAGCCACGATGCGTGCCAACCCTGCTTGTCCCAGCACAGGGCGGCCAGGTAGTTGCCACGGCGGGAATCGAGCTGCGAATCTTCCAGCGCCGTCCCGGGTGTCAGGATGCGCGTGAGTCCACGGCGGACCAGCTTGCCGGCGACAGGCGCCTCAAGCTGGTCGCAGATCGCCACCTTCCAGCCGGCGGCGAGGAGTCGGTTGACGTAAGCCGGGGCGGCATGGTGCGGCAGGCCCGCCATCGGGGTCTCGTGACGCTTCGTGAGCGTCAGACCCAGCACCTTGGCGGCGATTTCGGCGTCCTGACCGAAGACTTCGTAGAAATCCCCGAGACGGAAGAGCAGGATCGTGCCTTCCGCGAGCTTCTCGCGGAATTCACGGTACTGCCGCTGCATCGGGGTCTCTTTCTCCACGGAAGGGAGGGAAAGCCCCGGGAGGGCCTCCGCAAGTGCGGACTAGCGTACCCGGCCCGGGCGGACCGGGAAGTTGCTCACATCAGCTGGGCGGCGAGTTCGGACAAGGCGCTGCGCACCCCGCTGAGCAGGCGGACATTGGCCGTGATGGCGTGCCCTTTCATGCGTTCGTGGGTATGGATCAGGCCGTTGGACTTGCCGTCGAGGTAAGGCGTGTCGACCTGATCAAGGTCGCCGATCAGCACGACCTTGGAGCCTTCGCCGATACGGGTGATGACCGTCTTCGCCTCGTGCGGCGTCATGTTCTGGGCCTCGTCCACGATCATGAAGGCATGGCCGATGGAACGGCCGCGGATGAACGTCATGGCCTCGATCTCGATCAGGCCGGAGTCGATGAGCCATTGGTAGGGCTTACGCGGCTGGTTGATGGCCTGGAACTGGGAACCGAAGATAGGCTGCGGGGCCTTCATCGCCTGGGCCTTCTTCTGACGACGCTGCGTGTCGGTCGCCACGGCCTCCTTGGCGGTCGGGGTCGCGGCGGCGTTGCCGTTCTTGGAGAACAGCACCTCGAGGTTGTCGAAGTAAGGCTGGATGTAAGGGGAGAGCTTCTCTTCCTTGGACCCGGGCAAGGCGCCGATGTCCTTGCCGATCTGCACCACCGGGCGGGAGACGTAGAGCTTCTTGTAGGGCGAGAAATCGCTCAGCACCTGGGAGAGCGCGGCGGCGATCGAGAGGAACGTCTTGCCCGTGCCGGCCCGGCCGAAACAGGTCACGAGGCGGATCTCAGGGTTGAGCAAGGCGTCGAGGAAGATCCACTGCTCGAAGTTCTTGGGGATGACGCGCATGCCGCGGGGCATCTGCAGGCCCTTGCGGGCGCCGCTGTCGGAAGACATGAATTCGCGGTAGAGACCCAGCGGCACGAACGCGCCGTCGCCGAGGTGGCGGGCGGGTTCGCTCCAGGAATCGGAAGTGAACATGACGTACTCGTTGACGAGCAGCGGAGGCTCCTCCTTCACCTTGACCTGCACCTGGCCGAGCTCGCGGAAGTCGCGCATCGCGGCGGCGGTGACCTTGATGGTGCGGTAGTCGCCGACGTCGCTGGTCTCGACGCGGTCGTTACGGTAATCCTGGACCTCGAGTCCGAGGGCCTGGGCCTTGAGGGCCATGCAGGCGTCCTTCGTGACGAGGATCACCTGCCCTTTCGATGTGTCACGGAGGTAGATCGCGGAGGCGATGATCCGGTGGTCCGGAGCGTCGACCTGCATGAAGACGGCGCGCAGGCGTTCGGCCTTGGGGCCGCTGAAATGGTCGCGGATCAGCGCCTCGTTGACCACGATGCGGAGCTCGCCGCCGTCGCGCAGGTCGGCGTGGAGGGCGCCCGGCTTGGAGGGGTCGCCGTCGACGATCTCCTTCAGCGTCCGGTTCTCGAAGAGCGCCCGGACGGACCGGTTGACGCGGCGCGCGCTGGCGCCGAGCTGGCCTTGCTGGGTCTTCAGGCGATCGAGTTCGGACAAGACCTCGACGGGCACGGCGACGACGTGCTCATCGAACTTGAACAGGGACTCGGGATCGTGAATCAGTACGTTGGTGTCCAGGACGTAAGTCTTTTTCACGTCTTTGAGCGTGTCAGGACGCGGGGAGTGGGCAATCCGTAAAAACTTATTTCGTCTCATCCATCGCCCGAAGGTAATCCCAGCCATAGATGCCGGTCCGATGTCCGTCGCTGAATTCGAAGCTCACCGCGTAGTTCCCCACCCGGCTCAGTCCCGTCACGGTCACTCCGGGGAAACGGCGCGGGCCGTCGCCACCCCAGCGCTGGCCAAGGATGTCGACCTCGCCCATGTTCTCCGCGCTCGGAGAAAGCTCCCGCAGGAGCTCGGCCCGGAGGCACTGCTCTCGTCCGTCGTCCCAGGTGATGGCGACGAAGTCTCCGATGATCTGAAGGTCGCGAGGCGGCCGCATGCCCGACAAGGTGGACGACCCCGGGACGGGCGCAAGCGGGGACGTCGCGGGACGACCTTGACTCCTCTCCTCGGCTGACGAGCCTCCATCATACTTATGGCAGGCGTAGGCAAACTCCTCAAACAGGCCCAGAAGATGCAGCGCGGCATCGCCGAGGCCCAGCAGCAGCTCACGGCCGAAAGGCTCGAAGTCTCCCACGGCGGCGGGGCCATCCGCGTGACCGTCGACGGCCATGGGCTCGTCCACGGCCTTTCGATCGACCCCGAGTTCCTCAAGGAAGAGAAGACCGTGGTCGAACAATCCTTGGTGCTCGCCCTCCAGGAAGCTTCGGCCAAGGCCCGCGCCTTGCATGAAGCCACGATGTCGAAGGCCACGGCCGGCTTCTCCCTCCCGGGGATGTGATCGCCCGTGACCCCTTCCTTCGACAAGGTACGCCAGCTCCTCAAGATGCTTCCCGGCATGGGGCATCGCTCCGCCGAACGCCTCGCCCTCCACCTGCTGGTCGAACGTCCGGGCAAGCTCGCCCCGTTGCTGGAATCCCTGCAGGCCGCTGCCGCGGCCGTCCGTCGTTGCGGCCGATGCGGCAGCCTTGCCGAAACCGAACTCTGCCCGGTGTGCACGGACGTCAAACGCGACCCGGCCGCCGTGTGCGTCGTCGAGCAGGTCCCTGACCTCATGGCCATCGAGCGTTCCGCGGCCTATCGCGGGACCTACCATGTCTTGCATGGCCGGCTTTCGCCGATCAACGGCGTCGGCCCCGACCAGCTGAACCTCGCGACCTTCGAGCAACGCCTCAAGGACGAGCCCATCACGGAGGTCGTGCTGGCGCTGGGCAACGACATCGAGGGCGAAGCGACCTGCCATTACATCACGGAGGCGATCCATGCGATCCGCCCGACCATCAAGGTCTCCCGCATCGGCTTCGGCCTGCCCAGCGGCAGCGGACTGACCTTCGCCGATCCCGCCACGCTCCGGAGCGCCCTGGAAGGACGTCGCGATGTCGCCAACTGAGGAGCATCTCGCCTACCCAGAGGCCGCGGAGGCTTTCTGGGTCGGCCAGGCCGAACTGGCCGCGGAGCGCGTCGGCGACGACGCCCTGGAGCGCATGACGCCGGCGGTGGCGCACCTTTCCGACCTGTTCACGACCGAGCGTCCGGATCAAAAGTTCCCCGACTACTTCGCCGACGCGCGCCTGCTGGCCGCCTACGGCGTCTTCTTCCTGCCGCAGAGCTTCACCCGCACTTCGTTCGCCTTGGCCCAAGCATGCGGCTTGCGCGGATGGCGTCCGACGTCCGCGTCCCCTTCGATACTCGACCTAGGCTGCGGCCCGGGTTCCTGCGGCGTGGCCGCGGCGCATCGTTTTCGTCAGCTGGGCCTCGGGACACCGCAGCTCACGGGCGTCGACAGATCACCGAGCGCCCTGGCCGCCATGGAGTCGTTCGGACGTGCCGTGCTCGGCGCCGAAACCACGGTGCGCACGCGTATCGGTGACGCCAGCCGTCCCGAGACTTGGCCGGAAGGACGCTACGACCTCATCGTCGCGGGCTTCGTGCTCAACGAGATGCCTTCGCTGGACTCCGCCGCCTTGCTTCGCTGGTTCGGCGAACTGAAAGCCCGTCTCGCGCCCGGCGGCCTCATCCTGATCCTCGAACCTGCCTTGCGCATCACGGCCGAACGCCTGCAACGCCTGAGCGACGCCGTCGCGACGGACGTCATGACGCGCATCGCGCCGGAACTGGACGCCTTGCCCGACCCCCAGCTGGGCTCCGGCGAACACTGGAGCCACGAGACGCGCGCCTGGGAAGCCCCGGCATCGACTCAGTTCGTCAACCGCCACCTGCATCGCGACCTCCGCGAAGTCCGTTTCTCCTTCGCGGCGTTCAGCGAAGCGGACGTCGAGCCGCTGCCAGCCGGCCTGAGCCGCCTGATCTCCGACGTCCAGATCATCAAAGGCCTCCTGCGTTTCATCACCCTTCGCGAGGGACGCATCGAATCCGTCGAAGTCCCCACCCGAGGGCTTTCCAAGCATGAGGTCAAGAAGCTCGCGGCGCGCTTCGGACGCGGCGACGTGGTCCGCCATCCTCACCTGCCCGCCCCGAAGCTCCGGCTGGCCAAACATGAGGATTTGGAGGTTTTTTGGACGCCCGAGGGTTTTCAGGCATCATAATGTAACATTCCGGGCCGGGCATTTGTTTGCCTGCCCTCGGGCTGACATATGTGATGGGAAGACGCACGCCTCAGGCGGGCCCCCTTACGTCCATCTTCCATGTTCAACCGCGAACTCAGCTGGCTCAGTTTCGACCGCAGGGTCCTCGAACTCGCCGAGGACGAAAGCGTGCCGCTGCTCGAACGGGTCCGTTTCCTGTCGATCGCCAGCTCCAACCTGGACGAGTTCTTCGAGATCCGCGTCGCGGGCATCATGCAGCAGGAGGAATCCGCCAGCCATCCGGCCACCCGTGAATTCCTCACCGAAGTCCTCGGCAAGACGCGCGCCCTCGTGGATGCCGAACAGGCCTGCTGGAAGAACCAGCTCCTCCCCGCCCTCGCCGCCCAAGGCATCGTCTTCAAATCACGCGAGCAGTTGAACGAAACGGAGCGCGCCGAACTTTCCCCGCGCTTCGACACGGACATCTTCTCGGCGCTCACGCCGCTGGCGATCGACCCCTCCCACCCCTTCCCCGTCCTCACCAACAAAGGCCTCTACCTGCTGGTGCTGCTGCGCGATCCGGCCGATGGCGAGATCCGGCGCGCGGTCGTGCCGGTGCCACGCGTCCTGCCTCGCGTGCTCACGGTCGGCCAAGGCGCCGCCCGTTCCTACACGCTGCTGAGCCACGTCATCCAGCTGTTCATCCATCGTCTTTTCCCGGGGCTGGAACTCCAGGGCTCCTGGGCCTTCCGCATCACGCGCAACAGCGACCTTTACGTCGACGAGGAAGAAGCGGGCAACCTGTTGGAAGCCATCGAGGAGGAGATCCGCAACCTGCGCAAGGGCGCGCCGGTCAGGCTCGAGATCGAAGCCGACGTCCCCGAAGGCGAGATGCGCTGGCTGCTGCAGTCGATCGGCCTGTCCGCGGACAACGCCTTCCGCGTCGCCGGTCCGGTCAACCTGCTGCGCCTGGGCAGCCTGATCGACCTCATCCCCCGGCCGGACCTACTGTATCCGACCTTCGTGCCTGCTTTGCCGCCCGAATGCGTCGACCCGGCCAAGCTCTTCGCCCGCATCGCCCAACAGGACCTGCTGCTCCACCACCCATACGAGTCTTTCACGCCCGTCGTCGACTTCATCCGCCAGGCGGCCCGTGACGAGGCGGTCGTCGCGATCAAGCTGACGCTCTACCGCACCAGCGGGGATTCCCCCGTCGTCGAGGCCCTGAAGGAAGCCGCGCGCAACGGCAAGCAGGTCACGGCCTTGGTCGAACTCCGCGCCCGCTTCGATGAACTGAACAACATCGAATGGGCTCGTCAGCTCGAGGAAGCCGGCGCCCACGTGGTCTACGGACTGGCGGGACTCAAGACCCACTGCAAGGCCTGCCTCGTCATCCGCCAGGAAAAAGGCGGCCTCCGGCGCTACGCCCATCTCGGCACCGGCAACTACAACCCCAGGACCGCCCGCATCTACACCGACTTCTCCCTGTTCACCGCCGACTCCGAAGTCACCGCCGACGTCGGCCTGCTCTTCAACGTGCTCACGGGCAACCTCAGCCGCCCCAAGTTCAAGCATCTCCTCGTGGCGCCGTTCGACCTCGCCCGCAGCCTCGTCGACCTGATCGACGCCGAAGCCTCGGCCGCGAAGGCGGGACGCAAGGCCGCCATCTTCGCCAAGGTCAACAGCCTCGTGGACCCGGACATCATCGCCGCGCTCTACCGCGCCTCCGCCGCCGGCGTGAGGATCGAACTGGTCGTGCGCGGGATCTGCTGCCTCCAGCCCGGCCTGCCGGGCAAGAGCGACAACATCCGCGTCCGCAGTTTCCTGGGCCGATTCCTCGAGCACAGCCGCCTCTTCCGCTTCGAGAACAGCGGGGGCGAGCCGGTGATCCTGCTGGGCAGCGCCGATTGGATGCCGCGTAACTTCCTCCGTCGCGTCGAGTGCGTCTTCCCCCTCCGCAACAAGGCCCTGCGCCGACGCATCGAGGCGGAAGTGCTCGCCACTTACATGGAACGCGTCGGCGACGCCAAGGAGCTCCGGCCCGACGGCAGCACGGTCGCGTGCGCGCCGGAAGGCCGCCGGGCTCCCTGCGCCCAGGACGCCTTCCTCGGACTCGCCCGCAGGCTCGTCCCCGAGGATCTCAGCGCGCCGAGGAAGAAGCGCCCAGGCAGATCCGTTCGACGGCCGCGTTGAAGCCGTCTTCCGCGCCGAGGATCTCGACCTCCAGACGGACGTACATCAGCGGCATCGGCGGACGGAAACGCGACTGGAGGCGGACGGCGTCCTTCTCGGTGGTCACGATCATCTCCGCCTTGGCCTGCATGGCCTGGTCGAGGACCTCATCGAGGTCTTCGTCGTTGAACGAGTGGTGGTCGAGGAAGCGACGGTTGGCGGCGAGCACGGCGCCCTGGGCTGCCAGCAGCTCCTCGAAACGCTCCGGCGTGGCGATGCCGGAGAAGGCGGCGACGCGCCGTCCGGCGAGGGCCGACATCGGCAGACGACGGGTTCCGTCGACCTCGACGAGCTCCTTGGCGCCATGGGCGCAGGCGATGATCTCGGCCTTCGGATTATGACGGCGGATAAGCGCCACGAGCTCCGGGTCGGGCGGACCGACCGACTTCGTCAGGAAGACGTAGGAAGCCCGGCTGAGGTTGGAGACCGGCTCGCGCAGCACGCCCCGCGGCAGCATCGAGCCGTTGCCGAACGGGTCGCGGCTGTCGACGAGCAGCAGGTTGATCTGTCCGCGGAGCGGCAGGTACTGCAGGCCGTCGTCGAGCAGGATCGTGTCGACGCCGAAGCGACGCAACGCGAAGCGGCCGCCCTCCACGCGGTCGCGGTCGACGATCACCACGACGCCGTCGCCGCAGAGGTTCTGCGCGAGCATGTAGGGCTCGTCGCCGGCTTCGTCGGGCCCGACGAGCACGCTCCGACCGTCGGACACCACCAGCGGATCGGGACGGCTGCCCTGGGTGAGCCAGCGCCAGAAACGCTTCGCCATCGAATCCGAAGCGCCTTTGTAACCACGCGAGAGGATGGCCACGCGCCGTCCGCGCGAAGCCAGGACCTTCGCCATCTTGAGCACGATCGGGGTCTTGCCCGTGCCGCCGACGGTCAGGTTCCCCACCACGACGACCTTGCAGCCCAACGGCGTGTCGCGGAAGACGCGGTTGCGGTACAACCAGATACGGAGCCGGACGAGCGCGCCGAAGACCCAGGAGAGCACCGTGAGGAAGGCCCCGAGCAAGGCCGCCCCGAATCCGCGACGACGACCGTAGACCACGTCCACGGCATAGCTCGCGACCGACTCTCCCAGGGAGGAAAAATACCCTCTATGCTTCGCGGCCATGGACGAATTGATGCAAAGTTGTTTGACGAAGGCAACCATCCCGATTGAGAAGGACGACCCAGCGCCATGCTCGTACACCTGTTGCGCACCAAACTTCTCCGAGCCGAGGTCACCGCGGCCCGGCTCGATTACGAAGGCTCCCTGGCCATCGACCGCGAGCTCATGGCCCTCGTCGGGATGCTCCCCTACGAGAAGATCCTCATCGGCAACCTGGCCAACGGAGAACGCTTCGAGACCTACGCCATCCCCGCTCCCGCCGGGACCCGGGAAGTCTGCCTGAACGGCGCCACCGCCCACCTCGGGAAGGCCGGCGACCTGCTGGTCATCATGAGCTTCACCAGCGCCGAGGAATCCGTCGCGGCCGGCTGGAAGCCCCGGACCGCGACCCTCGCCGAACGCAACCGACGCATCGTGCGCCTCGAAAACCCCGAAGTCCCCGTCGAACTTCTCACCACTTTCCAACGATGAGCTACCGTCTCTACATCCCCGGCCCCCTCACGGTCTCCGATTCGATCATCCAGGCCATGGCCAAGCCCATGGTCGGCCATCGTTCCGGCGACTTCGTCAAGCTCTACAACGACATGCAGCCTCGCCTGCAGTCGATGTTCTTCACCCAGGACCCCGTCTACCTGGCCACCAGCTCCGCCTGGGGCGTGATGGAAGGCGCCCTCCGCAACGTGTGCCGCAAGGGCGTCCTCAATTGCATGAACGGCGCGTTCTCCGACAAGTGGAACGACGTCGCCAAGCGCTGCGGCAAGTACGCCGAGGCCCTCAAGTTCGAATGGGGCCAGCCCGTCGACCCGGAGCAGGTCCGCAAGGCCCTCGCCACGGGCAAGTTCGATTGCATCACCTTCATCCATTCCGAGACCTCGACCGGCACGCTCTCGCCCATCGCCGACATCATGGCCGTGGTGCGCGAGTTCCCCGACGTCATCTCGATCGCCGACACGGTCAGCTCCTTCTCGACCCTCCCCATCAAGAAGGACGAGCTCGGCATCGACATCTTCCTGACAGGCTCCCAGAAGGCCCTGGCCCTGCCCCCCGGCCTCGCGATCTTCGCCGTCAGCGAGCGCGCCCGCGAACGCGCCAAGGAGTCCCCGGACCGCGGCTACTATTTCGACCTGATCGAGTTCCACGACAACCACGTCAAGGGCATGACTCCTTCGACGCCTTGCATCTCGCTCCTCTACGGCCTGCAGCAGCGCCTCGTCGAAGTCGAAGCCGAAGGCCTCGAGAACCGCTACGCCCGCCACCTCCGCCTCAATGAACGCATGCGCGCCTGGGGCCTCGCCAAGGGCTTCTCGCTCCTGCCCGACGTCAGGTTCGGCACCCGCGGCCTGAACTGCTTCAAGAACGACCGTAACGCCGACCTCGAGCGCCTGAACAAGACCCTCAAGTCGCGCCACAAGCTCGTCATCGACGGCGGCTATGGCAAACTGAAGGGCAAGACCTTCCGCATCTCGAACATGGGCGACGAGACCGACGCCACGATCACCGCCCTGATCGCCGCCCTGGACGACTCCTTCGCCGAGCAAGGAATGTAACCGGTTTGACAAACGGTTATCATCCTACGCATGCGCAAGAAGTCATCCAAGCCCTCGTCCGAAGCCTCCGCTCCCGCCGGCTCCAAGACCCTCGTCATCGCCGAAAAGCCGTCCGTCGCGGCCGACCTGGCGAAGGTGCTCAAGGTCCCCAAGGCCACCAGCGACTACTTCGAGAACGACCGCTGGGTGATCAGCTCTTCGATCGGCCACGTCGTCCGCCTCAACGACCCGCAGGACCTCGACGAGAAGTTCAAACGATGGACGCTGAAGGACCTGCCGATCCTGCCCGACGACTTCGACGGCTCCGCCCGTCCGGGCATCCTCAAGGTCGTCATCAGCGAACGTAACAACGGCGACCGTTTCAAACTGCTCAAGAAGCTCCTGGCCCGCGAAGACGTCGGCACCGTCGTCAACGCCTGCGACGCGGGCCGCGAAGGCGAGCTGATCTTCCACTACATCTACCAGCTCGCCAAGTGCCGCCTGCCGGTCCGCCGCCTCTGGCTGGCCAGCATGACGAACACGGCCATCGCCGACGCGTTCGAGCACCTGCTCCCGGAGTCGGCCAAGTCCGGCCTCCTCGGCTCCGCCATCTGCCGCTCGCAGGCCGACTGGCTGGTGGGCATGAACGGCAGCCGTTACGGCACGATCCGCATCGGCGGCGCCAAGCGCGACGTCTTCTCCGTCGGCCGCGTCCAGACCCCGACGCTCATGCTGCTCGTGAAGCGCGAGTTCGAGATCCGTAATTTCGTCCCGAAGACCTTCTGGAAGATCGAAGGCGACTTCGGCGTCACCCAGGGCGGCTACCGGGGCGCCGCGCAGGTCCCCGGCGTGACCGACCGCAAGGAAGCCGAACGCTTCTACGACGAAACCCAGGCCCGGCAGGTCGCGGAAGAGACGCTCAAGCTCGGCGTCGGCGTCGTCTCCGACGAACGCAAGCCGAAGAAGGAAAGCGCCCCGCGCCTCTTCGACCTCACCACCCTCCAGCGCGAAGGCAACCGCCGCTTCGGCTTCTCGGCCAAGACGACCCTCGGCGTCGCCCAGGCCCTTTACGAGAAGCACAAGGCTCTCACCTATCCGCGTACCGATTCGCAGTATCTCCCCGAGGACTACGTGGCCAACGCCAAGGCCGCCCTGCAGTCCCTGGAAGGCGCCCACCCCGCCGGCGTCTTCGCCAAGGAAGCCCTCCGTTCCGGCTGGGTCGACTCCGCCGGCCGTCGTGTCTTCGACAACAAGAAGGTCAGCGACCACTTCGCCATCGTGCCCACCGGCACGATCCCGCACGGACTGACCGACGTAGAACAGAAGGTCTACGACCTGGTGGTCCGACGCTTCGTCGGCGTGTTCTTCCCGATGGCCGAGTTCGAGGAGACCGTCCGCACCACGACCGTCGGTCCGCATCACTTCCGCACCACGGGCAAGGTCCTCGTCGTCGCCGGCTGGCGCGCGGTGTGGGGCCAGGAAGCGGAAGCCGAGGAAGACAAGGACAAGGAAGGCTCCGCGAGCCTCCCCGCCCTCGTGTCCGCCGATGGCTCTCCCGCCCAAGCCAAGGTCCGCGGCGTCGACGTCAAGGAAGACGCCACCAAGCCGCCGGCCCGCTACAACGAAGCCTCGCTCCTCGGCGCGATGGAAAACGCCGGCAAGCTCGTCGACGACGAGGCCCTCGCCGAAGCGATGAAGGAACGCGGCCTCGGCACGCCGGCCACCCGCGCCGCCACGATCGAAGAGCTCCTCGCCAAGACCTACATCGAACGCCAGGGCAAGGAACTCGTGCCGATGGCCAAGGCCTTCCAGTTGCATCAGTTCCTCACCCAGAAGAGCAAGGGCATGGCCTTCCTCGTCGAGCCGCAGCTGACGGGCGAATGGGAATACAAGCTGAAGCAGATCGAGCATGGCGAACTGACGGCCGAAGCCTTCATCCATGAGATCAAGGCCCAGGTCCGTGAGATGCTCGCCGGCGCGACCGACCCCGCCCCTTCCTCCGAACTCAGCCCCAAGGTGCTCTCTCCCACCGATGGTCAGCCGCTCCTCACCGACGGCGAAAAGTACTTCTCCCAGGACAAGGTAGGCTCCACCGATCGTCCGAAGATGACCATCTACGCGGAGATGAACGGGCACCGCATCACGCCCGCCGAAGTCGCCGAGCTCATCGAGAAGCGCCGCATCGGCCCCTTCTCCGATTTCCGCTCGATGAAGTCGGGCAAGAACTTCACCGGCTACATCGACCTCGTCGACCCCGACACCATCAAGCCGCGCGGCGCCGAGGAGAAGCCTGCCGCCGCGCCCGCCGCCGAGGGCGAGGAAGCCGCGCCGGCCAAACCCGCGCGCAAGACCAAGCCCAAGGCCCCGAGCGGCAAGCTCAAAGCCGTCCTCTATTTCCCGCCCCGCGAAGGCGCCGACGGCAACCCCGACGCCTTCGACGCCGATTGGCCCGTCCTCGGTCCCTGCCCCGTCAGCGGCCTGCCCGTCCAGCACACCCCGACCGCGGGCTACCGCGTCTGTCCGCAGAAGGCGCTGGAAGCCGGCGCCAAGAAGACCTTCAGCCTCAACGCCGAGATGCTCAAATGCCCGCTGTCCCCGGACGACGTCCGACTGTTGCTGAACGAAGGCAAGACCGGGCTGAAGAAGTTCGTCTCCAACCGGACCAAGCGGGCGTTCGAAGCGTTCCTGGTCGCCGACAAGGCGAAGGGCTGGTGGTTCGAATTCCCCCCCCGCAAGCCGCGCGCGGCCAAGGGCGCCCCTGCCGAGAAGAAGGCCGACGAGCCGTTCTGATCAGCGCTCCCAGTCCTGGCGTGGTATCCTGAGCTCCGGCCGGATGCGGAGCACCTCTTCCATCACCCGCAGGCGCTGAAGGTCGTCGGGGAAGCCGTCCTCCTTGGGCAGCATCCGCGTCGTCCAATACTGACGGAACCAGCGGTAGGCCTCCTCGCGCCGGCCGTCCTCCCAGATCGTCTGCGCGCAGATGCGGGCGGCGTACCATGGGGCGTCCGGCGCCTCCGCGGCCTCCCGGTAGTAACGCGAGGAGAGACCATGGTCCTTCAGCTTGATCTCGGCGAGCTGCGCCGCGCACAGCACGAGCGGCGTGGTGGTCTTGGCGTGCTTGCGACCTTCCTCGAGGATTTCGATGCCGCGCCGCGCATAGGATTGGAACAGGCGCTCCTGGGTCTCGGCCGGCACCCGGGCGTAACCGCCCCGCCGGCGGATCTCCCAATGGGCCAGGTCGAAGCCGACCGCATAGCCGGCGTTCTCCCAGAAATATCGGGAGTGCGGATCCAAGGCGCACGCGGCGCGCATGAGCGCCTCGCAGCCGGCCCGGTCACGCCGTTCCCACAGGACATAGCTGCGTATCCAAGTGAGGTCGGCCACGACGGTGCGCAGGCCGCCCAGGATGCCGAGCAGCACGCCCTGCCCCAAGGTAGGCTCCAGTTCCTTGCGACCGATCTCCGGGATGTGCGGACGGACGCCACGCCAGGCGAATTCCGCCGAAGTCCCGGCGGCGAACAGCGCGAAGACCGCGCAGAGCCAAGGCGCGAGACGCCGCATCAGATCTCCCTCCGCCTGAACAGCAACGTCCCGAGGAACACGTAGGCGACCACGTAGGCGACACCGGCGAGGACCACGGACAAGACCGCCCCCGCTTCGACGCCCCCTGCGCTGAGGACGAGCGCGTCGCCGATGTTGAACTGCTGGAGATTCGGCAGGAGGCGGCTCGTCAGCCAGAGGACGGCCTCATAGGCCGGGGACTCGCTGGGCTTGAGCACCGCGTCCTGGGCGATCCACTGGAGCTGTCCGGCCACGACGGCCAAGGCGCCGACGACGACCGCGTAGAGGAAGGTCCGGGCCAGGGCCGAGATGGCGAGGACGATCGCGGCGACGACCCCGAGGCGCAGCCACTGCAGGAGCGCGAACTGCGCCAGGCCGCCCGCGCTGAAGGTGGCCGGCACCTTGCCCGTCTGCTCCGCGAGGAGCATCAGCTCCTGCTCACGGGCCCAGAGGACGAGGCCGAGCAGGCCGGACAGCACGGCGACGAAGACGCCCAGCACGGCCCAGGCGCCGGCGAACTTGCCGAGCAGGAACTCACCGCGGCCGAGGGGCTTGGCCAGCAAGGTCAGGGCCGTCTTATTGTCCATCTCGCTGAAGAACAGCTGCGCGGTCATCACCACGGCGAGCACCGAGCCGAAGAGGAACATCCCGCCGAAGCCGAAATCCGCGATGAACTTCAGCTCGCCATGCCCGAAATCGAGGACCCGGAAGGAGACGGACGAAAGGGCCATCGCCGCGCCGAGCACGAGCAGGAAGGCGAAGAAACGCTGACGGACGGCCTCGAGGAAGGTGACCCGGGAAATCCAAGAGATGCGCTGGAGGGAGGCTTGCATGGCGGTTCAGGCGTCGCGGCTGCCGGTGACGAGCTCGCGGAAGAGATCCTCCAAGGAGCGCCGCGGATGGGTGACGGAGGTGACCTTCGCGCCGTGGGCGGCCAGGGCCGCCTCGGCCGCCTCACGGGCGGCGGGGGTCATCGCTTCGACGGTGAGCACATGCCGGTCGCGACGGGAAAGCACGTCTTCGACGCGGCCTTCGAGCACGAGCTTTCCTCGGTCCATGATGGCGACGCGGTCGCAGACTTGTTCGACCTGGCCGAGCAGGTGCGAGCAGAGGACGACCGTCTTCCCCTTCGCCCGCATCGCGTGGATCATGCGCCCGATGGCGGACGCACCGACGGGATCGACGCCGGCGGTCGGTTCGTCGAGGATGACGAGCTCGGGGTCGTGGACGACGGCCTGGGCGAAGCCGATGCGCTGGAGCATCCCCTTCGAATAGGTGCCGACCGCCCGGTCGGCCGCCTCCGTCATCGCCGCCAAGGCGAGGGCGTCGTCGACGGCCGCCGCGACGTCGGCGGAGGCCACGCCGCTGAGCCGGGCGCAGTAACGGACGAGTTCGCGGCCGGTCAGGAACTTATGGAAATAAGGCGCCTCCGGCAGGAACCCGGTGCGGCGCCGCGCTTCCGGCGTGGCCGAAGGACAACCGAGGATCGAGACTTCGCCCGCGGTCGCGGAGACGAGCCCGAGGACGATCTTCAGCGTGGTGCTCTTGCCGCAGCCGTTCGGTCCGAGCAATCCGTAGACCTGACCGCGCGGAATCTCGAGCGAGACGTCGTCGACGGCGCGCAGCTTGAGCCCGCGCAGGCCGACCCGGAAATCCTTCGTCAGATGGCGGACCGAGATGGCGGAGCTCATCGGCGGATGGAGAAATCGTTGCAGGTGCGGAGGCCGGCGAAGGTCTTGATCTCCTCCCCGCGGATATGGCCGTCAAGGGACTTGGCGATCTGGTCGGTAAACGCCTCCACCTCGGCTTCGGCGCCTTCAGCATGCAGATAGACCCGGCCATCCGCCAGGTTCCGGACATAGCCGGTCACATCATAACCTCGTGCCAAGCCAAGGACTTGGGCCCGAAATCCGACCCCTTGGACATGCCCGACATACCAGACATCGCGATGGGAGACATGGGTTGACATAGCCTTAACTTCGGGAAATATTTAACTCTCCCTTATTCACAGCAACCGCAATCTGAACATGAACCTCCCCCTCGCCGTATTTGACGGACCCGTTATTTGGGTCGTACTTTTCGTCGTCCTCCTTC
This sequence comes from Verrucomicrobiota bacterium, assembly GCA_030834165.1. Taxonomy (GTDB): domain Bacteria; phylum Verrucomicrobiota; class Verrucomicrobiia; order Opitutales; family UBA953; genus UBA953. The sequence goes on from JAURFU010000001.1 coordinate 68,019, forward strand.
TGTTCGGAGGCTCCAAACTGCCTGAGCTCGCCCGCGGACTCGGCAAAGCCAAGCGCGAATTCAAGAAGGCCTCCGATGAGGTTGAAGATGAAGTACGAAACGCCGTCGAAGAAGATGAGCGTCGCAAGTTCCGCCAGAAGCAGATCGAGGAGGAAGAACGCGCCGCGGTCCGCGCCAAGATCGAAGCCGAGGAACGCGCCAAGCGGGCGCAAGACGGCAGCCAGAACTGAGAACCGAGGGGGCCGCCAAGGCCCCTTTTTATTGCCAGATGTTCACCGGGCTCGTCCAAGGCGCCGCCACCGTCGTCTCCCTTACGCCTCGCGAAGCCGACGGCGCGCGCCTCACCCTTTCCCATCCGCTCCTAGCCTCGGCCCGGGCCGGCGACAGCATCGCGACCAACGGATGCTGCCTTACCGTCGTCGATCCGCGCGAAGAGACGGCCAGCTTCGACCTGCTGGCCGAGACCCTGCGCCTGACGAACCTCGGCGAACTCGCCGCGGGCAGCATCGCCAACATCGAGCCCAGCCTCCTGCCGACCGACCGCATGGGCGGCCACTTCGTCACCGGCCATGTCGATTGCGTCGGCACGATCGCCTTCCTCGGACAGGAAGGCGCCGATTGGCGCCTCGACATCGCGGCCCCTGAATCCGTGCTGCGTCACGTGGTCCGCAAAGGCTGCGTGGCCGTCGACGGCATGTCACTGACCGTCGCCGACCTGATTCCGGGCGGCTTCCGCATCTGGCTCATCCCGCACACCCTGGAAGTCACCAACCTCTCCCGCCGCAAGACCGGCGACCGCGTGAACCTCGAGTCAGACCTTCTCGCCAAATACGCGGAGAAGCTTCTCGGCAAGGCCTGAGCCTCAGACGGCGTCGCCGGAGAGTTCGCGCAGCCGGGACTGCAGACGCGCGGACACCGACTCGTCGCTTTCGCCTTCCGCGGGCATGGCTTCGCGGACCAGGGTGAGCTCCACGCGCGAGAAAGGCATCGGGAGGGCGAACCGATCCCAGCTCCCGAGCCGGTAGCAGGAAGCGTATCGGATGCCAAGCAGCAGGAAGGGGCGACGCGTGAGACGCGAGAGCGAGACCGCCCCCGGCTTGAAGACCAAGGCCGGCCCCTTGGGACCGTCGGGCGTGATGCCCGCATGCAATCCGTCCCGCATGGCCCGGGTGAGCGCGATCAAGGCCGCGGCGCCGCGGCGATTCGACGATCCACGGACGGCGGTGATACCCATCAGCTTGAAGAAGGCGACCAGCCAGGCGCCGTCCTTGCTGGTGCTGATCAAGGCCGACACCTTGCGGCCGAAACACTTCTGGGCGATGAGCGGAGCCAGGAACAGCTTGTCATGCCAGAGCAACAGCACGGAGGGGCCTTCGGAGTCATCGTGACGGCCGGCATCGCCCCGCAAACGTAACGTCGCCAGCCACAGCCGCAGGACGAGCGCGAACGGCGCCACCCAGATCCAATGATACCACGGCACCACGAACGGGGCGTCAGGGGAATCTGGACGGTTCTCAGGCACGCCCTTCTCTCTCACCCCCCGACGGACATTTCAACCCATTACGCCGACAGGCCCAAAGCCTTACGCACGGCGGCCCGGCGCAGCAGATGACAAAGCGGCGTCGAGAAGGCATCCGGAGCAGCGGCCGCCCAGGCAGCCGTCTCGGCCGGGGAACGCCAAAGCACCGAATCGACCTCGAACGGAGCGATGGTGACGGCGAAGTCCCCCCGCAGCAGGTAGCTGCGGACGAACTCGTGCCCCAGCTCGGCATGACACGGTGCGTAATCTATTTCCCTCAGGGCTTCGGCCGGCACCGAGATTCCGAGTTCCTCACGGAGTTCACGGACCGCGGCGGTGAGGTAATCCTCGCCCGAATCAACATGACCGGCGCAGGAGGTGCTCAACAGGCCGGGACAGTTGTCCTTGGCATAGGAACGCCGTTGCAGGCAGAGCCGGCCGTCGGAGCGCAGCCAGAAGACATGGATCGCGCGGTGCCGGAGGGAGCGGCGGTGGATCTCGCGGCGGAACTCCCGGCCGATGACGCGGTCATGCTCATCGACGATGTCGAAGATCTCATCCGGAGACTGGCCGACTTCGCGGAGGCTCATCGTCCGAGGTCCATGATGATGTTCCAACGTTTCGTCAGCTCCCGGTCGTGCTTCTTCCAGTCCGGATCCCAGGCGGCGAGCTGGTTCCAGAAACGCTCCGAATGATCCATGTGCCGGCGATGCGAAAGCTCATGGAGGATGACGTGGTCATGCAACAGGGGCGGCAGCAGGATCAGGCGCCAGTTCAACGACAACGTCCCGGCCGTGGAGCAAGACCCCCAGCGGGTGGTCTGATCGCGGACACTGACCTGCTGGACCGTCACGCCGACCTTGCGGCTCAGGCGGTCGACCGCCAGCGACAAGCCGGTCTCGGCCAACCGTCGGACGACCCGGACGGCGCCGGCCTCCGGGTCGGACTCGGGCATGACGAGGCGAACTTTGTCCTCGGTCCGGGAAATCTTGATGGAACCGCGGCCCCCCTGCTCCATCTCGATGGCGAGCAGACGGTCATCCAGCGTCACCCAAGGAAACTTACGGAGATGAGAGTTCAGCGAAGGCTGGACCGTGCGGGCCTTGGCGAGGACCTTCTCCAGCCAAGGAAGATTGTCGCGCAGGAAGGCCAGCGCCGAGGCATGGGTCGCATGCGGCGGATAGGTGAGCACGACCTTCGGGCCGGGCTTCACCGAGAGACGGACGCGCGTGGTGCGCGCGGACACCTTGGGCCAGACCTGCACGGCCTTGCCGGCGACATGCACGGTGAGGGGCTGGTCGTCCTGCTCCATGCTCACGCCTGCGGGGGACGGCGCTCGGCTTCGGCGACGACCTTGGCCGTGTGGCGTCGCAGGGCCGAATCAGGATCGACGCCCGCGTCACGGCAGGCGGCGACCAGTTCGAAGAGACGGGCGCCGGCCGCTTCCTCGGTGAGCCCTTGGGATTGAGCCTCGACGCGGGGTACGTCCACCGCGGGGCCTGCGTCGAGCTGCTTCTTGCGGACCTGCTTCCAGACTTCGCGGGCCGTGAGCAGCGCGTTCAACGACGGCGGGAGCTCCTTGAAGACGGACGGCTTGGCGGCGCCCTTCTCCTTGAGCTTGATCTGCTCCCATTGCGTCACGACCGCGTCCGCGGAACCCAGCTTGGCGCCGTCGCCGAAGACATGCGGGTGGCGGCGCACCATCTTCTCGTTCACTTCGCGGGCGACGTCGTCGAAGGTGAACTTCCCGGCTTCGGCCGCCATCTGGGCGTGCATCGCGACATGGAAAAGCAGGTCGCCGAGCTCCTCGCGCAGGTTGGCGACGTCGTCCCGGTCGATGGCCTGGACCAGTTCGGCGACTTCTTCCACGAGGCAGTCGCAGATGCTGCGATGCGTCTGTTCGCGGTCCCACGGGCAACCATCGGGGGCGCGGAGTCGGGCGGTGGTCGCGAGCAGGAGGTCGATGCCGGGCATGACCCGATGCAGAAGGGACGAAGGAAGGGAGTCAAAACGATTGCCAGAAGCCCGGGGAGCGCTTGCTTAAGGCCGGTGGACAAACTGACCGAAATCATGGACGCCAAGCGTCGGGAAATCGCCCCGTTCGCCCGTCCCGTCACGGACGCCGAACTGGCGGCCTTCGCCGGCCGGCGGACTTCGCCGGGCTTCCGTCAGTCGCTGAAGGTCCCCGGCCGGCTGACCGTCATCGCCGAAGTCAAGCGCGCCTCCCCGAGCGTCGGCCAGATCCGCGAAGGCGTGGATGCCGTGACCCAGGCCCGGGCCTACGCCGCGGCCGGCGCCGACTGCCTCTCGGTGCTCACTGAGTCGAAATATTTCAAGGGCGAGCTCCAGGACCTCGTCCGGGTCGTCCAGGATCAGCCAGGATGGAAATACCCCCTTCCCTGCATCCGCAAGGACTTCATGGTCCACCCTTACCAGGTGCTCGAAGCCGCCCAGGCCGGCGCGCGCTGCATCCTGATCATCGTGCGCGGATTGGCCGATGATGAGATCCGCCCGATCCACCGCGCGGCCAGGCTCGCCGGACTCGACTCGCTTTTCGAAGTGCACGACGAAGCCGAGCTCGAACGCGCGCTGCGCCACGACCCCGACATGGTCGGCGTCAACAACCGCAATCTCTCCACGTTCCAGATCGACCTCTCCTTCGCGGAACGGGTCATCCCGCACATGCCCCAGTCCGTCCTGAAGGTCGCCGAGAGCGGCATCAAGACCGCCGAAGACGCCGCCCGCATGCGGGCCGCCGGCGCCGATGCCCTGCTGGTCGGCGAATCGCTGATGCGCGCACCCGATCCAGCCGCGCTGATGAAGGCCTTGCAAACCGCATGAACGACGGCCCCTTGTCGGCGAACGAGACCCGGGACCTCCTGGCGCGGCTCTCGCACATGCCCAAGAGGTGGCTCGGGCAGAACTTCCTGATCGACGGGAACATCGTCCGCAAGTCGCTCGAACTCGGCGAGTTGAAGCCCGGCGACAAAGTCGTCGAAGTCGGCCCCGGACTGGGCACCCTGACCCGCACCCTGCTCGGCGCCGGGGCGGACCTCTACGCGGTCGAAGCCGACCGTACGATGCATTTCCACCTGACGGAGTCGTTGCTGCCTCGCTTCCCCCAGACCTTCCATCTCAAGGAAGGCGACGCCGTGGATTTTCCTCGGGCCGGACTGACCGATGCGACCGACGGATCTTTCAAGGTCATCGCCAACCTGCCCTACGCGATCTCGACGCCTTGGATGGACGCCATCTGCGCCGGCCCGCATCCCTCGATGATGGTGCTCATGCTCCAGCGTGAAGCCGCGGAGCGCCTCACCGCCGAAGTCGGCACCGGTCATTGGTCGGCCGTCACCGCGCAGGTCCACCTCGCTTTCGAGAAGGTCAAGGTCCACCCCGTGCCCGCCCAGTCGTTCAACCCGCCGCCGAAGGTCGACTCCTGCCTCCTCGTGCTCCGCCGCCGCCCCGACGCCCGTCGTCTCACCCCGCGCGCCCGGGAGGTCGCCCGCATGCTCTTCACCCAGCGTCGCAAGCAGGTGGGCTCCGCCGCCAAGAAGCTCTTCCCTGACGCCCCGGATGTCGCCGCCTGGCTGGCCGACCTCCCTCGTTACGGACTGACCAGCCTCGCCCGGCCGGAAACGATCCCGGCCGAAGCCTGGCTGACCCTCTGACGCCTGAGGTTGCATTTCCTCGGGTCTACGCTCCTTATCCCGCCATGTCTGTCAAAGTAGGCCTCGTCTCCCTCGGCTGCGCCAAGAACCTGATCGATTCCGAGATCATGATCGGGCACCTGGCCAAGGCCGGCATGTCCATGACTCCTGACGCCGCCGAGGCGGACGTCGTCATCGTCAACACCTGCTCCTTCATCGACGCCTCGAAGCACGAAGCGCTCGAGGCCATCTACGAGATGAGCGACGGCAAGGCCACCGCCCGCAAGAAGGGCCAGAAGCTCATCGTCGCCGGCTGCATGTCCCAGCGTTACCAGGGCGCGCTTCCCGTCGTCGAAGGCGCCAAGGGCCGCGTCGAGCTCCCGAAGGTCGACGCCTTCATCGGCCTGGACCAAGTCACGAACATCGTCCCGGTCATCCACAAGGTCATGGGCGGGGAAGCCGGCATGACCGAGTTCCTCGCGAAGACCACGACCTACATCCCGGATTTCGACACCCCTCGCTTCCGCCTGACCCCGCGTCACTCCGCGTACATCAAGATCGCCGAAGGCTGCAACCACCCCTGCACCTTCTGCATCATCCCGCGCATCCGCGGCCGTCACCGCAGCCGTACGGTCGAGTCCGTCGTCAAGGAAGCCCGCCGGCTGGTCGCCGAGGGCGTGAAGGAGATCAACCTCATCTCCCAGGACACGACCTACTTCGGCATGGACCGCTGGACCGACGCCCGTCCGAACCCGCGCAGCAAGGTCGACTCCTCCAAGGGCGAATCGCTCGCCTCCCTCCTCCGCGCACTCGACCAGATCGAGGGGGATTTCTGGATCCGCCTGCTCTACACGCACCCCGCGCACTGGAGCGACGAACTCATCGAGACCATCGGCAGTTCCAAGCACGTCGTCCGTTACGTCGACATCCCGCTCCAGCACGTGTCCGACAAGATGCTCGGCGCCATGCAGCGCGAGACCGACGGCGCCTACATCCGGGACCTGATCAGGCGCATGCGCGCCGGCATCCCGGACCTCGTCATCCGCACGACCTTCATCGTCGGCTTCCCCGGCGAGACCGAAGAGGACTTCACCGAGCTGCTCGCCTTCCTCGAAGAGACCAAGTTCGACCGCGTCGGCGTGTTCAAGTATTCCAAGGAAGAAGGCACCAAGGGCGCCAGGATGGAGGGCCACCTCTCCGACGAGGTGAAGGCCGACCGCCACGCCCGCGCCATGCTCCTCCTCCAGCGTCTTTCCAAGCAGCGCGGCGAAGCCTTCGTCGGCCGCAGGCTCCGCGTCCTCGTCGAAAGCCCGGGCGTCGCCCGCAGCACCGGCGACGCCATGGAGATCGACGGCGTCGTCAAGGTGCCCAAGAAGCTGGCGGTCGGAGAGTTCGCCGAGGTGACCGTGACCGGCGCCGAGGAATACGACCTGATCGCGAAGTGATCAGCCTTCGGCGTCCCGTTCCGGCGTCACCTCCGCGGAGGCCGCGGCGGCCGGAGAATCGCTGAGCCGGATGAGCGCGTCGAGCGACGAGAAGTGCCTCGTCCAGTCGGTCATGTCCGGGATGTCGCCGACGACGGTGGAGAAAAGCTCCCGCTTCTCCTGCTTCAGTTCCTCGATGCGCTCCTCGACGGTGCCGGGGGCGATCATGCGGTAGATGAGGACCGGGTTCTTCTGCCCGATGCGGTGCACGCGATCGACGGCCTGCGCCTCGACGGCGGGATTCCACCACGGATCCAGCAAGAAGACGTATTCCGCCGTGTTGAGCGTGATGCCCGTGCCGCCGGCCTTGAGCGAGGCCAGGAACAACGCGGGGCCCTTGGTCTCCTTGAACCTTTCGACGGGCGCCGAACGGTCCTTGGTCTCGCCGGTGAGTTCGAAGATCGGCAAGGAAGGCAGGTCGCGGGCCAGGGCCGACTTGACGCGCTCGATGAGGGAGACGAACTGCGAGAACACGACGGCCTTGGAGCCGTTGGCCGCGATCTCCGCCAGCTTCGAGACGAGCAAGGTGATCTTGCCCGAGTGGGCTGACGGACAGGCGGAGTTCTCGGGCAGCAGGCCCGGATCGCAGCAGACCTGCCGCAGGCGCATGAGCAGCGTGAGCACGGAGGTCGCGTCCTTCGAGAGCAACGCGGCGAGTTCGCCCGAAAGGCCGCTGCCCTGGGTGAGATGCTGGTAAAGCGAACGTTGTTCGTGCGTGAGCGGGCAAGGCAGCACGACCTCCATCTTCGGCGGGATGTCGGCGGCGACATGGCGCTTGAGACGGCGGAGGATGAAGGGCGAGACCTGTCGGCGGACCTTGCCGAGCGCGACCGAGGCGTCGCGCAGCATCAGGCGTTCGAAGCCGGCGCGCTTGCCCAGCAGACCGGGCATCAGGAAGCGGAAGATCGTCCAAAGGTCCGTCGGGCGGTTCTCCAGCGGCGTGCCGGTGATCGCGATGCGGTGGTCGGCCTGCAGGGCGACGCACGTCTGCGTGGTCTTCGACTCGGGATTCTTGATGGCCTGGGCTTCGTCGAGCACCGCGTAGCCGAAGCGCGCCTTCGGGAGGAGGTCGGCATGGCGCCTGAGCTGGGTATAGCTCGAGATCCAAAGGCGGGCGCCGGGGTTCCGGACGAAGTCGTCCTCCGCCGTGAGGACCGCGACGCCGGCGCTGAGCTCGGGATGGAACCGCTTGATCTCGCCGAGCCAGACGGGGATGACGCTCGCCGGGCAGACGATGAGGGAACGCTCGCCGGCGGGACGGGAAGCCAGCAAGGCGAGCACCTGCACCGTCTTGCCCAGGCCCATCTCATCGGCGAGCAGCGGATGGGCGCCGAGCTCGCAGAGACGCCCGAGCCAGGCGACGCCCTTGGCCTGGTAGGGACGCAGATGCGCCGGCAGGTCGTCCGGCTGCGTGGGCTCGTGGAGCAGCTTGTCCTTCCAGGCCTTCAGATCGTCGTTGAGTTTGAGGGCGCCGACGGCGGCGTGGTCGAAAAGCGAGAGCAGCAGGTAGCGCGGCACCTCGCCGGCCTTGGCGCGCCAGTCTTCGGAGAAATCGGCGACGGCGGCGTTGTAGGCGACGACGCCCTTGCCGGGCAGGATGACGGGCCGACCGCCGGCCTTGAGCAGGAGCTTCTGCTCTTCGGCCAGCAGGCGGTGTCCGCCGGCCTTGAGGCGCCAGTTCAACTTGAAGGACTTCCCGTCGGCGGCCGATTCGGCCTCGGCGTCGACGGCGACCTGCAGCTGTTCGTTGCGGAAGATGTTGAGCGCGTCCTCGCCGACCAGCTTGAAGCGCTTGCGCCATTCCGCCAGGTCTTCGCGGACGAATCGCTCGATGCGGCCGATGTTGTCGATCGCCCAGGCGCCGGTGGCCTTGCTGTAGGCGAAGCCCGCCCGGTGGGCGACCGTGTTGAAACGGAACAACGTCTGGCGCTGTTCGTCGGAAAGCTCGTCGCCCGGGACCGCGCCCGGACCGAAGCAGCTCCAGGCATGCCCGCCGCGGCCGGCCCAGGCGGCGGAGATCCTCAAGCCTTCGGAGGAAAGCTCGAAGCTCACCTGCAGTTTCAAGGAAGCACGGGCGTTGGCGTCCTTGCGCTCGGGCTCCCTGGGGGCCTCCGGCACGACGGCCATCGCGGATTCGTCGATCGCCGGCAGTTCGTCGGCGAGCAATTCCTCGACTTCGTAGATCGAGGCCACGGCGAAGGGAGCGCCGTTTTCCTCCTCCGGGAGGGAGGTCCGCCACTCAAGCTTGCCTTCGGCGATCTCTATCACCGCCCGGACGGCCTGTTCCTCGGTCCGCGTGACCGCCTCGGCGCTCTCGGGCTTGAGTTCGATCTGTCGGACCAACCCTTCGGTGTAGAGCCGACGGCCTTCGGCGAGGTCGGAAGCCTTGAAGGCGTCCTCCCAGTCCTCCGGCAGCGACGCAAACCACCTCTCCAGGGCTTCCGAGGAGTAGGAGCGATTGGCCGGACGCGGGGTGGACATCGACGGTCCCTGATTAGACCCCGACGGAATAGGTCTTACAACCCCCAATAACTGACAATTTGGGCAGGGTCTGGGCTTGTTTATGTCCCGCCATCTGGTTTAGTTTTACTTCCCTTTTACAGCTCAAATGAAACATCTCAGCGTCGGCAGCCGATGGAACGCAGATCTGATCGCGTCCTATCACGAGCTGTGGTCCAAAGACCCCTCTTCCGTCGACGTGGAATGGCGCGCTTTCTTCGAGGGTTTCGAACTCGGCCTGAGCCTCCCGCCCAAACCCGGCAAGGGTGCACCGACCGGAACCTCGGTCGACGCGGCCGCCCAGTGGAAGGTTCTCGCCGCCATCCAGGCTTACCGTGCCCTCGGTCATCTCCAAGCCCGCATCAATCCCCTCGCCGAGCCGTTCCCCCACTTCGAGCTCGCCGACAAAGCCCTCGGCCTCGACGCCCTGCCCGCCGACCGCCTTTTCCATACCGGCGACTTCCTCGGCGGCCAGATGCTGCCTCTCGGCGAGATCCTCGCCAAGCTGAAGTCCACCTACTGCGGTCCGATCGGCGTCGAATTCACCCACATCCAGGACGGCGAACGACGTCGCTGGCTCCAGGAGCGTGTCGAAAGCAGCGGACTTCGTCCGTCTTATGACGCCGCGGCCCGCCGCCGCTTCCTCCGCTCGATCGTGCAGGCCGAGCAGTTCGAACGCTTCCTTCACAAGACCTTCGTGGGCGCGAAGCGCTTCTCCGTCGAAGGCGGCGAAGCCATGCTGGCCGTCATGGACCAGATGATCCATCGCGCGCCGTCCGTCGGCGTCGCCGACCTCGTCATCGGCATGGCCCACCGCGGCCGCCTGAACGTCCTCGTCAACGTCTGCGGCAAGAAACCCGAAGCCCTCTTCGCCGGCTTCTCCGACCAGCACATCCCCGACACCACGCACGGCGACGGCGACGTGAAGTATCACCTCGGCTACGCCGGCGCCCGCGTCGTCGACGGCAAGGAGATCGGCGTCACGCTCGCCTTCAACCCCAGCCACCTCGAAGCCGTCAACCCCGTCGTCCTGGGCCGCGCCCGCGCCCTCGTCGACCTCCAGGGCGGCGCCGACCGCTCCAAGGTCCTGCCCATCCTGCTGCACGGCGACGCCGCTTTCGCCGGCCAAGGCGTGGTGATGGAGACGCTCAACCTCGCCGGCCTCAAGGGCTACCAGGTGGGCGGCACCCTGCACATCGTCTCGAACAACCAGGTCGGCTTCACCACCGATCCGGACGAAGCCCGCACCGGCCGGCATTGCACCGAGATCGCCAAGTTCACCGAATCCCCGATCTTCCACGCCAACGGTGACGATCCCGACGCCGTCGTGCTCGCCGCGGAGACCGCCCTCGAATACCGCCAGAAGTTCGGCGCCGACGCCGTCGTGGACATCGTGTGCTACCGTCGCTACGGCCACAACGAGACCGACGAACCGGCGTTCACCCAGCCCCTGCTGTACAAGGAGATCGCCGCCCACCCGAGCGTCGCCGAACTCTACGCCTCCCGCTTGACCGAATCCAAGTCGGCTCCGGACGGCGAGCTCATCGCCCTGCGCACCGAATTCGACGTGCTCCTCAACGCCGCGCAGGAACGCGCCCAGGCGTCGATCGCGGCCGAAGCCGAAGAGCGCAAGAACAAGCCCGTCGGCGTCCGCCCTTTCCGCTCGGCCTACGAACACTCCGTCGACACCTCCGTCCCCGGCGAGCTGCTCGACAAGGTCGCGCCGGTGCTATGGCAGACCCCGCCGGATTTCTCGCCCAACCCTAAGGTCAAGCGGCTCCTGGACGCCAAGTCCCAGGCGTACAAGTCCGGCGCCAACATCGACTGGAGCCTCGGCGAAGGCCTCGCCTTCGCCTCGCTGCTCGCCGAAGGTTATCCGGTGCGCATCTCCGGCCAGGACTGCGAACGTGGCACGTTCTCCCACCGTCACGCCGTGCTGCACGACCCCTCGAACGACGCCGAATACTGCCCGCTCGGCTCGATCGCCGGCGCGGAGATCGAACTCGTCAACTCTTCCCTCTCCGAATACGCGGTCCTCGGCTTCGACTACGGCTACTCGCTTGAAGCCCCCGATTCGTTGGTCATCTGGGAAGCCCAGTTCGGCGACTTCGCCAACGGAGCGCAGATCATGATCGACCAGTTCATCGCTTCCGCCGAGTCGAAGTGGGGACAGACCAGCGGGATCGTCATGCTCCTCCCGCACGGCTACGAGGGTCAGGGGCCGGAACACTCCTCCGCCCGCCTCGAACGCTTCCTCCAGCTCTGCGCCGAGAACAATCTTCAAGTCGTCCAGCCTTCCACCCCCGCCCAGCTCTTCCATGCGCTGCGTCGTCAGGTGAAATCCGACCTCCGCAAGCCGCTGGTCGTCATGACCCCCAAGAGCCTGCTCCGTCACAAGGCCTGTGTCAGCACGGTCGCCGACCTGACCGTAGGCCGCTTCCACGCCATCCTGCCCGACGCCACCCCGGCCACCAAGACCGAGCGGCTGCTGCTCTGCTCCGGCAAAGTGTTCTACGAACTCGACGCCGAGCGCGCCGCCCGCAACGACACCGCGACGACCATCGTGCGCGTTGAGCAGCTCTACCCCTTCGACTCCGCCACGCTCGCCAGGCTTCATGCCGACCTCGGATCGCCGAAGAAGGTCGTCTGGGTGCAGGACGAGCCCAAGAACATGGGTGGCTGGTCTTTCGTCGCCCCGCTGATCGAAGACACCCTCGGCCTCCGCCCGGCTTACGCCGGACGTGATGCCGCCGCCTCCCCGGCCGTCGGATTCCTCTCAGTCCATAAGATCGAGCAGGCCGACGTCATCCGACAAGCCTTTGGCGTCTAATAAGGGTCAGTAGCCGATTTTACCGGCTTAACTCGCCCGCCTACTACCCCCTGAACGACCCCCTAAGGTCGTTTAAACGGCTATTTCCCCGTTGAAAGGCCTCGGAATGGGTTCCAATTTGATGACCACCCAACTTTCATGGCCGTCGAAGTCAAAATCCCTCCCATGGGCGAATCCATCACCGGGGGCCTCCTGGCCGCCTGGTTGGTCAAGTCCGGTGACGCCGTCCGCAAGGGTCAGCCGCTCTTCTCGTACGAGACCGACAAGGTCACCTCCGAAGGCACCGCCGAAGTCGACGGCAAGATCACCATCGTCGTGAACGCCGGCACCGACGTCGTCGTCGGTCAGGTCGTCGCGTCGATCGAAGCTGGCGCCGCCGGCAATGTTCCTTCCGCGCCCGCCGCCCCGGCGCCCGCCGCCAAGGCTGCGCCTGCGCCGGCTGCCGCGCCCGACGCCGCGCCTGCGACCAAGCCTGCGCCGGTCGCCGCCAAGTCCGGCGCCGCCGCCGAAGTCTCTCCGTCCGTCCGTCGCATCGCCGCCGAGACCGGCCTCGATCCTGCCGGCGTCGAAGGCACCGGCAAGGCCGGCCGCGTCACCAAGGGCGACATGCTCGCCGCGCTTTCCGGCCAGGCACCGATCCGCGCCACCGCTCCGGCCGCCGCCCCGTCCGCCGCTTCCTCCGCCCCGGTCGTCATCCCTTCGCGCGACGGCCGTACCTCGCGCAAGCGCATGTCCCCGCTGCGTCGCAAGATCGCCGAGCGCCTCGTGCAGGCGAAGTCCGAGACCGCGATGCTCACGACCTTCAACGAGGTCAACATGGCCCCCGTCATGGAGCTGCGCAAACGTCACGGCGAAGAATTCCTCAAGAAATACGGGGTCAAGCTCGGCTTCATGTCCTTCTTCGTGAAGGCCGCCGTCCAGGCGATGAAGGAAGTGCCGGCGATCAACGCCCAGCTCGACGGCGAGGACATCATCGAGAACCACTTCTTCGACATCGGCGTGGCCGTCGGCACCGACAAGGGACTCATGGTCCCCGTCGTCCGCGACTGCGACCAGCTCAACTTCGCCGGCATCGAGAAGGCGATCGGCGACTTCGGCAAGCGCGCCCGCGACGGCAAGATCCAGCTGCCTGAGCTCCAGGGCGGCGTCTTCACCATCTCCAACGGCGGCATCTACGGCTCGATGCTCTCGACGCCGATCCTCAACCACCCGCAGGCCGCCATCATGGGCCTCCACAACATCGTCGAACGTCCGGTCGCCGAGAACGGCCAGGTCGTGATCCGTCCGATCATGTACCTCGCCCTCTCGTACGACCACCGCCTCATCGACGGCAAGGAGGCCGTGACGTTCCTCGTCAAGGTGCGCCAATACATCGAAGACCCGCAGCGCCTGCTGTTCGGCGTCTGAACCTTTCCCTGATTCCTACCGCAATGTCTCAATTCGATCTCGTCGTAATCGGCTCCGGCCCCGGTGGCTACGTGGCCGCCATCAAGGCCGGCCAGCTCGGCCTTAAGGTGGCCCTCGTGGAGAAGGACAACTCCCTCGGCGGCACCTGCCTCAACGTCGGCTGCATCCCGTCCAAGGCCCTGCTCCACTCCACCGAAGTCTACCAGCACGCCGTGCACGGCAAGAAGCACGGACTCGTCGGCGCCGAGAAGCTCACCTTCGACGTCGCCGCGATGCTTGCCAACAAGGACAAGGTCGTCGCCCAGCTCAACATGGGCGTCGGCGCGCTGCTCAAGAAGCGCAACGTCGAGGTCGTCCGCGGTCTCGGCCGCCTCGTGAAGTCCGGCCAGGTCCTCGTGCGCTCCACCGCCGGCGACCGCACCCTCGAGACGAAGAACATCCTCATCGCCACCGGCTCCGTGCCGGTCGAGCTGCCCTTCATGAAGTTCGACGGCGAGACCGTCATCTCCTCCGACCACGGCATCTCGTTGAAGTCCGTCCCTGAGAAGATGGTCGTCGTCGGCGCCGGTGCGATCGGACTCGAGCTCGGTTCCGTCTGGGCCCGCCTCGGCTCCCAGGTCACCGTCGTCGAGATGCTCCCGGGCATCGGCGGCCCCGCCTACGACGCCGATGTCGCCAAGGCCGCGCAGAACGCCTTCGAGAAGCAAGGCCTCAAGTTCGAGCTCGGCGCCAAGGTCACCGGCGTCAAGAAGACCGCCGCCGGCTCCGCCCTCACCGCCGAACGCGACGGCAAGGCCCTCGAATTCCCCGCCGACAAGATCCTCGTCGCCGTCGGCCGCAAGGCCAACACGACCGGCCTCGGCGCCCAGGAAGCCGGCCTCAAGCTCGATGAGCGCGGCCGCATCATCATCGACGGACACTTCCAGACCAACCTCCCCGGCGTCTACGCCATCGGCGACGTCGTCGCCGGCCCGATGCTCGCCCACAAGGCCGAGGAAGAAGGCGTGGCGGTCGCCGAGAACCTCGCCGGCAAGCACGGCCACGTGAACTACGGCGTCATCCCCGGCGTCATCTACACCGACCCCGAAGTCGCCTGCGTCGGCCTCTCCGAAGCCGAAGCCAAGGCCAAGAACATCGAAGTCGCGATCGGCAAGTTCCAGCTCGCCGGCAACGGACGCGCCATCGCCTCCGACGGCACCGCCGGCTTCGTCAAGGTCATCGCCTGCGCCAAGACCGACAAGCTCCTCGGCGTCCAGATGGTCGCCAAGGGCGCTTCCGAGATGATCGCCGCCGCCTGCGCCCACATGGAATACGGCGGCAGCGCCGAAGACGTGGCCCGCACCTGCTTCGCCCACCCGACCGTCAGCGAGTCCTTCAAGGAAGCCGCGATGGCCGTCAGCAAGTCGAGCATCCACTCGCTCTGAGCGAGTCCGGATTATCGAACGAAAGGGTGCGAATAGCACCCTTTCTTGTTTTACGGCCCAAACAGGACGCCCTCCCAATTGAAGGGAAGGCGTCGATTGAAAAGCAAGGGGCCAGGCTTGCCACGGCACACGGATGGACTGACTGCCGTTGCTTCCTTCCGGACCTGGCGGGATTCGTCGGCCACCCGTTGCATGGGGCCTGGCTTGGCTATCTTGATGCCCGCCTAGTCCGTTCTTTTCAATCCCCAACTTAACCCCTAATCATTCCCCTTTCCGATGGCCGAAATCCCCAAATCTTATGAGCCGCAAGGCGTCGAACAGCAGTGGTACGACCGCTGGGTCTCGGCGGGCTGCTTCCAAGGCAAGGTCGACCCCTCCCGCGAGTCCTTCGCGGTGATGATCCCTCCGCCCAACGTCACGGGCGTGCTCCACATGGGTCACCTGCTCAATAACACGCTGCAGGACATCATGGTCCGCCGCGCCCGTCAGGAAGGCAAATCGGCCCTCTGGCTCCCCGGCACCGACCACGCCGGCATCGCGACGCAGTCGCGCGTCGAAAAGGAACTCCGCCAGAAGGAAGGCAAGACGCGCCACGACCTCGGCCGCGAGAAGTTCATCCAAGCCGCCTCCGAATGGCGCGACAAGCACGGCGGCATCATCCTCGGCCAGCTCCGCAAGCTCGGCGCCTCCTGCGACTGGGACCGCACCGTGCACACGCTCGACGCCGGCTACTCGCAGGCGGTCCTGCAGACTTTCGTCACGCTCTACGAACGCGGCTACGTCTACCGCGGCAAGCGCATGGTGAACTGGTGCCCGGTCTCACAGACCGGCCTGTCCGACGAAGAGGTGATCATGAAGCCCTCGAAAGGCTCGCTCTATCGCATGCGCTACGAGGTCGCCGAGATCCCCGGGACCTTCCTCGAGATCTCGACCACGCGCCCCGAGACCATCCCCGGCGACGCCGCCGTGGCGGTGCATCCCGAAGACGAACGCTACAAGCACCTCATCGGCAAGCATGTCTGGCGCCCCTTCCCTCGCGCGCGGATCCCGGTCGTCGGCGACGCCGCGGTCGAGAAGGAATTCGGCACGGGCGTCCTCAAGGTCACCCCGGCCCATGACCGCACCGACTTCGACATCGGCAAGCGCCATCAGCTGCCGGTCATCGACGTGATGAACCCGGACGGCACGATGAACGCCGACGCCGGCCCGCTCGCGGGCATGGAACGCTTCAAGGCCCGCCACGCCGCCGAGAAACTCCTCGAGGAGCTGGGCGCGCTGGTGAAGACCGAACCCTACGAGAACACGGTCGGCTTCTCCGAACGCGCCGACGTGCCGATCGAACCCCGCCTGAGCGAACAGTGGTTCATCCGCTATCCGAAGATCGACGAAGCCAAGCGGGCCGTCACCTCGGGCATCATCAAGTTCCACCCGGAACGCTGGACCAAGACCTACCTGCACTGGCTCGAGAACATCCAGGACTGGTGCGTCAGCCGCCAGCTCTGGTGGGGCCACCGCATCCCGGTCTGGTATCGCAAGGGCGCCGACCGCAACGATCCGAAGAACCTGCACGTCTCCCTCACGGCCCCCGCCGACGCCGCCGACTGGGAGCAGGATCCGGACGTCCTCGACACGTGGGCTTCCTCCTGGCTCTGGTGCCTCGCGACCATCGGCTGGCGCAAGCCGGGCGAGACGACCGAGGAACTCAAGCACTGGTATCCGACCGGCGCCCTCGCCACGGGCCCCGACATCATCTTCCTCTGGGTGGCCCGCATGATCATCGCCGGCCTCGAACTCCACGGTCCCGAGAAGAAGACGCTCACCGACGACGAGATCCGCCAGCGCATCCCGTTCAAGCGAGTCTATTTCAACGGCATCATCCGCGACAAGCTCGGCCGCAAGATGTCGAAGTCCCTCGGCAATTCGCCCGAGCCGCTCGACCTGATCGCCAAGTTCGGCGCCGACGGCCTGCGGTTCGGCCTGCTTTCGATCGCGCCCAAGGGCCAGGACATCCTCTTCGATGAGGATCGCGTCGCCCAAGGCCGCAACTTCTGCAACAAGCTCTGGAACGCCGCCCGCTTCCGTCAGATGTCCGGCCCGATGGCCGACAACGCGACGCTCGCCGCCGTCGTCGGCCGCATCAAGGCCTCCCAGCTCGACGACGATGACTTCGCGATCCTGCAAGGGCTCGCCGAACTCACCGACGGCACCACCAAGAACCTCGAGGAGCACGAGTTCACGGCCTACGCCCAAGGTCTCTACTCCTTCTTCTGGGGCGACTTCTGCGACTGGTATGTCGAAGCCTCGAAGGCCCGCCTCAAGGATCCGGCGCTGGTGGGCAACTGCCTCGCGGTCCAGGACCTCGTGCTGCGTCAGTTCCTCCTGCTCCTCCACCCGGTGGCGCCCTTCATCTCGGAGGAGCTCTGGCACCTCCTGGGTTACGGCGCCGAGCACGATTTCATCCAGAACCACCACACCGGCACCGGCGGCGACCTGCTCCGGGTCCTCCGCGAGCACGGCATCAAGCTCAGCGCGGCCAAGGTCGCGGACGTGGCCTTGCTGCGTGAATTCGTCGCTTCGGTCCGCGCGCTGAAATCCCAGGCCAACCAGGCCACCCGCCGCGACTCGGTGGTCACCGTCGTCGCGAAGGACGCGACGGCCAAGGCCCTCCTCACCGCCAACCGGGAGAAGCTCAGCAGCCTCGCCGGCCTCGCCGATCTCGGCTTCGCCGACGACGCCGGCGGCCGCACGGGCTCGCTGACCTCCGTCGGGACGGTCATGCTCGAACTCTCCGGCGCGGTCGATGTAGCCGCCGAGAAGGTCCGTCTGTCCAAGGAACTCGCGAAACTCGAGCAGGCGGTCGCCGCCGGCGAAGCGAAGCTCACGAACGAAGCGTTCGTCTCCAAGGCTCCGCCCAAGATCCTCGAAGGGGCCCGCAAGCAGCTCGACGAAGCCAAGGCCAAGCGCGACGAGATCGCGCGCATGCTCACGACCCTCGGCTAAGATGATCAGGACAAGGCTCCACCCCGACAAGCAGTCCGCCGCGCAGGCGATCGCCCGGGAGATAGCCGACCTGATCGAGATACGCTCGAAATCGGGCAAGCCGACGGTGCTGGGCCTGGCCACGGGCTCCACGCCCCTGCCCCTCTATGCGGAACTGATCCGCCTCCACCGAGAAGAGGGTCTCAGCTTCCGCTCGGTGATCACGTTCAATCTCGATGAATACGAAGGCCTGGGACCGGACCACGCCCAGTCCTACCGCTACTTCATGGAGGCGAACCTGTTCGGTCATCTCGACATCCCGAAGTCGGCGATCCACATCCCTGACGGGCGCGCCGCCGATCCCGCTGGCGAATGCGCGGCCTACGAAGCCGCCATCCGCGCGGCCGGAGGCATCGACCTGCAGGTCCTCGGCATCGGCCGGACCGGACACATCGGCTTCAACGAACCGCCCTCGGCCGTCGACAGCCGCACCCGCTGGGTCCACCTCGATGAGGTGACCCGTAAGGACAACTCGGTCTTCTTCGGCGACCTCGCCCAAGTCCCCCATGGAGCGCTCACGATGGGCGTGGCGACCATCCTCGAAGCCCGCCGCGTCGCTTTGCTAGCCTTCGGGGAGACGAAAGCCGACATCGTCGCCCGCGCCGTGAAGGAGACGCCTTCCGCCGGCTGTCCGGCGACCTGGCTGCAGCGGCATCAGGACTGCACGTTCCACCTCGACGCCGCGGCGGCCAAGCGCCTCTGAACCTGACGATGGACGTCGCCCCACGCCATCGTTCGTCCATCGACCCGGGACTGGTGCCGGCCGCCCTCTGGACGCGAGCCTATCTCCGTCGCTGCGCCGCGACCGCCGGAGCTTCGGAGCTGACGATCGCGCTGCGGCGCACCGACGGCACGGCTTCCCTCTTCCGCACGCAGGTGCTCGCCCTGGGAGCCGACGACGCCGCCACCTACCTTCACGTCGAACGCACGGTCAAGTTCCTGCTTTGGTCACGCGGTGGTTCGGACGTCCTGCTCAGCGGCCCCCAGGCGGCCACGCTGACCGCTCGACTGAAGGCCGACTACGCCCCCTCCGGGAAACGAGGCTTCGACGCCGACTTCTTCCGCAAGGTCTTTGAAAAGCCGCTGGGCTTCTCCGTCGTCACCGAGGCCGAACTCCCTGGCGCCTCCGCTGCCCACCTTCCGCTGGGCAGGAACCTCGACGGCTGCCGCATCGGCTTCGACCTCGGCGGTTCGGACCGCAAATGCGCCGCGGTGATCGACGGCAAGGTCGTCTTCTCCGAAGAGGTGAAGTGGGATCCCTATTTCCAGTCCGACCCTGCCTACCACCTCGCCGGCATCCGTCACTCCTTGGAACTTGCCGCGCGGCATCTGCCCCGCGTTGACGCCATCGGAGGCTCCTCCGCCGGCGTCTACGTCAACAACAAGGTCCGCATCGCCTCCCTTTTCCGCGGTGTCCGGGATGAGGCCGTCTTCGACGCCAAGGTGCGGGACATGTTCGTCGATCTGGCCCGCGAATACGGCGTGCCGTTCGAAGTGCTCAATGACGGCGACGTGACCGCCTTGGCGGCTTCGATGTCCCTCGGCCGTAACGCCGTATTGGGCGTGGCCATGGGAACGAGCGTGGCCGCCGGCTACGTCGACCAGGCGGGCAATCTGACGAACTGGCTGAGCGAACTGGCCTTCGTGCCGGTCGACTATCGTCCTGACGGACCCGCCGACGAATGGTCGGGCGACCAAGGTTGCGCCGTGCAATACTTCAGCCAGCAAGGCGTGGGCCGTCTCCTGCCGCTGGCCGGCATCGCACTGCCGCCCTCCCTGAAACTTCCCGAGCAACTCGAAGAACTCCAGCGCCTGATGCTCCAAGGCGACCCTCGCGCGCGCAAGGTCTACGAAGCGATCGGCATCGCGCTGGGCTACTCGATCGCGCATTTCGCCAGCTTCTACGAGATGGGCTGCCTCCTGATCATGGGCCGGGTGACCTCCGGCCAAGGCGGAAGCGTCATCATCGAACACGCCCAAACGGTCCTCCGCGACGAATTCCCCGAACTTCGCATCGACCTCGTCGTGCCCTCCGAGAAGGATAAGCGTCACGGCCAGGCCGTCGCCGCCGCCTCCCTCCCTTCCCTTCGCCGATGATCCCGCTCAACCCGCGAGCCAGACTCATGATCCCGGACGGCATGGCCGCCCCGGAGGCCTTGCGCCGGACCACCCACCTCGGCATCGGCGCCCACCAGGACGACCTGGAGTTCATGGCCTTCCACGGGATCCTCGCCTGCTACGACCGAGCCGACCGCTGGTTTGGCGGCGTGACCATCACCGACGGACGCGGCAGCTCCCGCGCCGGCAAGTTCAAGGATTGGACCGACGACCAGATCGCCGCCGAACGGATCCGCGAGCAGGACGCCGCCGCCGTGATCGGACGATATTCCTTCATGGCCCAGCTGGGCTATCCCAGCGCCTCCGTCCGCGACGCCCGCGAGGCGTCCGTGCGCGACGACCTTCTCCGCATCCTGGAAGCCACCCGCCCCGAAGCGGTCTACCTGCACAATCTGGCGGACAAGCATGACACCCACGTCGGTTGCGCGCTTCGCTGCATCGAAGCCATCCGTCTCCTGCCCAGCTCCGACCGGCCCAAGAAGGTCTACGGCTGCGAAGTCTGGCGCGACCTCGATTGGCTCGTCGACGCCGAGAAGACCCCGATGCCGGTCTCGGAACGCCCTGACCTCGCCCGGGCCTTGAACGAAGTCTTCGCCACGCAGATCGCCGGCGGCAAACGCTACGACCTCGCCGTCATCGGACGTCGGACGGCCAACGCCACCTTCAGCCAGGCGCATTCGACCGACCAGGAGACCGCCATGCAGTGGGCGATGGACCTCACCCCGCTGGCGCAGGACGATTCGATCGACCCTCTCGACTATGTGCTCGGCTTCATCGACCGCCTCAAGGCCGACGTGACCGCCCGCATCCGCAAATCCCTCTGACATGAAACCCACCCTTCTCGTCCTCGCCGCCGGCATGGGCAGCCGCTACGGCGGCCTCAAGCAGATCGACCCGATGGGCCCCTCCGGCGAGACCATCCTCGACTACTCCGTCTTCGACGCCCTGCGCGCCGGCTTCGGCAAGGTCGTCTTCATCATCCGGCCCGATTTCGAGAAGGATTTCCGCGAGCGCATCGCCGCGAAGTTCGCCGGCCGGATCGAAGTCGGCTTCGCTTTCCAGACCATCGACCAGCTCCCGGCCGGCTTCTCCGTCCCCGCCGGTCGTGAAAAACCCTGGGGCACGACGCATGCCATCCTCTGCGCCCGCCAGGCCGTCGACACGCCTTTTGCCGTGATCAACGCCGACGACTTCTACGGCCAGGATTCTTACGCCGTGCTGGGGCGTCACCTGCAGGCGCTGGACGTCCGTTCGACGGCCTACTCGATGGTCGGCTTCACGCTCAAACACACGCTTTCGGAGCACGGCACGGTCGCCCGCGGCGTCTGCCAGACCGACGCCTCCGGCAAGCTCACCGACATCCAGGAACTGACGAAGATCTCCAAGCTCGCCGTCGGCGCCGAACACCGCGGCGAAGACGGCACGACGGTCAGCCTGTCGGGCGAGGAGCCGGTCTCGATGAACATGTGGGGCTTCACCCCGGCCATCTTCCCGCAGCTCGCCGCCGACTTCGACGCCTTCCTCCGCGCCAAGGGCTCGGAGATGAAGAGCGAGGCCTACATCCCGATGTCCGTCGGCAACCTGATCCGCTCCGGACAGGCGACCTGCCAGGTGCTCCGCACGGATTCCGCCTGGTTCGGCGTCACTTACCGCGAAGACAAGCCCGTCGTCCAGGAAAGCATCCTCCGACAGGTGCGGTCCGGCGCGTATCCGGCGAGCCTCTGGTCCTGACATGTCCGCCACCGCCGACGAAGCCCTGGTCGTTGCCGCCGAATTCGCGTTCGGCGGCAAGGTGCTGTCGGCGGCTCCTTACGGCAGCGGTCACATCAACGACACTTTCCTCGTCCTGGTCGAAGCCACGCCGAACCCTCGGCGCTTCGTCCTGCAGCGCATCAACCACCACGTCTTCAAGCAGCCCGACCTGCTGATGGAAAACGTGGAACGCGTCTGCGCCCACGCCCACGCCAGACTCCGCGCCGCAGGCGCGAACGATGCGCATCGTCGGGCGCTTCGGCTCATCCCCACGCAGAAGGAAAAGTCCTGGCATGTCGACGCCGCCGGGAACCGCTGGCGCTGCTACGACTTCATCGAAGGCGCGACCGGTCACGACGTCGTGCGTTCCGCCGCCCAAGCCGAGGCCGCCGCCAAGGCCTTCGGAGCCTTCCAAGCCTTGCTCGCCGACCTTCCCGGAGGCCGTCTGCATGAGACCATCCCCGGCTTCCATCACACCCCCGGCCGCTACGCCCGCTTCCAGGCCGCCCTGGCGGTCGACGCCCATGGACGCGCCGCCATGGCGGTGCCGGAGATCGCCTTCGCGTTGGCGCGCGCCCATGAGGTCGGCGTGGTCGTCGACGCCCTCCGGGACGGCACCCTGCCGGAACGGGTGACGCATAACGACACCAAGCTGAACAACGTCCTCCTCGATGACGTGACCCAGGAAGGCGTCTGCGTCATCGACCTCGATACGGTGATGCCCGGCTCGGCGCTCTACGACTTCGGCGACCTCGTGCGCACCTCGACCTCGCCCGCCGCCGAAGACGAGACCGACCTCGCCAAGGTCACGATGCAGCTGCCGATGTTCGAGGCGCTGGTCCGCGGCTACCTGTCCTCCGCGCGTGGCTTCCTGACGCCCCGCGAGAAGGAGCTCCTGCCCTTCGCCGGCAAGCTCATCACCTTCGAGATCGGCCTGCGGTTCCTGACCGACTGGCTCGAAGGCGACACCTACTTCAAGATCAAGCGCCCCGCGCACAATCTCGACCGCGCCCGGACTCAGTTCAAACTCGTCGCCTCGATCGAGGAGCAGCTTCCCGCCATGCGCGCCATCGTCGAACGCTCATGAGCCGCGTCCTCATCACCGGCGGGGCCGGCTTCATCGGCTCGCACCTTGCGCGGCATTTCGCCTCCTGCGGCGAAGTGACCGTCCTCGACGACCTCCGCAGCGGTCACGACCGCAACCTCGAAGGAGTGGACTGCCGCTTCATGCGCGGATCGATTCTTGACGAGGCTACCTTGCGCGAGGCGATCGCCGGCGCCGAGGAGGTCTATCACCTCGCCGCGATGGTTTCGGTGCCGGAATCCGTGGCCAAGCCCGCCGAGTGCGCCGAACTCAACACCGAGGGCACCCGCCGCGTCCTCGATGCGGCCATGACCGCCGGCGTCCGCAAGGTCGTGCTCGCCTCGTCCGCCGCCATCTACGGGGACAATCCGACCGTGCCCAAGCTGGAGACCATGCCTCCCGAGCCGAAGTCGCCCTATGCGGAGACCAAGCTCGCCGGCGAACGTCTGCTGGAAGCCTACCGGCGTTCGCACGGGCTCGGCACGACGAGCCTGCGCTTCTTCAACGTGTTCGGTCCGCGCCAGGACCCACGCTCGGCTTATGCCGCGGCGGTCCCGATCTTCATCGCCAAAGCCCTCCGCGGCGAACCGATCGGCATCCATGGCGACGGCGGACAGACCCGGGATTTCATCCACGTCACCGACATCGTCGGCGCGCTCGCTTTCGCCGGCGCTTCGGCGGAGATGCATGGCACGTACAACGTCGGTTACGGCCGCAGCCAGTCCATCCTTGAGCTGGCCACGGAGATCGTCCGCCTCACGGGTTCGAAATCCCGCATCGAGCACCTGCCGACGAGGGCCGGGGACGTGCGCCATTCCCTGGCGTCCAACGAACGCCTCCTCGCCGCCGGCTGGCGGCAGCGTTCCTCCGTCGCCGCCGGACTGGTCGAGACGATCGACTACTTCCGTCAGCTCAAGGCGTGACGACCAACGTCGCGCGCAGGAGTTCCTCCTGCCCGTCGTTGAGGTTGAGCCAGAAATCGTACGTCCCAGGGGCGGGCAGACGCAGCCGGAAAGCGAGCGTCGGATCCTCCGCATACTCGCCGCCCTCGAGGGTCGGATGCATATGGGCGTAGCCGGCGTCAGGACGGTCGACGGAGAAGACCACCGCATGCCCCAAGGAACCCATGATCGGCTTGAGACGAAGCTTCCTGCCTTCGAGTCCCGACAGGCGAAGCCGGATCATCGCGGAGGAACCGGTCTGGCTGGTCGACGTGGTGAGTTCCACGATGCGGTTGCGAGGGACCGGGGCGGGCGGCGCTCCGGCCGTGGTGAAAGCAGGCGCGACCTCCGCCTCGGCCATCATGGTCCGCGAAGTACGCACATCGCTGAAATCGACATAGGCCCGCAAGCCGATGCCGCGCAGGTGGGCCGGCACTTCGAAGCGCCAGGACCCGTCGTCGGCCGGCTGAGGGTGAAGGTGCGCATACTGCCGCCCCCCGCCGAGCTGGCGAAGATGCAGGTGCACGCGCTGGGTATGGGAGACCGCCACCTCGTGCGCGTAATAAGGGTGACCGTCGTCCTTGAGGAGACGCACCTCGCCCGCTTTGCCTTCCGCATCCAAGACCACCTTCAGCTCCACGGGGAAGCGCAGGCCTTTCGGGGAATAGAAGTTGGCCTCCTCGTTGAGCCCGCAGAACTCAAGGCCGTCCACCACGACCGGTTCATGATCGGCATGCAGGAACGTGCACTGGGTGTCAGGCAGGGAACGCAGGCCGAAGAACCCCAGGACCGCGACGGCCGTGATGATGCCGACTTGGCGGGGGTTCGACATCAGCGTCGGGCTCCGGCGCCTCCCTCGAGGGAAAGCAGGCGGCGGGCGATTTCTTCGGCGTCAAAGGACGGCCCTTCGTTGCGGAAGGCGATTCGTCCCTCCGGGGTGATGACGATGAGCGCGGCGTTGTGCACGATGGTGCCGTCGTCACGCAGGGTCTGGATGCCGTAATGGCGTAGCAGGTCCTTGATCTGGCCGGCGTCGCCGGTGAGGAAACGATGGCGGGCATGGTCGATGCCATAACCGTCCGCATAAGCGCGGAGCTGGCCGGGGGAATCGGTCTCCGGGTCGAAGGTGATCGTCACCAGGCGGATGCCCGCGGCGGCGGGATCTTTGGCGAGACGGTCGCCGAGGGACTTCATGCAGGCGGTCGAAGCCGGACACATGCGGGCGACGCGGCAGCTGGTGAAGATGAAGTTCAGGGCGATCGCGTGCCCGAGCAGGTCCTTCTTCGTCACCAGCCGACCGTCTTGATCCCAGAGCGCCATGTTTGGCATCAGTTCATTCGGCATGCGGGTCACCATGCGTCCTTTGTCGACGGTCTCCCGGCGGAGGACATCGGTGACTTCGGCGACGCGACGGAGTTCCTCCGGGTCGGCGGAAACGACGCCGCGGGCGAAGGTCTCGGCTCCTTCGGTGACGGCGTCGTAACGGATCAGGCGGCCGAGCCAGCCGACCTTGCGGTCGCCCTCCGAGAAACGTCGGAGCAGGACCGCGCCATCCTTGCCGGCCAAGGATATCTTCGCCGACCCGTCAGACCCCACCGAAAGGACCTTGCCCTGCTCGGTGGCGGCGGGAAGGCCGACGACGGCCAGCAGGAGGAAGAGAAGAGGTCGCATGTTCAGAGATGTTCTCCTGAAGGACCAAGGAGCAGCTCCACCATCCCGTGTCGAACGCCGTAGTTAGAAAGATGGAAAGCCTCCGCGCCCGTGAGGTCGGCCAGCACGCAGAGGGTGATCAGGGCGGCGGGCATGATATCGGCCCTTTCGGGCGGGATACCGGGGATGGAAAGGCGCCCAGCCAGATCCGCGGCGCACATCCGGTCACGCAGCTCGCGGATACGCAGCATGGGCAGGCGACCACCGACCGGGGCTTCGCCCAAGGCCTCGAGGTGCAAGGCGACGGCGGCGAAGACGCCCCCGGCTCCGACGATCAGGAACTTGTCCGCCGCGCCAGCCGGGACCACGGTCTGCAGAGAGGCCAGGAGGTGGGTCCGGATGGAAAGCTGGTCAAGCTCGTCCACCGGCCCCTGTCCGCCGCGCAGGAAACCATGAGTCAGTCGGACCGAACCCAGAGGGAAACTGCGGGCGTGCACGCAACGCTGACCGCGGAGGACGGAGACCTCGAGGCTGCCGCCGCCGAGATCGAACGACAGGATGTCGGCATAAGCCTGGTAGGCAGGATCGGCGCGCACGCCCGCCGCGGCGAGCCTGGCCTCCACCTCGCCGGAGACGATGGTCAGAGGCAGACCGACGGAGGCTTCGACCTCGCGGGCGAAATCCTGACGGCTGACGGACTCGCGTACGGCGCTCGTGGCGAGCAGGCAGATCCGTGTGGCGCCCAGCGAACGGGCGTAGGCGACCAGGCGGCCGATGGCCGCGATGGCTTCAGCCTTGGCTTCGGATGAGAAGGGTTCGGCCGGACCACCCTCCGGCTGAAGACGGACGGCTTCGGACTTGCGCCCGAGCTCGCGGCGATCGGCCGCACCGATGACCGCGACCTTGATGGAATTGGAGCCTACGTCGACGACGGCGATGACGGACATGTTCAGAATAGGAATTGGCCCTTCAGTCCGCCGAAAAGATGGAAGCCGTCCTGCGTCTCGAAATCCTTGGTACGGGCGGCGCAGAAATAGGTCAGCGAACAGGAGGTGAACTGCAGCGTCGCCCCGAGGGCGGCCTGAAGGATGATGGGTGAGCGGGTGACGGCGCGCGAGTCGCGGAAGTTGGTGCCGTCGGTGGCGTAGTTGCGCACGATGACCTCGACCTGCGTGTCGGCGAAGCCCCAGAAGGCGATGCCAGCCTTCTCAGGCCCCCGCAGGTCGGCCGAGGGATCGTAACCGTTGGAGTGACGGATATAACTGTGGCCCCAGGAACGGCCCAGGTCGGAGCCCCAGCGGAACTGGGCGCCGAAGATCGCTTCGGTCCGGAGGGTGCCGAGCTGCAGGACGGCGCGGGCGATGAGGTCGCGGGTATCGCGGTCAGGCCCATCGAGGTCGAAGCGATGTCGGAACTCCCCGTCGAGGTTGATGAGCAGCTCATCCGGCAGCTGGGTTCCCCAGCCGACCGCCTGAGGCGTACCGATGAGGTCGTGGAACTTATTCTGGACCGTCTCGCCGCCGGCGGAAGGACCGATGACGCCGAGCTTGGCCTCGACGGAAAACAGGCTGTCGCGCTTGCCGCCGCGCTCAAGCACCCGGCCATAACCCCAGCCGACATAGAGCGCGCCGGAGTAAGGCAGATCGGTGTACGGCGGCGTGACCGACGGAGGATTCGACGTATCGGACGGCGTGTTGATCTCCTGCGTCAGGGAGAAGAAGGTTTGATCGTCGCAGTTGACCGAGATCTTCAAGCCCTGCGTGTAGTAGCGATCCTTGTTGGTGGGCGTGAACTTGTCGTTCTCCTCCGTGACGGCGACCACCCAAGGCTTGGCCGCAGGCTCCGCCGCCGACGCGAGAACGGCGAGGCAAAGGAGGGTGAATGGACGGGTGACGGACATCGACGAAGGTTCAGCAAAGCGAACGAAGCAGGCAGGGACAATGCCTTTCTGACTTGTGAACGGTTGGGTGTCCAAGTATTTGACCATCAGGATGTCCCAACCGCCCTCAGGCTCGCCTTTTGCCCGGACGGAAGTCCGCGCCGACGGCCTCGCCGTGGTGACGGTCGGCGGCAACTGGAACCTGGACGACACCCTCCCCTCGGTGGTCATCCGGGGCGACCGCGTGAAGGTCATCGCCGAAGGACTGGGCGACTTCGACTCTTCCCTGCCCGCCTGGCTGCATGCCCACGGCAAGAACATCCGCGACCTGGACCTGCGCGACCTTCCGGCCCGGCTTCAGTCCTTGGTCCGCATGGCTGAGAAAGCCGCCTTTCAGGACAATGACGACGAGAAGCTGGGTTTCTTGGAAGTGTTCGGGACCTGGGGCGTCGAGAGCGGCTCTTCCTGGGCCCGGGCGTTCGAACATATCGGCCACACCGCCCTCGGCTTCGCGCGCATGCTCGTCGGCCGGGCGAAGGTCAACTGGGCCGACTTCTCCCTTCAGCTGCAGACCGCGGGCGTCGACGCCTTGCCGATCGTGGCGCTGCTCGGCTTCCTGACCGGACTCATCATGGCCTACGTCGGTCTCATCCAGCTCCGCCAGGTCGGCGCCACCGTCTACGTCGCCAACCTCGTCTCGCTCGCCATGACCCGCGAGATGGGCGCGCTCATGACCGGCGTCATCGCGTGCGGACGCACCTCGACCGCCTTCGCCTCGCAGCTCGGCAGCATGAACGTCAGCCAGGAGACCGACGCCCTCCGCGCCCTCGGCATCCAGCCCGTCGAATACCTGGCCCTGCCGCGCATCCTCGCGGTCACGCTGATGGTCCCGCTGCTCGCCGTATTCGCCACCTTCGTCGGCGTGTTCGGAGGGATGGTGGTCGCCTGCGCCGGCGACCTGAGCGTGGAGCAATACCTCACGCAGGCGATCCGCGCCATCGCCTTCAAGAGCTTCCTGGTGGGCTTCCTCAAGTCCATCGCCTTCGGCTTCATCGCCGCCTGGGCCGGCTGCTATCGCGGCGCCGTCGCCAAGCGCTCGGCCCTCGGGGTCGGCGAGGCCGCGACCTCGGCCGCGGTGCTGGGCATCACGCTGATCGTCGTCTCCGACGCGCTGTTCGCCGTCATCTTCAACCTCTTCAACCTGTGAGCACGACCGGCGACATCGTCAGCTGCGCCGACCTCGCCATCGGCCATGGCCGCAAGGTCATCATGGACCGGCTCAGCTTCGACCTGCCCGCGGGCAAGATCCTCGCCATCGTCGGACCGAGCGGCTGCGGCAAGAGCACGCTCATGCGCGCCCTCGGCGGGCTGGACGCGCCGCTCGGCGGCACCGCCCGCCTGATGGGGGTGGATCTCGCCGCCGCCGATGAAGCCGAACGCCAATTAATCCTCCGCCGCAGCGGCTTCCTCTTCCAAGGCGCCGCCCTCTTCTCGTCGCTGACGCTGCGTGAGAACATCGAGATGCCGATGCGGGAGTTCCTGCGCTGCCCGCGCAAGGAGATGCGCCAGCTCGCGGAATACAAGCTCGCCTTGGTCGGCCTCGCCGACGCGATGGACAAGCTTCCTTCCGAGATCAGCGGCGGCATGGCCAAGCGCGCCGGCATCGCCCGTGCCATGGCGCTGGACCCCGACGTCATCTTCCTCGACGAACCCAGCGCCGGCCTGGATCCGATGAGTTCCGGCCGCCTCGACGAGCTCATCCTCCGCCTCCGCGAGGCCTTCGGCACCACCGTGGTGCTGGTCAGCCACGAGATCCCGAGCATCCTGCGCACCGCGGACTTCTGCATTTACCTCGACCCTGAGACGGGCACCATGGGCGCGTACGGTCCGCCGAAAAGCTTCCTTCAGGCTGGCCAACCCGCGAAGGTGCACGCCTTCTTCTCCCAAGCCCGCCTCGACTGACCATGCGCCGTTCCGCCAACATGACACTGATCGGGGCCTTCGTGGCCGGCGGGATCCTGCTCATCATCGCCGCCGTCATCCTCCTCGGCGCCGGCTCCTTCACGGGCGCCAAGCCGGAGGCCATCGCCTACTTCGAAGATTCCGTCAGCGGTCTCGACATCGGCGCTCCGGTCAAGTTCCGCGGGGTCACGATCGGCAAGGTCAGCCAGGTGCTGCTGCACACCTCCGGCCAGTCGGCCGCCGACTACTCCGTCCCGGTGGTCATGGAATTCTCGCCCGACCTCCTGACCCGCCGCGGCCTGGATCAAGCCCTGCTCCAGAAGGAAGGGCTCGGCGTCTCCATCAGCAAAGGCCTCCGCGCCAAGCTCCAGCAGCAATCGGTCGTGACCGGCGTGCTCTACGTCGAACTAGACTACTTCCCCGACACGACGTTCAAGCTGCACGCCAAGGACGGACCGTTGCCGGAGATCCCGACCCAGCCCTCCAACCTCGGCGCGCTCACCAAGGCCATCTCGCAGACGCTCGACCAGCTGAGCCGCATCGACTTCGTGAACATCACGAAGAAGGTGGACTCCATCCTCGGGCGCATCGACCAAGGCGCCGCGCAGATCGAATTCGAGAAGATCAACGGCAACCTGGTGGCCGCTTCGGCCAACATCGCGAAGATCACGGGAGACCCGACCATCCCCCGCGCCGTCGCCGACTTCTCCGCCGCGATGCAGGGCGTAGACGCCTTGGTGAAACGTCTTTCGAGCAAGGTCGATCCGGTCACCGCCGACATCCAAGGCATGGCCGCCGCCGGCCGCAAGGCCCTCGAACGCCTCAATGAGACCTCCGAGCACCTGCGCACGCTGACCAAGCCCGGCTCACCCGCCCGCCGCGACCTGGACCAAGCGCTGGCCGACGTCTCGGAGGCGGCCCAGGCGATCCGCTCCCTGGCCGACTTCCTCGAACGCAACCCCGAGACGATCATCCAGGGCCGCAGCAAGGCTCCCGCGAAGACGGCCGCCCCTCAGGAGGATCCGCCCGCCAAATGAACATCCGAGCCCTGCTCCTCAGCCTATCCGCGCTTCTGAGCGGTTGCATCATCTTCGACAAGAAGAGCGAGGCCGTCGTCTTCCATCAGTTCGCCGCGCCGTCCGCCGTGCCGACGACGGCCGGGATGCCGCTCTTCATCCCGCGCGCCATCATCCCTTCGGCGCTCCGCCGCCCCAACGTCGTCCTCATCGACAACCACGGATGGGTCCACGTCGAAGACGCACATCGCTGGATCGCCCCGCTCGACCGCGCCCTCCCTGAAACCATGGGACGACATCTTAACGCCCTCGGCGGAGCGCGAACCACCAACCAGACGCCCCCCGAAGACCACCTCGTGCTGCTCCTGACCATGGACAAGATGGAGATCGTGGCTCCGGATGAGCCCGAACCTTCGATCTTCTCGCTGCCGGGTTCCTCCGTGAAAGCAGGCTCCGCCTCGTTCCAGATCACCTGCCGGCTCGAGAAATCCGACGGCACCCTGGTCGGCGTCAGGACCCTCTCCGCCTCCCGTCCGCTCAAGGATCGCACGCCCGCCTCGTTCGTCCAAGCCCAGTCGGCCAACGTGGCCGCCGCCTCGGCCGAGCTCGCGAAATGGCTGCCGCTCGCCTCTTCTTCGAAATGACCACGCCTTCCTCCCCTCGCCCCAACGGCTTCTCGGAAGCCACCGGCGAGATCTGCTACGACCTGCCGTCGTCCTACATCCCGCACCCGGGCACGGGCCTGCTCCACCTTCCGCGCTTCCTGGCCAAGATCCGGAAGCACCTGAAAGGCGAGCTCCCCAAGTCCTATCAACGCAACTTCTGCAAAGGCTTCGACCGCTTCCTCTGCCTCCACCTCGGCGTCGACCCCGAGCAGGTCATCGCCGGCGTCCGGGAAGCCCGTGACGAGGCCGACCTCGACGCCCGCCTCAAGACCCTTTTCCCCGCCGACCTCCGCGTCCACGTCTGGAACCGCGAACTGGTCCAGAAAGGCATGAGCGAGATGGGCCGGGAAGCCCTCAACGACGCCAAACGAAAGATGAACGCCGAGCACCGCACGGACGTCATCTCGTTCGCCGACATGATCGACTTCGACGAGGGGCGCATCCTGTGAACACCCAAGACCCCCACCCTCACCGCCTGATCCTCCGAGGCCTGGCCCCGCTGCTCGCCTGCCTCAAGCATCACCCGAAGGCGCTGCGGGAGGTCGTCGCGACGGCCGCCTTCGCGCCGATGCTCGCCGAACACGACGCGACCTTCGCCGAACTCGGCGTGAAGACCCGCGTCGTCGGCCCGATGGAGCTGGCCCAGACCGCCGAAGGCCCCTGCGGCGAAGTCTGCGCCCTCACCATGCGTCCGGAGCCCGGCCTAGCCCGCATCTCCGACTTCGCCGAGTGGCGTGAGTCCAAGGAAAGCATCGTCATCGCCGACGGCGTGACCGACCCGGCCGACCTCGCCGCCATCGCCCGCGGCATGGCCGCCTTCGGCCTCAAGCGTCTCCTGCTTTCCGGAGGCTCCGAGAAACTGGCCTACGACCCCGAAGCCTGGCACCTCTCCCGCGGCGCCATGGAACAGCTGCGCCTGATGCGCGCCGCCGCCCTCGGGGGCCTGCTCAAGCTCGTCGAGGACAAATGCTGCGTGGTGGCCCTCTCGCCCGACATGGGCCGCAAGATCGACCTCGCCGTGCCCGTCCGCGTCCCGGCCCGTCACCTCGCCCTGCTCATCCCCGGCGGCCGACTCGACCCCGACATCCAACCACGCGTCGAGCATTGCTACCGATTCCCCGGGCTCGTCGGCCAGCCGCCGCTGAGCCTCGCGGAGATCGCCCCTTTGGCGCTCGCCTGGTTCGCCTCCACCCCCCAGCCCCGCGCGGATGGCTTCCTGTCCCGTAAAAGGGCTCGCCACGCCAAGGACAAGGGTTCCAATCCCGCTAACTGACCCATGTCCCAACCCACGCCCGGCAAAGGCGAGAACGTCCTCTCGCTCCAGAACATCAGCCGTACCTTCTTCACGGCCCTCCAGCGCCAGCACGACATGCTCGCGTTCAACATCGCCGGCCTGCACACGGCCGACCCCAAGGCCTACGAACACTTCTCGACGGTCTCCCGCGTGATGCCGGTCCCGCAGGCCCACCTGCCGGCGGAACAGATGCTTGCCTACGCCCGCGGCCTGATGCTCCGGACGACCATCAACGACCTCCTCACGCTCTCCTCGGAGTGCATGTCGCAGTGCTTCCTGCTCTGCCTCTTCATCCGCGAGCAAGGCAAGAACCCGCGCCGCGACCCGCTGACCGAGAAGATCATCAGCGAGAAGCACCAGTCCTTCCTGAAGATGAACCTCCAGTCGCGCTTCACGGCGCTCGAGGAGGAGTTCGGCATCGTCTGCGAACTCGAAGACGGCATCTTCAGCCTGGCCGCCGCCTTGCGCGTGCTCGCCCGCGGCGGCCTGGTGACCAACGACGACATCACGCCCGACGGCGCCCTCACCCTCGAATTCAAGGCGATGAAGGACGTCGAGGTGCCGGCCGAACCCGCCGACGGAGACGCGCAGTCCCCGGCCCCGCCGCCCGGCGTGACGGTCCATGGCGCCGGCGAACTGGCCAAGCCGAAGACCGTCGCCCGCCTCAGCGACACGGCGCGCACCTTCAAGCCGGGCGAGATGCTCGACCTGACCGACACCGAACTCCTCGGACTCAACATCACCGTCACGAAGTTCGTCGACGGCCTGCTGCGCTCCGTCGACCACTTCGGCCGCGCCCAGCTCGGCGAAGGCGCCTAAGCCATGCAGGAGCTCGCGAAGATCCCCCGGCGCGCGTGGCTCTGGGTCTTCGCGGCCTACGTCTTCCAAGCGATCCCCGCGGCCGTCCGTGACGAGGCCCTGCCCGTCGCGCTCAAGGACCTCGGCTACCCCGACGCCCGGAACACCCAGGCCGTCGCCGTGTTCGGGGTGATCGTGGGATTCAAGATCCTGCTGTCCCCGCTGGTCGGCGGCTTCAATCCGCGTCGCTTCATCCTGGTGTCGGAACTCGGCATCGCCGCCGTCCTCGGCCTGCTCGCCTCCTTCCTCGGCGGCGATCCGGGCGCGACGACGGCCATCATCGGCTGCCTCATCCTGCTCTCGCTCCTCGCCGCCGTCCACGACTTCGCCCTCGACGGTTATTACGTCGCCTCCCTCGACGACCGGACGCGCGCCACGCACGCCGGCATCCTCAACGTCGCCACCAAGGTCGGCGCGGTGCTCGCCGGGCCCGGCCTGATCTGGGTCGTCGGACGCATCATGGCCCATGGTCCCCAGACCGCCGACGCCTGGTCTTGGGCGATGGTCGCCGCCGCTACGCTCGCCCTGATCACCCTCGGCGCGAACGCCTGGGGCCTCGCGGCCGAACCGGCCGCGGACGCCGAACGACGCTCCGTCAAGGAACGCTTCCGGGAGATGCTCGACGGCCTGCGTTCGCTGTCCGGCGACCCCCGCCTGCTCGCCGTCCTCGGGCTGATCCTGTTCTATCGCGCCAGCGAGGTCCACATGGCGCGCATCATCCCGCTCTTCTCGAAGTCCGCCACCCAAGGCGGCCTCGGTCTCGACAACGAGACCTACGCCTTCCTCCGCATGCTGTCCGCCGTCGGCGGCCTGGCCCTCGGCGGGGTCATCGGCTCGCTCGTGGTCGCACGGAAGGGACTCGGCCGCTCGCTGCTCCCGCTGGGCGTGATCATGCACCTGCCGCTGGCCGCCTTCGCCTGGCTCGCCTACGACGGCTCGCATGACCTGCGGGTCATCGGCGGCGTCTTCATCATCGAATACGTGGCCTACGGCGCCGGCCTCTGCGCGCTGATCCTCGCGATGATGAAACTGGCCGCCGGCCCCGGCGCCGCGGTCCGCTACGCCGCTCTTTCGACCTTCGCGCTGCTGGCCAACTACCTGCCCGGCTTCTGGGCGGGCGCGCTGGCCGAGCGGCTCGGCTACGCCCATTACTTCCTCTTCGCGCTGAGCCTCGCCATCCCGGGCGTCCTTTCAGCCTGGTGGGCGAAGCGGCACTTCGAGGAAACCTGATCAGGCCTTCGGCAGGACGACCAGTTCCTGCTCGAACTTCGGGTCGAGGAAACGTCGGGCGAAGGCCTGGACGGAGGCTTCGTCGGTCAGCGCCATGCGGCGTTCCCACTCGGCGTCGAAATTGGCCCCGAGGCCGGCGACCTCGCGGACGAGCGCGCCCTGCATGCGGGCGCCGGCGGATTGGCGGCCTTGACGGCGCGAGACGCGCATGCGGCGCTTGGCGTCCGCGATCTCCTCCTTGCCGAACTTACCCGCCCGGAGACGATCCAGTTCGAGACGCATCTCCTTCACGACGTCCTGGGCGGAAGCGGGCGCAGTGCCGGCATAGAGGTAGAACATGCCCTGATCGACGACCTCGACGCGGGTGGCGCCGACGAAATAGGCCATGCCCTTCTCCTCGCGCACCCGGCGGAACAGGCCGCTGGCCATGCCGCTCAGGAGCTCCTCGGTGACGTTCGCCGCGACGACCTCGTCGGGCGCGAAACCGCAGTGCGGGAAAGCCAGGGCGACGACGGCCTGCTCGCCGGTGGCGTGCTCCTGTAGGCGGGCGGCCGGCGAAGGCTGGTGCAATGGCAGTACCTTGCGGGCGAAAGGCGCTTTCGGCAGGGAACCGAAACGTCGCGCGATGAATTCCATGACCGCGGCGCGATCGAAGGCTCCGCTGACGCCGACGACGACGTTATCCGCCACGACCAACGAACGGTGCAAGGCGGACAGGTCTTCGGGCGCGATGCGGGCCAAGGTCTCGGGCGTGCCGCAGGCGTCGATGGCCAGGGGATGGGCCCCGAAATACTGACGCTGCAGGCGTAGGCGCGCCTTCTCGACGATGTCGTCCTCGGCTTCGCGGCAGGCGCTGATCAGCGCGGCGCGCTCGGTCTCGAAAGTCTCAGGCAGGAGCCTGGGCATCAGGACGCCGTCCGCCACCAATTCGGCGAGCGGGCCGAAGTCGGAACTCAACGCTTCCCCCCAGAGGCCGCACGAGACCTGCGAACCATGGTCCGCGAAGGTCGCGCCGAGCCCGTCGACGAGCTGGGCGACCTCTTCCTTGCTGCGAACGGCGGTGTCGCGGGCGAAAAGCGTGCCGAGCAGTCCGGTGGTACCGCGCTTGGCTTCCTCTTCGTAGGCGACGCCGGCGGCGAGAAACACCCCCAGGCCGGCCTTGGGAATCGTCTCGTCGTGCTGTAGGACCACGCGGACGCCATTGTCCAACGTAAGGGTCTCGAAACGGTCAGGCGTGGCCACGGCGGCGGGGCCGTCGGCGGCGGCGGGGACCTTGGCGGAACGCATCGTTCCGAAGGTGACGTTGTCCGGCCGGAGCCATTTACGGGCTTCGCGGGTCAGGTCTTCGGCGGTGAGGCGGGCCAGGTGCTCGACCCCTCGCTGGGGCCAGGCGATATCGTATCCGATCGTCGCCGCATGGGCGACGCGGCTGGTCAGGCCATGGATATTCTTCTGGCCGTTGACCATCCCCACCACGGACTGGCGGCGCACCTTCGCGAACTCATCGGCGGTGACGCCGCGTTGGAGAAGTCCGTCCATGACTTCAGCGATGGCACGCTCCACGACGGAAGCATCCGACCCGGCCTCGCCGCTCCAACTGCACCAGGCCAGACCGAGGTCGCGGATGCCGAAGCCAGAGGCATCAATGGCGTGCACGAGCTTACGCTTTTCGCGGAGTTCGCTCCACAGCAAGGAGCTGTTACCGGCGCCGAGCACGCCGAGGAAGAGGTCCGTCGCAAGACGGCCTTCGTCGAAATATCCCGGGATCCGCCAGCTGGAGACGCCCTTCACGGTGCTGACTTCGCGCACGAGATCGGCGCGGCGGACCCCGCCCTGCGGCGGTTCGAACTGGTCCGGGGCCTCCGCGATCGGCCGGCGGGCGAAACGTCCGAACCAGCGCTCGGCGGAGGCGAAGGCCTCCTCCGGAGGCATGCCGCCGCCGAGGGCGAGGACGACGTTCGCAGGCGCGTAACGGCCCGCATGATAGGCACGGAGGTCGTCGGGCGTGATACGGATGAAGAGATCACGGTGGCCGATGACGGGCTGGCGGAACGCGTGCGAACGTACGGCCTCCTCGAGGACCGACTTCGCGAGCACCTGGTCATGCTCGTCGTCGCACATGGCGATCTCGCGCAGGATGACTTCCCGCTCCATCTTGGCGTCGGCGTCCGTGATCAGCGGATCGAAGACCATGTCGGCGATGGCTTCCATCGCGGTCTCGAAACCTTCCTGCGGCGCGTCGACGTAGTAGACCGTCCGGTCGAAGGTCGTGTAGGCGTTCGAGGAACCGCCGCTGCGATGGATGGCCTCGGTCAGTTCGCGGTTCGTGAAACGTCCGGTCCCCTTGAACACCATGTGCTCGAGATAATGCGAGATACCGGAGCCTTCCCAGCGGCCTTCATGGATGCTGCCCGTGCGCACCCAGGCCTGGACGGTGCAGAGACCGATGCCCGGGCGGTGCGAATAGATCACCTCGAGACCGTTGGCGAGGACCCGGCGTTCGGGCACGGGGCCGGCGATCTGGGCGAAAGTCAGGCCTTCGAGGGTGGGCATGGGGTGGATGTATGCCCTTCCCCCGACGGGGCGCAAGTGCGACCCTGACCTGGCGCCGGAGCACTCTGACATTGAAAACGCCGACCGGCCTCCGTATCACCGACCTTCATTCGTCGCGCTCCGCGGCCCGCCCTCCCTCTCCCCTGTCCTTTCGATGTATATTCCGCCAGAAATCCGAGCCAATCTCGACGAAATCGAACGCCGTGCCGGCTACCTCTGGAAGTTCCTCGACGTCCCCGGCAAGCAGGCCGCGATCGCCAAGCTCGAAGAGCAGATGGGAGCCCAGAACTTCTGGGACAGCCAGAAGGCCGCCCAGAAGGTCATCTCGGAGTGCAACGGCTACAAGAACATCGTCGCCCCGCAGATCGCGTTTCGTCGCCAGATCGAAGACGCCAAGACCCTCGCCGAACTGATCACCGAGTCCCCGGACGGCACCGCCGACGCCGAAGTCGAGGAACTCCGCAAACTCGCCACCGACCTGCTCGCCGCCGTCTCCGACCTGGAGATCGCCTCGTTCCTTTCCGGCCTGCACGATCGCTCGAACGCCATCGTCACCGTCAAGGCCGGCGCCGGCGGCACGGAGTCCAACGACTGGGCCGACCTCCTCTACCGCATGTACACCCGCTGGGCCGAACGCCGAGGCTTCAAGGTCGAGGTCGAAGACATCGCCGAAGGCGAAGGCGCCGGCATCAGCCAGGCCACCTTCCGCCTCGAAGGCCCCAACGCCTACGGCTACGTCAAGGCCGAGCGCGGCGTCCATCGCCTCGTCCGCATCTCGCCCTTCGACGCGAACGCCCGCCGCCATACCTCCTTCGCCTCGGTCGACGTCGTCGCCGAGATCGACGATGACATCGACGTCGAGGTGAACGAAGCGGACCTGCGCGTCGACGTCTACCGTTCCAGCGGCAAGGGCGGCCAGCACGTCAATAAGACCGAATCCGCGGTGCGGCTCACGCACATCCCTACGGGTATCGTGGTGGCCTGCCAACGCGAACGCTCCCAGGTCAAGAACCGTGCCCTGGCGATGAAGATCCTCCGCGCCCGCATCTACGAGAAGACCATCGACGACAAGCGCGCCGAGATGGAGAAATATTACGGCGAGAAGGGCGACATCGGCTGGGGCAACCAGATCCGCTCGTACGTCTTCCAGCCTTACCAGATGGTCAAGGACCTCCGCACCGGGGTCGAGACGGGCAACATCCAGGCGGTCATGGACGGCGACATCGACGCCTTCATCAACGGCTGGCTCCGCGCCGGCGGCCCGCGCACGCGCAATAAGGACATCAAGATCGAGGACTAAGTCCTCCGCGTCATGCCCACCCGGGAAATCCTCCGTCAGAAGCTCCTCGATACCCCGCTGTTCGCGGAGAAGATCTGGAAGCTTTCGCCGGAGCCGTGGGCCCTGACCGAAGCCCAACTACGTGACCTGAAGCGTATCGGCGCGGCGTGCCTGAGCTACCACCGAGCGCTCGAACGCCTTTACGTCCGTTCCTTCTCCGGAAAGAAGATCCTCCGTAACCGCGAGGTCTACGCCCCTTGGGTCGCCGAATACCTCGACCGCTATAAGCCCGCCGGCCTCGTGGCCCATGGCCGCCATCGCGCCGTCAAGCACCAGTGCCCCGTCGTCCTCCGGCCGGACCTCCTCATCACGGAGCAGGGTTTCACGATGACGGAGCTGGACAGCGTCCCCGGCGGCGTCGGCCTCACGGCCTACCTCAATGAGGTGTACGCCGAGGATTACCCAGGCGTCATCGGCCGCACCAGCATGCCTGACCGCTTCATGTCCGCGCTGGGCCGACTGACCCCGAAGGAGAAATTCCCGTTGGTCGCCATCGTCGTCAGCGAAGAAGGCGCGACCTACCGTCCGGAATTCGAGTGGCTCGGCGAGAAACTGCGCACGCTCGGCCACGATGTGCACGTCGTCGAACCCTCCCAGGTCATGCAGATGGGTGACGGCTCCTACGTTCCCGTCGATGGCGCGCCGCGACGCGTCGACATCCTCTACCGCTTCTTCGAGCTCTTCGACCTCGCCAACGTCAAGGGCGCCGACGGGATCTTCAACGCGGTCGAAGCCGGCACGCTGACGCTGACGCCGCCGATGAAGGCCTTCCAGGAGGAGAAGCTCGGCTTGGCCCTGCTCCACCATCCGCAGCTCGCCGAATTCTGGAAGGAGAACCTGCCGGAAGACCACCACGAGGCCTTGTTCCGCATCGTGCCGCAGACCTGGATCATGGAGAAGACCGAGCTGCCGCCGACCGCCGTGCTCCACGCCCCGGGCGTCAACGGCCGCCCGATCCGCGAATGGGCCGAGCTCGCCGAGGCCTCCCAGCGCGAGCGCAACCTGATCATCAAGGCCAGCGGCTTCCACGAGACCGCCTGGGGCGCCCGGAGCGTGACCCTCGGCAGCGACGTCTCCCGCGACGAATGGCTCGAGGCCATCGAGGAGGCCCTGAGCCCGGACAACGAGACCTTCCACGTCATGCAGGCCTACCACAAGCCCTCGCGACTGACCCATCCGGTCTACGCCGACGACGGCGCGGTCGTGCCGGCCGAAGGCCGCGTCCGCCTCTGCCCCTACTTCTTCGTGGACGGGGATACGACCGAGCTTTCCGGCATCCTCGCGACCTTCTGCCCCGCGGATAAGAAGATCATCCACGGGATGAGCGACGCGGCCCTGCTGCCCTGCCGCGTCGTCGGCTGAGCCCCCTGCCTCGCCTTGCTTCCGACCGGCTTTGCGGCCAAGGTAGGCCCATGAGACTCCTCGCCCTCGGCCTGCTCTCTCTTCTTGGCCTCTTCGACGACCTTGCGGCCGCCGTGCGCACCAAGGTCGACCTGGTCAACCTGACGCCCGACGTCCGGCCGGGAGAGAAGGCACTCATCGCGATGCGCTTCCGCTGCGACCCGCACTTCCACATCTACTGGAAGAACCCCGGCGACGCGGGTCAGTCGCCCACCGTCGAATGGCAGGAGAAGTCCGGGGCGACGATCGGCGACTTCGTCTGGCCCGGCCCGAAGATGCTCGACCAATCCGGCGTGTACAACTTCGTCTACGAAGACGAGACCCTGCTGCTGATGGAAGTGTCCGTCCCGGCCGGCGCGAAAGGCAACCTGACCTTCAAGGGCAAGGCCGAGTGGCTCGAGTGCGATGACACCGGCTGCTGGCCGCATGACAAGCAGGTCGAGCTGACGGTGAAGGTCGGCCCGGGCAACACGGCTTATGAATACGACAGCAAGCTCTACCCCGCCCTCCGCGCCCGCCTGACGACCACGGCTTCCACCGACGGCAAGTCGCTCACGGTCGTCGTCCCCGCCGGCGAGAAGCTCGCGCAGATCTGGTTCCCCGAACGCAACTTCATCGCCCCGACGGCGACGGCCAAGCAGAAGCAAGCCGACGGCAAGGTGACCTTCGACCTCGCCGACGCCACCGAGAAGCTCGACTCGGGCGAGCTCGTCTTCACGACCCGCGCGGCCGACGGCGGCTTCGTCGACATCAAGGCGGTGCTGGGTTCCGCGCCTTCCAAGGCCGCGCCTGGGCCGGCCGCCACGCCGACGAAGACGACCGGCGAATGGCTGCCCTGGTCTCCGGAAGCGCAGGCCAAGGCCCTCGCCGAAGGCAAGACGGTCTACGTGGAC
The DNA here is from genome assembly GCA_030834165.1 of Verrucomicrobiota bacterium. Lineage (GTDB taxonomy): Bacteria > Verrucomicrobiota > Verrucomicrobiia > Opitutales > UBA953 > UBA953. The sequence goes on from JAURFU010000001.1 coordinate 108,506, forward strand.
TTCACCGCGCGCTGGTGCGCGACCTGCCAGATCAACAAACGGGTCTACACCCAGGGCGACGTCTCCAAGGCCCTCGCCACCGCCGGCGTGGTGATGCTCAGGGCCGATTGGACGAAGAAAGACGAGGTCATCGCGCAGGAGCTCGGCAAATACGGCCGCACCGGCATCCCGCTCAACGTCTTCCTCAAGACCGGCCAGCCTCCCGCGATCCTCTCCGAGGCGCTCACCGGCACCGAAGTGCTGGCCGCCCTGAAGTCGGTCAGCGAGGGCAAACCCTACCAGGCCGAGACGACCACGCACCCGTTCTTCATCTGGATGCTGCTGGCGTTCGGCGGCGGTTTCCTGCTCAACCTGATGCCCTGCGTCTTCCCGATGATCGGCCTCAAGGTCCTCGGCTTCGCCAAGGAAGCCGGCGCCTCGCGCCGCACCGTGGTCCTCAACGGCCTCCTCTATTCCGCCGGCGTGATCGTGAGCTTCCTCGCGCTCGCGCTTCTCATCATCGGCCTCAAGTCCGGCGGCTCCTCCGTCGGCTGGGGCTTCCAGATGCAGTCACCCGGCTTCGTGCTGGGTACGTGCGTGCTGATGATCGTCCTCGGACTCAGCCTGGCCGGCGTGTTCGAAATCGGCACCGGACTTGGCGGCGTTTCCGCCGGCGACGGCGAAGGTCGCACCAAGACCTTCCTGTCCGGCGTGCTGGCGACGGTCGTCGCGACGCCGTGCACCGCGCCCGGACTCGGAGCCGCCCTGGGTTTCGCCTTGGACAAGGAACGCACGACCTCGGAGACTTTGCTCTTCTTCGTCGTGATCGGCCTGGGCATGGCCCTCCCCTATTTGCTGCTCTCGATCTTCCCTCGCCTTGCGTCGATGCTGCCTCGCCCCGGCGAATGGATGGAATCACTGAAGCAGGGCATGTCCTTCCCGCTCTTCGGCTACGCGCTGTATCTCCTCTGGGTGCTCAACGCCCTCGTCGAAGACGCCGCCTGGGTGCGCGACGCCTCCCTCGGCCTCGCCGTGATCGCCACGGCCTGCTGGGTGCTCGGACGCTGGGGCGCCTTACATCGCGCCGACCGCGAACGCCTCACGGCCAAGCTGTCCTCGGGCGCGCTGTTCATCGGCACGCTCGCCTACCTCTACGCCACGTTACCCTGAGCGTCCGCCGACCCCGACCAACAAGCAGGCCCGCCGGATGGCGGGCCTGCTTGTTGGTCGTCAGGTCAGGCTCAGAGAGAACCCAGATCGTTGACGGGGGCGGGGGCGGAACCGCCGGCGGCCGGAGCCGGAGCCGGAGCGGCGACGGGACGGTTGGCGGATGGGGCGCCGCGATAGTTCACGTCGACGACGAGGGCCTTGCGGTCCTTCGCGCCGGACTGGCGACCGGCGGCGGACTTGTCGGCGTGCTGGGAACCCAGGGCCATGATCTCGCTGTCGGCCGAGTTGGCGCCGAGACCGGCGAGATAATCGCGGACGGCCTGGGCGCGACGGTCCGAGAGACCGAGGTTGTATTCTTCGGTGCCGAAATGGTCGGTGTAACCCGCGATGATGACCTTGGTGCCCTTGACGCGACCGGCGATGGCGTCCAGCTTGCCGCGCTCGGAGGCCGAGACGTTGTAGCGATCGAACTCGAAATACACGGTGGCGAGGATGGCCTCGGGCGGGATGTTGTTGTTGCGGATGGCGTCGGCCATCACGTCGTAGCCGGTCGGACGGAAATCCAAGCCGGTACCGCCGCCGTTGGCGTTGCCGCCCTGACCGTTCGACAGAGGCTGGAAACCGGCAGGGATACGGGAGGTGCAACCCACGACGAGGGCGGAAAGGGCCAGAAGGAAGGTGAGACGCTTCATGATGTGGCGTGAATAAAAGAACAGCAGGCGGGGCTGGGCAAGCCTTGTCTCCTCAGTAGCGAGGCACCTTGGGGTCGACCTTCAGGGACCAGGCGTCGATGCCTCCCTGCAGGTTGGAGACGCGAGCGTAGCCCTTGGACCGGAGGAACTGGGTCACCTTCATGCTCCGGCCTCCGTGATGGCACTGCACCAGCACCCAGACGTCCGTCGGGACCTCGGCCAGGCGGGACGGGACGGCGTTCATCGGGATCAGGCGGGACCCGTCGATGCGGCAGACGGCATATTCGTCAGGTTCGCGCACGTCCAGCAGGACGGGCGGGTTGGGGCCGGAAAGAAGGCGACTGGCTTCTTCGACGGTGATTTCGAGCGGGGTTTCGGACATGGTGGGAGAGGTGGGAGCGGCGCAGACGACGGGGGCATAGGCGCCCTTTTCAAGGCCAAGGATGGTGGCGGCTGGGCCGCAACTCGGGCAGGCAGGATCGGGCGCCAAGGCGAGCCGGCGAGAACTGCCGGCTTCGACATCGACCACGAATAGCTGGGATTGGTTCCGTCGTCCGAGCAGGATCGAGATGCCCTCGGAGGCCATCCATGAGCCGATGACGCCGCAGGTCGCGCCGAAGACGCCTGCATCCGCGCACGTAGGCACCGAGGCGGCGTCGGGGATCACGGGATAAAGGCAGCGGTAACAGCCGGCCCCGGGCAGGAAGACGCCGACCTGACCGGTCGAACGGAGGACGCTGCCATGGACCAAAGGACGTCGGCCGAGCACGCAAGCGTCGGCGGCGAGGAAGCGGGTCGCGAAATTATCGGTCCCGTCGATGACCAGGTCGTGACGCGCGACGAGGTCGGCGGCGTTCTCGACGGTGAAGCCCTCCGGATGCAAGGCGACCTTGAGGCCGGGATTGATTTCGCCGAGGGCTTCGGCCGCCGAAACGGTCTTCGGCAGGCCCAAGGTGTCGAACCCATGGACGACCTGGCGGTGCAGGTTGGAGATTTCGACCTTATCGGGGTCGGCGATGCCGATGTGGCCGACGCCGGCCGCGGCCAGATACAGACCGACCGGTGACCCAAGGCCGCCGGCGCCCAGGATCAGCACCTTGGCCTCGCGCAGGCGAAGCTGACCCGACTCCCCTACCCCGGGCAGACGAATCTGCCGTGAGTACAAGGCCCTCTCGTGGTCGCTGAGGCGCTGGTCCGCGGACATGCGGACAGTCGAACCCCCGCGGCGAGCGGTGTCAAACCGCCCCTTCCACGTGTCGGATTGAATATTCGTCCAAGGTAGCCCAACTTGAGCCCGTGGCACAGGTCTTCCTCGGCATCGATTACGGCTCCCGACGGGTCGGGCTCAGCCATGCCGACGAGCTGGGCTTCGCCTTCCCCCTGGCCGCGGCGGTCGCCGAGAGCGCCGAGGAACGCTTCGCCCAGATCGGCAAGGAGATCGCCCGCCTCAAGGTGACCCTCCTCGTGCTGGGCTACCCTCTTTCGGTCGAAGGCGAACGGACGAAGCGCTGCGACGAAGTCGATGCGTTCGCCGCCGAACTGACCCGTCGTTTCGGCCTTCCCGTCGAGAAAGTCGACGAAGCCCTGACCAGCCAGGCGGCCGACGAGCTGGGCGGACGCAAGGCCCGCTCGGCCCATGAGCGCAAGCAGCAGGCCAGGACCGGCGAACGCGATTCCCGCGCCGCCGCCGTGCTGCTCCAGGACTTCCTCAACAGCCGAGGCATCGGCGCCTGACATGCCTCCTGCGAAGCCCAAGAAGCCTTTCACGCCGAAGCTCGAACGCTTCCTCGCGACCGTGGCTTACGACGGCACCGACCACATCGGCTGGCAGGTGCAGAACGGCCGTCTTTCGATCGAAGGCGAGCTCGAGGAACGCCTCTCGCGCATCCTCAAGACGCCCATCGACATCCATGGCAGCGGGCGCACCGACTCCGGCGTCCACAGCGTCGGGCAGCGCTTCCACTTCGACGCCTTCTGGCCGCACCCGTGCAGCTACCTCGTGCACGCCATCAACTCCTGCGAGCAGAACGGCATCCTCGTGACGCACCTGCAGCGGGTCGCGCCCGGCTTCCACTGCCGGTGGCACGCCAACGGCAAGCGCTACCGTTACGAGATCTGCGACGGCTATCCGCCGCCCTGGGAGGCGCGCTACTGCCTCGGGCTGGGCAGCAAGACCGTCGACGTGAGGCTCATGCGGCAGGCCGCCAAGCTGCTGCTCGGCAAGCATGACTTCTACGCCTTCGGCGCGAACCACGGCCAAGGCATGGAGAAGGAGAATCCGGTCAAGGAGCTGCGCCGGCTCGACGTCCGTCGCCGCGGCAAGCGGATCACCGTCATCGCCGAAGGCAGCGGCTTCCTCTACAAGATGGTCCGACGCCTCGTCGGTGGTCTCCTGCGCGTAGGCGAAGGCAAGATGCCGCCCGGACGCCTCGTGGAATACCGCAAGGAGCGCGTGATCACCTCCGAGGTCCCGACGGCGCCCGCCCGCGGACTCTTCATGGAGAAGGTGTATTTCGAGCCTGATTCATTCCGCCATCCGCGCCCGTTGCGCAGCCGCAACGCTACCGATCTCAGCGCCGAGTGAAGGCCTTAATCTCCGGTTAAGCCGTCGGGAGTTATGATGGGATGATGTCCTCCTTGCTTTCACGCCTCGGCGCCTCGCTCCTCCTGGCCTGCCTCGCGACCACGCTGGCCGCGGCGCCTGACGCACCGCGCAAAGGCGGCAAAGGCAAAGGCGGCCAAGGCCCGCCCGCCGGCTCCGTCGACCTCGTCGACGCCGCGAAGCCCGCCGCCAAGGATCCCAACTTCCGGCTGACCAGCCCCGCCGTGAAGGACGGCGAAAAGCTCCCGGTGGAGTTCACGGGAGACGGCGCGAGCGCCAGCCCTCCGCTGAACTGGAGCGGCATACCGCGCGGCACGCAGAGCCTCGTGCTGATCATGCACCACCTCGACCCCGGGGGTAAGACCAAGGTCTATTGGCTCATGCATGACATCGACCCCAAGACCTCGGGCGCGGCGAAGAACGCGGCCGACTTCGGCCAGATGGGCGTGAGCACGGTCCACGACCGGGTGGAATACGCGCCGCCCCACTCCCAAGGACCCGGCGAGAAACGTTACGTGCTCACCCTCTTCGCCCTATCGGCGAAGCCGGATCTCACCAAGGCCGAACAGCCGCTGAACTTCGAACCCTTGCTGGCGGCGATGAAGGGCAAGGTCCTGGCCGCGACGGACCTCACGGTGCTATACGTCAGGCCCGCGGGCTCAGGCGCCGCAGAGCCGGGACGTCCGCCCCGCAAGTGACGTTTGGGATGGAAGCCCCATCGGTCCCCGCGTAGGCATAGGCATGCGGCGTCTCGCCCTTCTCTGCCTCGCGCTGGTCGTTCCCGGCCTGCTTTCCGCCCATCCGGAATGGAAGGAAGCCAACTGCCTGGGCGTGGTGGACGAGTCAGGCAAGCTCACCCTGACCATCAAGTTCGACGTGCCGTCTTTCCTCGTCGGACAGACCTCCAAGGACGCGCCAATCAAGGCGCTCGATGAGCTCATGCTCACGCCGGGCAGGCTGGCGGATTCGATCGACCCGGGCCGCAGCCGCCTTCGCGAAGGCATGCGCCTTGAAGTGGACGGCCGCGCGGTGCCGATCGACCTCGAGGCCTTCCCTACCGCGGAGGCCATCGCGACGACTTCCGCCAAACAAGGCGAAGCCGACCGCTACCCGGTGATGCTCAACGCGCGGCTTTCCGCCCGGCTGCCGGCCAAGGCCGCCCGGCTCCGGCTGAGTTTCCCGCCGACGCTCGGGACGGTCTTCGTGAACCTGCGCAAGGGCATGGAATACCAGGTGGTCATGGCCGCCACCGCCGCGTTTCCGGCCGAATTATCATTAGGCGAAGCCGCCGAGGTCGCTCCGTCGGACACCATCCGGACCCTTTTCCTGGACGGCTTCGACCATGTCCTGCCGGATGGATGGGATCACTGCCTGTTCATGCTCGCGATGTTCCTCGGCGCCGCGAGCCTCGGCCAGGCCCTGCGCCGCTCGCTCGTCTTCACGCTCGGCCACAGCATCACCCTGACGGCCGTGGCGATGGGCTGGCTGGGACGACCCGGGCCTTGGATCGAGCCTTTGATCGCGCTTACCATCGGCGTCAGCGCCTGGCTGGCCTTCCGCGGAAAGCTGCAGGAACGCTCCGCGTTGACCTTGCCGGCGATCTTCGGCCTCGTGCACGGCCTCGGCTTCGCCGCGGCCGTCTCCGACAATCTCGCGGACTGGTCCGCCGGCGACATCGTCCTGATCCTCATCGGCTTCAACCTCGGGGTCGAAACCGCCCAAGCCCTCGTCATCGGCGTCGCCGCGACGACGTCATGGGCGCTGCAGAAGGCCCGCCTGCCCGACGCCAAGCTACGCCAGGCCCTGAGCCTGGCGGTCGCGCTCATCGGCTTCGGTGTGTTCGTGTCGCGTCTGCTCGGGCTGGGCTGATCAGAGACGGCCGACGGGGCGCTTGCCGGCGTCCAGACGCTTCCGCTCGCTTTCGGCGAAAGCCTGCATCTCCTTGACCACTTCCGGCTGGGCGGCCGCCAGATCCTCCTTTTCGCCGGGATCTTTCTCGAGGTCGTAGAGCGCAAAGCCGATCTGACGCTGGTGCGTCTTGGCCGGATAGCCATCCAGCTCGGCCGGGATCATGTCGACGTAACTGCGATAAGCATGCGGAAGGTGGAGCTTCCACTTGCCCTTGCGGACGGCCTCGAGTCGGTCGCCGTAATAATAGGCGAAGGAATCGCGGGTCGTCGGCTTCTCGGACTTGAGCACCGGCATGAACGAGACACCATCGATTTCGTTCTTCGGCGCCGGCGCCTCGGCGGCCGCGAGAATGGTCGGAACGACGTCGATGTTGGCGGCCAACGCGTCGGTGACGGTGCCGGGCTTCACGACGCCGGGCCACCTCACGATGAAAGGAACGCGGACCCCGCCCTCGAAGGTCGTACCCTTGCCCTCGCGGAAGGGGCCGGCCGAACCGGCATGCCGGCCGAAGTTCAGCCAAGGACCGTTGTCGCTGGTGAAGATCACCAAAGTGTTGTGGGCGACGTTCTTGGCGCGCAGGGCGCCCATGACGGCGCCGACCGCGCGATCGAGGTCGGCCAAGGTGTCGGCATAAGGGGTGGCATGCTTGCCCTTGAAATCGACCGAAGCGCCCAGAGGGACGTGCGGCATGGAGGTCGCCAGATAGAGGAAGAAGGGTTTGGCCTTGCCGGCGTTGTCCCGGATGAAACGGACCGAGCGAAGCCCCTGCGAAGAGGTCATCGCATCCATATCGGACCAGTCGCGGGTGTGCCCCATCAGGACCCCGTTCACGTAACGGGGGAGCTCCGGATACATCTTGCGCCGGCTTTCATCCGCCATGCCGTAGCCGCGGGGCCACATGTCGTTGGAATAAGGCGTGATCATGGACTCATTGAAACCATGGGCAGGAGGCAGGAACTTAGGCGCGTCTCCCAAATGCCACTTGCCGATGACGCCGGTACGATAGCCCGCCTTCTGCAGCAAAGTCCCCAAAGTCTCCTCGTCGTTACTGAGGCCGATCTTCGCGTTCGGACCCAAAGCGACGCCGCCGAGGCCCAGACGATTGGGGTAGCAGCCGGTCATCAGGGCCACCCGCGAGGAGGTGCAGACCGCCTGGGTGGCGAGGAAGTTGGTGAAGCGCAGGCCGTCCTTGCTCAGTTGGTCGATGTTCGGCGTGGGGTTCTGCTTGGAGCCATAACAGCCAGGATCAGCCCAACCCATGTCATCGCACATGATCAGGACGATGTTCGGGCGGGACGCGAACAGGGATGCCCCTAATAGGAGCATAAGGAGTGCCGGGGTAAGCCTCATGCTTCCTATGACTAGGGTGAAAACCCTAGTTTCCAAGAATTAAAAACGGTAAATTTCCGTCAGGGCAGACGCAGCCCGAGCTCGGCGCAGACCGCCGGATGCTTGCGAGCCTTGTTGATGAATTCATCGACCCCGAAATCAGCGACGATGAAGTCGCCGTAACGGAACGACGGACACTTTGACTGTCCGGTCAGCGAGACCAGCTGACGCATCTGATGCATGTCGGCGGTGACGTCGCGGACGTCGAGCTTCACGCCTTGGGCTTCGAAATAAGCCAGGGCTTCGACGCACCAAGGACAGCTGGGTTTGACGTAAAGGATCGGGAGCGGCTGAGGCATGACGAAAAACAAGCGAGCCCACGGAGGTTTAGCAAGCGGAGAGCCCGACCCCACCCGAGACATTGACACCCGCCGCTCGCCTGCTGGAAATGAGGCAACCCCATGGAAACCATACACGGAGCTCCCAGCCACACCCTGCGCACCGCCGAAGTCGAACTGGCCGTCACGCAGACCGCGGGCCACCTCGCCCCGGTGACGTTCCATCTGCCCGGCATCAAAGCCAGCCCTTACTCCCTTTCACCCTGGACGCCGACGCAGATCGACCAGTCCCTGCCCAATCTCCTGACCTATCTTCGCGGCGACTTCCTGTGCCTGCCCTTCGGCGGCCAGCAGAAAGGCCCGCCCCACGGCGACACCGCCAACGCGGCCTGGCAACTCGTCTCCGCCGACGCCACCTCGCTCAAGCTCACGCAGACCGGCGCCGACACCGGCGCGACCGTCGCGAAAAACTTCACGCTCATCCCGGGGCAGCATGCGATCTACGCCGAGCATGTCATCACGAACCTCGAAGGCCGCTGGAACTACGGCAACCATCCCGTGCTCGACCTCTCGCAAGTACCCGCCGGCGGGGCGCGCATCGCCACGAGCCCCTTCCGCTTCGGCTCGGTCTACGCCGGCGAGTTCTCGAATCCTGCGGCCGGCGAGACCGGCCTGCTCAAGCCTTCCGGTGAATTCACCTCGCTCAAGTCCGTCCCGATGAAGGATGGGTCGCTGACCGACCTCACGCGCTACCCCGCTCGCGCCGGCAGCGACGACCTCATCATGCTGGTCAATGCGCCGGCGACCGAAGCCCAGCCCTTCGCCTGGACCGCCGTGACCTTCCCGGGCTTCGTCTGGTTCTCCCTGAAGAACGTGGCGGACTTCCCCTCCACCCTCTTCTGGCTGTCCAACGGCGGCCGTCCCGGCCACCCCTGGGAGAAGCGCCATCTGGGCCGCCTCGGCTTGGAAGAGGTCTGCTCCCACTTCTGCGACGGCGTCGATATCGCCCGCGAAGACCGCCTTGCCGCGAAGGGCATCCCGACCAGCCGACTGTTCCGCAAGGACGAGCACGTCCGGCTGCCCCTGATCCAGGCCGCCGCCGCGGTCCCCGCCGATTTCGGACAGGTCCAGGGCATCGTCCCGGCCGGACCGGAAGCCGTCCGGATCACGGGCGAAAACGGCCAGGCCGTCACCTGCCCGATTAATTGGCAGTTTTTGAAGTCCTAAGTCGGCTTACTCAATTCTTGTCCCTGTCCGTGGAGTCGCCTAAATCCGACCTCCCCGACCCTCCTTTCCCCCCAACATGTCCTCCCCTAAGATTGTCCAAGATCTCTCCACCAAGAAGAGCGGCGTCGCCTCTCTCGTGGAGAAGGAACTCGCCAAGACCGGCGGCCTGCTGCGTCTCGCCCCGTGCTGGGTGCCGCGCTCCTTCCTCCAGCCCGGCAAGCGCCTCAAGCTCCACCCGGATGACCTTTACGCCTTCGGCCTGAGCCGCGGCGGCATCGACGAACGCTGGTTCGCTTCCACCACCGAGGCCGCCAACGACAACCGCACCCCCGACGAAGGCCTGTCCTACGTCGTCATCGGCCAGACCCGGTTCACGCTGAAGCAGGCCGTCAAGGAATGCGGCGCCGCGCTCATCGGCTCGAAGATCTGGAACAAGTACAAGAAGTGGCCGGTGTACTCCAAGTTCTTCGACAACATGGGTCCGATCCCGCACCACATGCACCAGAACGCCAAGCAGGCCAAGCTGCTCGGCCTCGAAGGCAAGCCGGAGTCCTACTACTTCCCGCCCCAGCACAACAACGTCGGCAACAACTTCCCCTACACGTTCATGGGCTTCGAGCCCGGCACGACCAAGGCGCAGGTCCGCGAGTGCATCGCCAACTGGCACAAGGGCGACAACAAGATCCTCGCCCTCTCCAAGGCCTACAAGCTCGAGCCCGGCACCGGCTGGCTCATCGACCCTTGCATCCTCCACGCCCCGGGCTCGCTCTGCACCTATGAGCCGCAGTGGGGTTCCGACGTGTTCGGCATGTACCAGAACCTCGTCGAAGGCCGCGAAGTACCGTGGGCCCTCCTCGTCAAGGACATGCCGAAGTCGAAGCACAAGGACGTCGACTTCATCGTGGACCAGCTCGACTGGGACAAGAACGTCGACCCGAACTTCAAGGACAACCACTACCTCGAGCCGGTCGTCTCCGTCCAGGGCAAGGGCTACGTGGACAAGTGGATCGTCTACGGCAAGGTCGACAAGTTCCAGTACTTCACCGCGAAGGAGCTGACCGTCGAGCCGGGCGCCGAGTGCACCATCACCGACAAGGGCGCCTACGGCCTCATCTGCGTCCAGGGCTCCGGCACGATCAACGGCCAGGTCCTCAACAGCCCGAAGCTCATCCGCTTCAACGAGCTGACCGAAGACGAATACTTCTGCACCGAAGCCGGCGCCAAGAAAGGCGTGACCTTCCGCAACACCTCCACCACCGAACCGCTGGTCTGCCTGCGCTACTTCGGACCGGAAGTGAACCCGGACGCCCCCGCCATGGGCGCCTACAAGAAGGCCAAGAAGAAGTAAGCCCTCCACCTTATGCACGAACCCCACCCCACGACCATGAAACTGCACAACGCAATGTGGCCCGGCCTCGTCGGCAAGGAGCCTGACACCGACCACCCGCCGATCTCGCTCGAGCACATGCTCGACATGACCGTCGCCGCCGACGTCGACGGCCACAAGTTCGACGGCGTCGACCTGTTCCTGTTCCACCCGCACACCGACCCCGACATCTCCGAGGACAACCTCAAGAAGATGGCGGACCTCATCGCCGCCAAGGGCCTGAAGGTCGGCTCGCTCGTGGCCCCCGTCTGGGGCGGCACGGTGGGTGACTCCGCGATGGGCACCGACGAGCAGCAGCAGAAGTTCCTCCTCGCCATCGAGAAGGCCTGCCGCATCGCCAAGCTCCTCAACCAGCACGGCGTCCGCCAGTACGGCGTCATCCGCGTGGACTCCGCCGAGTTCGGCGTGCAGAAGTGGCGCGAGAACCCGAAGGCCAACACGGCCCGCATCGTCGACACGTTCAAGAAGGCCGCGAAGATCGCCGAAGGCCATGGCGAGCGCATCGCCGCCGAAGGCGAGATCTGCTGGGCCGGCATGCACTCCTGGAAGGCGATGCTCGACACCCTCGAAGGCGTCGGCATGCCGAAGACCTTCGGCTTCCAGGCCGACCTCGCCCACACCTACCTCTACCTGATGGGCTACAACGAGCCCGAAGCCGCCCTCCTCAAGGAAGGCTACACTTCGGAACAGTTCTGGCCCGCCTACCGCGAGATGGTCGGCAAGCTCCGCCCCTGGACCTTCGACTTCCACGTCGCCCAGAACGACGGCACCGTGCACGGCACCGGCTCCCACGAGAAGACCGGCCGCCACTGCCAGGCCGACGACGCCAACGGCAAGCTCGACATCACGGCCTGCTCCAAGGTCTGGCTCGAAGGCGCCGCCGATCGCGGCATGAAGCACATCTGCTGGGATGGCTGCATGTTCCCGAACGCCACGCTCGAGAACCCGAAGACCTGGAACACGATCCTGGCCGCGATGGTCAAGGTGAAGCAGGCCCTCTGAGCACCTGACCTCCCTCCATACTCGATACTGAAAACCCTCATCCCCTCGAATCATGTCTAAAGCCATTCGCATCGGTCTCATCGGTTACGGCTTCATGGGCCGTACCCACTCCAACGCCTACTCCCAGGTCGGTCACTTCTTCCCGAAGGACAAGCTGACCACGGGCCACCACATCGTCCGCCAGGCCGTCTGCGGCCGCGACGAAGCCAAGGTCAAGGACTTCGCCGAGAAGTGGGGCTACGCCTCCTACGAGACCGACTGGCGCAAGCTGGTCGCCCGCGCCGACATCGACGCCGTCGACATCTGCACCCCGAACGACTCGCACGCCGAGATCGCCCTCGAGTGCATCAAGCACGGCAAGATGATCCTCTGCGAAAAGCCCCTCGCCCTCAACGGCGCCCAGGGCGAGCAGATGGTCGCCGCCGTCGAGAAGTCCGGCCTGCCGAACCTCGTCTGGTACAACTACCGCTTCCTCCCCGCCGTGACGCTCGCGAAGAACATCGTGGCCGCCGGCGAGCTGGGCCGCGTGTTCCACTACCGCGCCAACTTCCTCCAGGATTGGACGATCTCCACCGAGCTGCCTCAGGGCGGCGCGGGTCTCTGGCGCCTCGACGCCGCCGCCGCCGGTTCCGGCGTGACGGGCGACCTGCTCGCACACTGCATCGACACCGCCCGCTGGATCAACGGTGACATCACCGAGGTCTCCGCGATCACCGAGACGTTCATCAAGGAGCGCGTCCACACCGCCACGGGCAAGAAGCAGGCCGTCACCATCGATGACGCCGCGATCTTCCTCTGCCGCTTCGAGAACGGCTCGATCGCGCAATTCGAATCCACCCGCTACGCCCGCGGCCACAAGGCGCTCTACACGTTCGAGATCAACGGCGAGAAGAAGTCCCTCCAGTGGGACCTCCACGACCTCAACCGCCTCAACTACTTCGATCACGCCGTCCCGGGCGATCGTCGCGGTTGGGCCAGCATCCACACGTCCGACGGCGACCATCCGTACGCCGGCAACTGGTGGGTCCCGGGTCTCTGCCTCGGTTACGAGCACTCCTTCACCCACGCCCTCGCCGAGTTCCTCAAGAGCCTCGACGACCCGAAGGCACCCAAGGCTTATCCGGACTTCCGTCATGCGCTGGGCACCCAGTACGTCTGCGACGCCGTCCTGGAGTCTGCCAAGACGAAGCAGTGGGTTAAGGTGAAGAAGGCCTAAACCGCCCTCCAGCCGCCTTCCAGAGGCCCCGGATCACCCGATCCGGGGCTTCTTTATGCCCAGACAGATGCAAGGGCTCAAAGGGAGACCGGAAACCGGATTGAATGCTTGGGTTATCAATCCCCAGCCAATCATCCGGTTTCCCCTTTCGGGCAGTCCGTGGCTTGACACCAGACTGTTAGCATCTATAACTGTCAGCAATCCACCCCTATGCCGCGCAAAACTCCCACTTCCCACATGGTCTGTACCTACAAGCTGTATCTCCTTAACCGTCACCTGTTCATCGACCTTCCGGAGGGCCGGACCCTGATCGACACGGGCGCCCCCTTCAGTTCTTCGACCACCGGCCGCCTGTCCTGGCAGAACCAGAACCATGGCGTGAACAAGGGCGGCTACATGGGCTTCACCTTCGACAAGCTGTCCGCCGCGATCGGCGTCCAGGTCGACGCCCTGCTGGGCATGGACCTGCTCGCCCAGACCACCCTGCTCTTCGACGTGGCCAACCGCACGCTGACGGCCGGTGACGAGATGCCGGTCGGCTTCAAAGCGCAGGCCTATGAGCTGGCGCCGATGTCCGACATCCCCCTCTTCCACGTGACGCTCAACAGCCAACCGGCCCGCGTGCTCTGGGACACCGGCGCGCAGTTCGGTTACGTGACCGACCGCAAGTTCGTCGCTGGTGCCGAACCGCAGGCCGGCTTCAAGGACTTCAGTCCGATGTTCGGCGACATGGACATCCCGCAGTCCTACGTGCTGCCCTTCACGCTTGCAGGCCACGGTCTGCTCGAACAGTTCGGCGAAGCCCCTTCCGCCCTCGGCGGCGGCGTCTCGCCGGTGCCGATGAGCCCGTTCCTCCGCGCCCTCGACATCGACGCGATCGTCGGCCCGTCCTGGATGCCGCGCGTGAAGGTCTGGCTTAATCCGCTGGACCAGACGTTCGCCATCGCGGTCTGAGCCTTAGATCACGGCCAACAAAAAGCCCCGGTCCGCATCGCTGCGGCCGGGGCTTTCTTTTACGGAAGACGGATTACTTCTTCGCCGCGGCCTTCATGGCAGGAGGCGAGTAGAAGCGGTTCATCTTGTCGAGGATGGCGTTCTCGGCCGCGGCGCGGTCGATGATGCCGGTGTGGCGATAGACGATTTCGCCGCCCGGAGCCACGACGATGGTGTGCGGGATGGGGCCGGGCATCTCCTTGTCGAGCGCGGCCGCCAGGTCGTCGGCGCTGCCGGCGAAGAGGTAGCTGTTCGTGGTACGGCCTTCCTTCTTGAGGCTGTTCTCGACCTTCTTGCTGAGGCCGGCGGCCTGCTTGAAAAGGAAAGCCTCGGCCTTGGCCTTGTCCTTCGGGTCATCCATGGAGATGGTGACGAGCTCGAAGTCGCGCATGTCGAACTTGCGGGAGATCTCGACGAGGTCGGGGAACTCCTTCACGCAGGGGGCGCACCAGGTGGCCCAGACGTTGATCATGCGGTACTTGTTGGAGGGGTTGGCGCGCAGCTTGGCGATGCCTTCCTTGTCGATGGGCTCGACGGTGACCGGGGTCTTGGCCCAGGCCTCGTGCTTGGCGTCGTGCAGGGCCTTCTTCTCGCGCCACTTGGTGGAGCAACCCATGGGCTTGGTCAGCTCGAGGGCGACGGGCTTGCCGGCGAGGATCGCGTCCACGGCGTTCTGGCAGTCCTTGGACTTGACGGTGCTGTCGTCGTAGAAGCGGGAGTCGTCGAATCGGCCCTGGTAGCGGAGCTTCAGGTTCTTATCGAAGACGAAGACGTGCGGGGTCGCGAGGCAGCCATAGGCGCGGGCCACGGTCTGCGTGTCGCCGTCGTAGAGGTAGTCGAAGGTCCACTTGTTCTTCTCGGCGTAGGGCTTCATCTCCTCGTAGGAATCGCCGAACTCGCCGTACCCGAGCTCGTCCTTGCTGAGGCCGTCCGGGTGGTTGGGGTTGATCGCGACGAGCTTCACGCCCTTGCCCTTGTATTCTTCGTAGAACTTCTGGAGGCGGCGCTCGATGCTGTGCGAGGTCGGGCAGTGGTTGGAGGTGAAGAGGACGACGAGCGCTTCGCCGCCGGTGTACTCGGCGAGCTTATGCTTCTTGCCGTCGGTGCCGAGCAGCTCGAAGTCCGGGGCGGCGTCGCCGCTCTTGAGCGTGCGCATGTCGGGCGGGTTGCCGTTGACGAGGCCGGGGGCGTCGGCGGCGCGGACGCCGACGACGGCGGCCAGGACGGCGAGGAGGGACAGAAGTCGCTTCATAGGGTGGGTGGGGTTGAGCATTAGAGTCCCCAAATCCCCCGGTGTTCCAATCCGAAAATGGTCAGACGGCCCGGAACGACCGCCCGAGGTCCTCGGCCGACCCGTCGGCGCAGTCCACCAACGACAGTACCCCGCCCTGTATGTAAAATACGGCCAGCTGACGGTACCGGCGTCCGAATTCGACCGCCCCGGGTAGCCCGATCGGCACGCCCCAGCCCGGCTCGAGGTGAACGCCATCCGTCGACCCCCCGGTAATGCGATGCAGACGATGCCCGGCGGCGCGCAGTTCCGCCTCCAAGGCTTCGTCGGCGGCACGGTCAAGCTCCGCGGACGTCGGTAATCCATCCGGATCGTAAGCCGTGATGATCGCGAAATCCGCCGGCCAGTCCGCCGGCAAGGGCGCGCAGCGAAAGACGGCCTGCTTGAAACGCGCTCGCTGCTCAGGTGTCATCAAAATGGGCTTTGCCTCTGCTTCCATTTGGATGTGTATTCATCGTCATGCAACCCCTGCTGCTGGCCCTTATCACGGCTCTTTCCCTCGGTGCTTACGCCGCGCCCCGCCCCAACATCGTGATCATCCTGGCCGACGACCTCGGCTACGGCGACCTCGGCTGCTACGGCCACCCGACGATCAAGACCCCGCACCTTGATCGGATGGCGGCCGAGGGCCTCCGCTTCACCCAGTTCTACTCCGCCGCCGAAGTCTGTACGCCCAGCCGAGCCGCCCTGCTGACCGGACGCTACCCCGTCCGTTCAGGGATGGCGCACAACCAGTTCCGTGTGCTTCGCGCGGTTTCCACGGGCGGACTCCCGGCCTCGGAAGTGACCCTGGCCGAATCGTTGAGAGCCGCCGGCTACGCGACCGGCCTGATCGGCAAGTGGCACCTCGGCGTCTGGGCCAACCAGCAGCCGCAGCACCACCCGCTCGCCCACGGCTTCGATTTCCACTTCGGCCTGATGCACTCGAATGACATGAACCCTTCGGACAAGCCCAAGCCGAAGAAGCCGAACTCGCTCGTCGACCAAGACCCCGAATGGTGGAACGCGGCCCTCTACCGCGGCCGCGAACTCCTCGAGCCCCGTACCGACCAGACCCAGCTGACGAAACGTTACGCCGAGGAAGCCGTGAAGTTCATCGGCGCGAACAAGGACAAGCCTTTCTTCCTCTACATGCCGCACACTTTCCCCCACACGCCCCTCTTCGCGTCGGAGCGCTTCAAGGGCAAGAGCTCGCGCGGCATCTATGGCGACGTGCTCGCCGAACTCGACTGGAGCGTCGGCGAGGTCCTCAAGGCGCTCAAGGTCAACGGCGTGGCGGACAACACCCTCGTCTTCTTCACCAGCGACAACGGCCCGTGGACGTTCATGGGCACCGAGACGGGCGGCAGCGCCGGCCTGCTCAAGGACGGCAAGGGCAGCACCTGGGAGGGCGGCATGCGCGTCCCCGGCATCGCCTGGTGGCCCGGCAAGATCAAGCCGGGCGTGACCGACAACGTCGGCACGATGCTCGACCTCTATCCGACCGTCGCGAAGCTGACCGGCGCGAAGGCTCCGTCGGACCGCCCGATGGACGGCACCGACCTGACCCCTCTCCTGCTCGAGGAACGCGCCGTCGATCGTGGGCTCTTCTGCTACTACCGCGGCGAAAAGCTCTACGCCGCCCGCCTGGGCGACTGGAAGATCCACTTCATCACCCAAGGTTCGTACGGCGACCCCAAGCCGGTCGAACACGCCAAACCCCTGCTCTTCAACCTGGCCGTCGACCCCTCCGAAGCCCACGAGATCTCGGCCGAGCATCCGGACGTCGTCGCCCGCCTTGCCGCCGCCGTCGAACAGCACCGCACCACCGTCACCCCGGTCCGCAGCCAGCTGATCGACGTCGTCGCCAAGTAAGCGTTCGTCCTTCCCTCAGGGACGATTTCGCCCTATCTCTGTCGCACGGGCCTATAGCTCAACGGTTAGAGCACGGAACTCATAATTCCTTGGTTCTGGGTTCAAATCCCGGTGGGCCCACCCATTTGCAGTTCACCTGATTGGCACGTCAAAGGTGTGATCATCGCTCGGCAGAGAGTTCCCAACGCCAAGCACCCTACTTAACGTCAGGAATCTCACTAAGGGGAACCAGAACTTCTTGGCTCTTCTCGCCTGCCATAGGCCGAGGCGGAGGCATCCCGTTGCCGCACCTGAAGACCATGCTGGGTTTGTCCGCACGCATACGAAACCATTTGGCGGCTTCGACGAAATCTTCGGGCATGCCGCGTCCATGAAAACACATCACCGCAAGGTTAAACTGGGACCTGGCATGTCCTTGCTCCGCGGCCTTACGCCACCACCTGACTGCTTCCGTCATGTCACGAGGCACGCCCTCGCCATAGTAGCAACATCTGCCCATTACGTACTGCGCAAGAACATGCCCGTTCTCCGCCGCCATCCGATACCACTTAGCTGCTTCCACATGATCAGGAGGTATGCCAATGGTTGACCAGACGATAGGTTTTCCGGGGTGACACCAGCCAACCTCTCTTTGGCCATGGCCATAAAAACAACCGAGATTATATTGAGCTTTGGCGTAACCTTGCCCAGCGGCCTTGCGATACCACCGCAGGACCTCGTCATTGTCGTAATTCAATCGAATGCCGCCTTGATGGAAGTAGCCCATGATGAATTGGGCAGGTGCAAAACCAGCGAGTGCCGATTTGCGGTACCAGTTGATGGCCTCTTCGGAGCCGGCCGGCGCACCCGCCGCTCCATCCATACACCTGCCCAGCTGATACTGAGATCGCGCATCGCCAGACTCGGCGCCTTTAATCCAAACCGACGCAGACTCGCCGCCGCCCTGACCAGGCACGTCCGCTTCGCTTGGGACATCGAGGAAAAGCGGGGTCCTATCCCTCTCCTCAGCGAGAAGCGCCAGATTAAAGAACCATTTTGCTGCTTCAAGCGGATCTCTTGGCACACCATCACCTGACTCAAGGATGACCCCTAGGTGGCGTTGGGCATTGACCTCACCTTGCTCAGCGGCACGGCGGAACCATAGGACAGCTTCGACGATGTCACGACCGACGCCTTCTCCTTTATAATAGCAGTATCCGAGATTAGATTGGGCATAAGCGTCACCCTTTTCCGCCGCTTTATGAAACCAACCGACAGCGGCCACCTTATCGAGAGATAAGAATTGCCCCCGATAGAGCAGGCATCCGATGAGATCCTGAGCCTGGGCAAAACCCTGCGAAGCCGAACCTCGAACCCAACGCATCCCCTCCTTCTCATCGGAGTCAATACGCTTCCACTGGTTTCCATAAAGACAAAGGAACCCGAGATTAAATTGAGATTCAGCGTCACCTTTTTCAGCTTCGATACGAAGCCTGTCTTTTGATGACTTAATCGTCGAAAATGGCCTCGGTACCAAGGGTTGGGAGAAGCAACAAGGCACGATCAAGACACAGGAAGACAAGACGAGCACCAACCGCAAGAAATAGGAGGATCGCATCAAAATAATTTCTAATTTACCTACTAAAGCGACGAGAGCAAAGACAAAGGAGCCGTTCACCTCACCTGGCTGACCGGGTGCGCTCCCAGAAGGGGAAATAGCCTCGGGTAGCGTGCGGAAAGTGCTCGGAGTCCCAAGCCCTGCGGCGCCAGATCATGACGATGCCGGCGGCCGCCAAGGCAGTCTCTATGGCCAGCGCCTCGGCCAGCCAAGGCCCGATAAACGGACGATAGGCGACGACGGCCTGCAGGTTGTTCTGCTTGGCCCATTGAACGAGAGAGGCGGCCAGATCCGACGTATCGCCTGACGAGACGTGAGCTCCGAAATGCTCACCGGATCGCTTCGCTCCATCATGCAGCGCCGCCTGCGTCCAAGCGGTGACCTTCTCCGACCATCCGGCCTGGGTGGCGATACCCTTTGGCCATGAGGCGCTGACGGCCTTGACCTTCAGCCCAACCAGCTCGCCCTGCTCCACCGCCAGATCTTCGGGATGCACCCACAACCCAATACGTTCATGAGTCGCGAGCGCAGCCACCTGCGCCGCGTCTTCCGTCCACGCTGCCACCTTGGGCAAGGGCTGCTCATCGATGGCAAAAGCCGCCGCAGCCAGCCGACTCGAATCCGGCGCGTGAGCCCCGTCGGTGTAGAAAGCGATATTGTCCGCCCGCGCGACATAGGTCTTTCCCGGAGTCTGCAGGCCGGCGACCCAGCGCCAAGAGAGCGTATTGCTGGCGACATCCCCATCGAGCAAGTGTTCGTAAAAGAAAGCGGCTCCGAGCTCCCACGGCAGACGCAGCGTAAAGACCCAGATCGAGGCGAACCACATGCGCGCATGGTTATGCAGATAGCCAGTGGCCACGAGTTCGTGCGCCCAGGCATCAAAGCCCGCGATACCGGTCTTGCCGGCGAGAGCGGCTTCCCAAGTCGCACGCTGATCGGAGCTCAGCGACGCACGCAGACGCGGGACCGCCTCGACCCAGCGGCTCCATGCCGCCGGACGCTGCTCGAGCCAACCCTTCCAATAAGTCCGCCAATAGACCTCTTGGACGAACTTCTCGACGGCAGGAAACGACCAGCGTGCCCTGGCCGCGGCCACGACCTCCGACTCGAGGAGCAGCCGCTTCTGCACCCATGGCGACAACCGTGAGATATTCTCATGCCCCGGCCGGACATGATTCCTTTCGGCCGCATAACGTCCGGCCGCCGGCAGGAATGCCTCCAGACGCGCCAAAGCGGCGGCCCGGGTCGGAGCAAAAACCAGAGGCACTGACATGCTCCGACCTAAGCGGAACCTAAACAGTCCGCAAACGAGCGGAGAACAAACCGTGGATGAGGACACTTAGGCTATCGACTTGGCAGTCACCGACACATCCCGCAGGCTGTCCCCATGCGCCCCCTGCTCCCCGCCCTGCTCTGCTTGGCCGCCTTGGTCACGGCCGAAGAAAAGCCCGACCTCCCCATCATCGACCTTTCCACCCAGAAAGACCGCCATGTGGTCATCGGAGCAGGCACGGAGTCCGTCTACCAGGGGCACCCGACCACGTTGCTCATGCCGAACGGGCGCACGATCTTCGCGGTCTGGTGCATCAACCACGGCGGCGCGGCCGGCCCGATGGCGCGCAGCGACGACGGCGGCCAGACCTGGACGCGCCTCGATGCCCAGCTTCCGAAGGGCTTCTCCACCCACCAGAATTGCCCGAGCATCTACCGCATCATCGACCCCGCCGGCAAAGCCCGGCTCTGGGTCTTCTCCGCGGCCCTCGGCAAACGCGGCGGACCCGGCATGCCGAGCATCATGAGCGAAGACGACGGTCGGACCTGGAAAGAGATGCCTCCGCTCAACCTGCCTTGCGTGATGACCTTCAGCAGCGTCGTCCGGCTCAAGGACGGACGTACCCTCGGACTTTACCACCGCGGCCCCGGCGGCGCCGACAAGACCCCGCTGGTGACATTGCAGATGATCACGGCGGACGGCGGCTTCACCTGGTCCGAACCGCGGATCGTCGCCGAGGTGACCGGCAAGAACCCCTGCGAGCCTTATGTCTTCCGTTCGCCCGACGGCAAGGAACTGGCCTGCCTGCTCCGCGAGAACACCCACAAAGGCCGCAGCCTCATGATGTTCAGCCAGGACGAAGGCGCGACCTGGTCCAAGCCCGTCGACACGAGCTGGGGCCTCACCGGCGATCGCCATAACGGCGTGTTCACGTCCGACGGCCGCATGGTCGTCTGCTTCCGCGACCAAGCCCTCAACAGCCCGACCAAAGGGCATTTCGTGGCTTGGGTCGGCACCTATGACGACCTGAAGAACGGCCGACCCGGCCAATATCGCATCAAGCTCCTCCACCACCACGGCAAGCGGCTCGGCGACTGCGGCTACCCCGGCGTCGAACTCCTGCCCGACGGCACGATCGTCGCCACGACCTATGTCAAATACACCGACGGCCCGGAACAGAATTCCGTCGTCAGCGTGCGCTTCAAGCCCGACGAGACCGACGCCCTGCTGAAGCGTTGATCATGCGAGCGTGCCGGCAGGGACGTCAACCGATCAACGCGGCAGCTTCTTCCGGAGTTCTTCGATCGGTATCTGCGGGTTGGCGGCCTTCATGATCGCCAAGCGCTTCTCATAAAGCTCGTCCTTCTTGCGCTCCGCCTGCTTGAGGATCTCCGCGGTGCGTGCCTTGGCGGCCTCGATCTGCCTGGGCGTCAGTTTCTTCTCGAGCGCCGCGGAATATTTGGACGTGGCCGAGACATCGCGGGAAAGCGCCATGGACACATGATACCATGCGAAAGCCTCGACGGCATTCTTGGGGATACCCTGTCCTTCGTCATTCATCAGGCCTAAGGTGAACGCGGCGTTGGCGTCGCCCAAGACCGCGGCCTTGGCGAACCACTTGCTCGCCTCGGGCAGGTCGCGTTTCACGCCTTTGCCCTGAAAGTGGATCATCGCTACCATCTGGACGCAGAAAAGATCGTCCTGCTCCGCCGGCTTGGTCGCCCAGCGCAGCGCCAAGGCCGGATTCGCCTCCACATCGCGCCCCTGGAAGTAGGCCGAGGCAAGCTGCGACTGGGCTTCGACGTCGCCCGACTCGGCTTTGGACTTGAGCGCGATGAGCGCCTCCGACCCCTGGAGCTGGCAGGCGGACAGGGCCAGCAAGAGGCCGCCAACCAGCCAAACGGAATGGCTGACTTTCATGTTATGTATTTTGGATACGACCAATGAAAACGCAAGTCGAAGGATGCAAGGAGGCCGGACGGCCGCCGGCCCCGCGCCGCTCGACCCTTCGCTCCGGTAGAAACGGAAGCCCTGCCGAAGCGTTAACGCTTCACGGGCTGCTGGCCGGTCAGGGTGCGCGCATCAGGACGATCCACGCCGACCTTCACCGTATAGGTGCCAGCGGCGAAAACCGGCGGCGTGAAAGAGCTGACGTGATGCAACCGGCGGCAGTAGACCGTCTCGCCGGTCTGCTCGTGGATGACCTGGACCACGGCACGATCGCCGGTGAAGCTGAGATCGACGTCCGGCAGGGTGCCCGTCGGCTTGCGTCCGTCGTTGTCCTGCAGGCGGAAAGTCTGCGGCCAGCCCGGGAACTGCCCGGCGTCGCCCTTGCTCGCATCGCTGAAGCGCGGCCAGCACTCGAAGGTGACCTTGGCGGCGGACAGCTGGAACCTCGCGACTCCGTATCCATCAGCCCGTTGGCGCTCATCCTGGATGTCGCCCGGGTTAGCGTAGGCTAGGACCGACATCCGGTTGCCGAGGCCGTCGAGGAAATCACCGGTCCAAGGCAGCGGACTACCCGCCACCGCATTCGGCCCGGGCTTCTCATCTTTCGGGTGCCACCAGCGTCCGTAGATGGTGTTCACCAAGGCCGGGCTGGTGAGCGCATAGGGTCCGTCGCCGAAAGCCTCGATGCCATGTTTGATGGTCACGGCGAGATGCTGGTCGCCGCAAAGGTGCACGGCCTGCACACGACGTAACGCGCGCAGGGCCTCATCCCGGCCTTTCTGCGGCCAGCCGTTGCAGTCGAGATCAGCTAGCAGCCGGTCATCCCGCTTGCCATGCATGTGTACCGCTCCGCAGAAAGCCGTCGCGGACAGGACGGCCTTGTGGCGGACGCCCACCCAGTCCTCCGACCAAGCGGCCAGGAACTTCAGTTGGCGCTCGCCGAGGAGCTGCAACCCGGGCAGGTCGATGGACTTAGGATCGTATTTCTCATCGGTGACGTGGTCGGGACGAGGTCCCTGCTGCGGGATCTTACCGAGCGGCCCGGACTTGAACTTACGGTCTTCGAGGATCGCGAAATCCATGCCACCGACCTTGAGGCGCGTGTAATAGACGCTGATACCACGCTTGACCGGGGTCGGATCGAAGGCGTCGGGAAGGTGCCAGGACTGCTGGCGCTGGACCATGTTAACGTAGGCGACAGGGAACATGTAACCACCGTCGGCGTTGCCGGGCGCGGTCGAGAGCTTGCCGTCTTCACCCCAGAGATTGGGATGCCCGACGTCATGGTCGTCAGGGATGCAGATGGTCGGACGATCCTTCATCACCTCGCGGAACTGCAGGCCGAACTCGATCCAGCCGGCGGTATGCTCGGTATGACGATAAGTCTGGTCGCCGGCGAAGAACAGCAGGTCCGGATCCTGACGGAGGAGATTGTCGAGGATCTCGGGGCGGGCGCCGGTCGTGCGGCTGGAATTACACGACATGTTGGCGACGACGATCGTCTCCTTTTCCTTGGGATCACGACGCACCAAGCCCTCGAAGGCCGCCTTCTCCCCATGGCGTACGCGATAGGCGACATCCTTGGAGCCGTCCCAACCCGTGATGCGGAAGTGGGCGCTCCAGCCGGGGAAGACCACGTCCGTCTTGGCCGCCTCGACCCAACGGTCGTCCCGCTTGAATTCCAGCCTCACCTCCTTGGATTCATCCGGGTAGAGCGGATAAAGCTGCGCGGAAAGTTTCAGGACGCCGTCTTGCTGCGTGTAGAGGGCGAAGGCGATGACCTGATCGCGTTCCACGACCATCGTCGGCGGAGCGGTCGGACCGGCGCCCTTCTTCTTGCCCTTTGCGGCGCCCCGCGGCTCCCACCACGCCGCCGTCGCCAGGGAATCGAGGTTAGGAAAGTCCGCGCCGAAAGGCTTCACCGTATGGGCGGGGGGAACCGGGGCGGCGAACAGGCCGACGGCCATGAGACAAAGCAGGAGACGCATGGGTTGGAGATTGAGGTGGGGTATCCCTTTGGATTAGGGAATTCATCGTGAAAATCGACCCCGAACTGCGTCAACGCCTTAACCCCTGGGACTGGCTGGTACTGGTCGTGGCGGTGGTTTCGCTCCTGCTGGTCGTCCTGGAGACCTTCCTGCACGTCCCTCCGCAGGCGGTCACCTTGCTGCACAAGGTGGACACGTTGTCGTGCCTCGTCTTCCTGGCCGACGTCTTCGTACGCTGGCGCCGGGAAGGCTACGCGGCCCAATACTGGCGCTGGGCCTGGCTCGACGTGCTGGCCAGCATCCCCTTCGAACCGGCGTTCCGCTCCCTGCAGGCGATCCGCATCTACCGCTTCGTCCGGCTGTTCCGCGTCCTCAAGAAACTCAACACCCTGACGCACGGCACTTCGCTGAACGAGAAACTCCTCGCCCTGCCCGGCGTCGCCCTGGTCATGGTGCTCTTCAGCACGATGCTGATCGTCGAGGTCGAGCGGGCCTCGCCTGACGCGACCATCCGGACCGGGGGCGACGCCCTCTGGTGGGCGTTGACGACGGTCACGACGGTGGGCTACGGAGACACTTATCCGGTCACGGGCGAGGGCCGGCTGATCGCCGCCGTGCTCATGCTCGTCGGCATCGCCCTCTTCGGCTCGATGTCGGCCATCATCACCTCGAAGCTCATCCTGCCCAAGGAGACGCGCGACCACGAGGAACTCCGCAAGGAGATCCGCGAACTGCATGCGGAAATCAGGGAACTTCGCAGACATCTGCCTGACAAACCCAACGACCCCCATGCGTAGCATCCTGCTCGGCCTGTGCCTTCTCGCCGTCGTCGGCCTCAGCGCGTGGCGGTTCCTCGCCCCGGCGCCGGCCCCGAAATCCCCCATCGAACGGCTTAAGTCCGCCAGCCCCGTCGAAACCGTGCGGCAGGCCCGACCCATCACGCCCGCCGCACGTCCTGCCGCCGAGGAGGCCCCCAAGCTGACGGCCCAGCGCGCGGCGATGGAGGAACGTTTCAACGACCTGAAAGAAGAAGGACGTCGGGTCCGGCAGGCCCTCATCGATTCCGACCCGAAGGCCGCTGTCGTCTACAACGAGGTCATCCGTCGACCTGAATACCGTGCTTTGCTGGACCGTCGACACGCGATCGAAGCCGCCTGGGCCTCGGCTCCCGAAAACGAGCGCGAAGGCATGCTCGACGAAATGAACAGCCTTCGTCAGCAGGGGTTCACCCTGATCCTCGCCGAGATCCAACGGATGCAAAATCAGCCGACGGCGCCGACGACCGTGACGTCTCCCAAGCAGACCAACTCCGCTCCGGGAGCCCCGGCTCCGGCACCGGCCGCGCCGGTCGTGTTCCAATAAGCCGAGGGCTTATGAGCCCCAGCTGAATCGTTCCGGCACCCAGGCGTATTGCTCGCCCTTGGGCACGACGGTGCCGATGCCCGGCCACGGAAGATGGAAGCCGAAGGCGCGGCTCTTTTCCTTGGCCATGCGCGCGAAGAGCTTCTGGCGCGTCTTGACCGCGGTCTCAGGATCGTGATCCATCGCGACGGTCCAGCCGACGTTGTCGAACATGAGCACGTGGTGATGGACGACGTCGCTGATGTGCACCAGGGACTCCTCGCCGGAACGGATCTCGAAGCAGGCATGTCCGTCGGTATGGCCCGGAGCGGCGATGACCGTCACGGCGTCATGGAAGAGCTTCTGACCGTCCTTCGAGATGACCAGCTGGTCCTTGAGGATGTCGAAGTTGCGGCAGACGGTCTTCACCATGTTCGGCAACGGCTTCTTGTCCCGCTTCGACTTGGAGAAGTCCGGATTCGGTCCGCGCCAGAAATCATACTCCTCCTGCAGGAGGTAGATCCTGGCGTTCGGGAAGGCCGGCTTGCCGCCGTCGACGAAGCCGTCGAGATGATCGGAATGCGAATGGCTCAGGAAGCCGGCCGTCACCTGCTCCGGCCTGATGCCGAGCTGACGCAGCCCTTCGGCCAGCCAGCCGAAGTTAGGATTGGGATGGCGTTCGCCGAAGCCGGCGTCGATCAAGGCGACCTCGTCGCCGATCCTCAGCCCCATGATGTTCACGTAGAGCGGCAGCGCGTCCAGACGCTCGCGGTTGAAGACCAAGGCTTCCTTCATCACCGGGCGATCGGCCTCCGGCCACATGAGGTCGAGGCCCTGCCGGAAAAGCATGTGCCCGTCGCTGATCGAGAACGCCTCGATCTTGCCGATGTTGAACTTATAGACGTAAGGGTTCGGCGGGCGCTTCACCGGAGCCTTGGGCGCGTCGGCCGCGGCGAGACGGGCGGAAGAAGCCAGGCCGGCCAAGGCGAAGGCGGCGGCGCCGAGGAATTCACGACGAGATGAGGGATGCGGGGCGTTCGACATGCCCATACCCTTAACTAAGGCGTCAGTAGGCTGACAACAAAAAGGGCGGCCTGACGGCCGCCCTTGCATGCTCCTCCTGTAAGCCTCAGCGGCTGACGGTGACCGTCGGCGCCACGGTGACGACCGGTGCGGCGGTCGAGGTCACGTAAGGACGCCCTGGCGAAGCGACCGTGCTGACGGTGAAGGTCACGGACCCCCGGGCGCCTCGTCGGAACTTGGGCGAAGAAACGATGACCTGGCCGAGCTCATTCGTGCGCAGGATGGTGCGCGGACCCTTGGCGAGACCTGAAATGGTGACATAGACGAGCGCCCGGCGGAGCGGATTGCCATACTGGTCCTGGACGAGGATCGTGGCGTTCGCCGCGTCATGGATCGAATTGACCCGGACGAAAGTCCCTGAAATCAAGGCCAACGAACAGGTCGGCGAGCGCGTCGAACCGGTCACGGTGACGGTCACGGTCGTGGTCGCGGAGGCCCCGAGGTCGTCGATGACCGTAAGGGTAGGATAATAGGTACCCGGCGCCTTGTAGCGATGCGTGGCGGTCACTCCTTCGGCACGGGCGGGATAGGTGTCCTTGAAGTCCCAGATGTAACGGACAATGATGCCGTCCGGATCCGTCGACAAAGTACCATCGAAGTTCACCATGGCCGTGGGTTGGTTCTCGTAATCATAGCTGGTCGTGGCGGACAGGGTCGCGTCGGCGATCGGGGTGCGGTTCCCCAGTTCCGCCCAGGTGGCGTCGAAACTGTAATAGCCTATCGAACCGTAATCCGTGTAGCCCTCGGTCACGCCGGCGCCGTTGCCGATGCCGTCCAGCTGGATGTAATAGTAATCTTCCGCGGGCAGGCTCAACGTGATGGGAGCGGGGGCCATGTTGCCCGAAGTGCCGTCCCCTTCGTAGGTGCCCAAGACCGTGCCGGCGGAATCCAGCACCTTGATCTGCAGGCGAAGGTTCGGAGCCACCAGCGCGACTTTCGGGGTGATGGTCAGATCGCCGCGTCCGGCATGCACCTTGATCACGTCGACGTCGGACGGACCGCTGATGATGCCGCCGACGGACACGGAGGTGCCCGAAGTGGCCGTGGCGGCCGCCGGCGTGTTGCCATGGTCGTCGGCGAGGAGCGGGACGCCCGACGAAGCATTGGCGATGGCCGCGAGGTTGTCCTGCGTGCTGGAGGCGTTCTCGTATTCGCCCTTGGCCCACTGGTTCACGGGGCGCAGGCCGTTGCCCATGATCGGAGACCAGGACAGCGCCCCGCTGCCGTGACCGCCGAAATACTCGCCGTCGCCGGGATTCTGCCCCTGGTGCACGAGGCTGACGGTGTGACCGACCTCATGGGAGGTCACGCCGGCGATCAGGCGGGCGTCCCAGCTGCTCTCGGCGAAAGTGAAACAAGGCGTGTCGATGTTATCGGAGAAGGAATTCAGGTAGGCGATGCCTGCGGCGCTCGTGGTGAAGGCCTTCGGCCCGATGACGACCCGGATGCCATAAGCGACATCGGAGGCGCCGACCTTGCGCAGACCATCGACCCCGGGATCTTCGGTGGTCACGTCGACGTCCCATGGGGCGAAGTGCTCGGCGATGCGACGGAATGCTTCCTGCACGATGGCCTTTTCGGCGTCGCTGAAAGCGGGGTCGGCGTCTCGGCTGAAAGGCGGGGTGGTCAGCGTGTCGGCGCGGCCGTTGTTCCACTGGGTCCCGGTCGTGACGTGCCCGTCGAAGTCGAGGTAGATCTTGCGCGTGGCGGTGGGGCGGCTGTGAAGAAGGAAAGTGTCGGCCAGAGGATAGGAAGGAGTCGACGTGACAGGCGTGGTGTCAGGCCCCACCTGGAGTTCCATCGAACAGGCGTAGAGCGGCTTGCCGGCAGCGTCGAAGTGAAGGTCATGATCGTGACCGCAGGCGGAACGGAAGGCGACGGCGGTCTCGGGCGTCATCGCGTCGCGCTTGATGGCGGTCTCGATCTCCGCCTGGGAGACAGTGGAGGCACGGCGCCACGTCCCGGAGATGTCGGGCCGAGCGGCGTCCTTGGCGGCGGCCCCGGGGGCGGTCGGCTGGGGAGCGGCCGCCATCTGACCGGCCGGCGAGGCCGCGCGCGGCGCCACGGAAGTCGCATCGGCCATCAGGCGGGACACGCCGCCGAGCGAGACCGCCGGAGCAGCGACAGCCGGAGCAGCGACAGCCGGAGCGGGCTTCGCCTCGGCGACGGCGGGGACCGCCGCGGAAGCCGGAGCGACCGCCGGCGCCGTTTTCTGGACGGTCACGACCTGCGTCGTGGCGAATTCGCGGTATCCGTCGTTCGACGGCGCGAACACGAATGCCATGGCGACGAGGGCGACGAGACCCCACAGGGCGACGATCAACTTCTTGGGAGACATAGGGCGATTCAATGTGCGGTTTGAGCCGAGGCAACCCACTAATCGCTTGCCAGCCTCAGGCGAGAAAACGAGAAATGACGCGTGTTTACCCGCCTGCTCTCCCCCCTCCTCTGCCTGGCCTCCCTGCTCACCTTCCTGCCGGCCGCCCCTTCGCCCAACGTCATCGTCATCCTGGTCGACGACATGGGGCAGACTGACCTGGCCTGCTATGGCAGCAAACTCTACGAGACGCCTCACGTCGACCGCCTCGCGAAGGAAGGCGTCCGCTTCGCCAACGGCTACTCAGCCTGCACGGTCTGCTCGCCCACCCGCGCCGCGCTGCTCACCGGCAAGTACCCGGCGCGATTGCATCTCACGGACTGGATCGCCGGACACGAACGCCCCAAGGCCAAGCTGAAGATTCCTGCGTGGCAGAAGTTCCTGCCTTTCGAAGAAATCACCCTCGCGGAACAATTCAAAGCCGCCGGTTATGCGACCGCCAGCATCGGCAAATGGCACCTTACGCCGGCGCTCAAGGAAGGCGACGAAGCCTACTACCCCGAGAAACACGGCTTCGACCTCAACGTCGGAGGCTACGCCCGCGGCCAGCCGCCCAGCTATCACGCCCCCTACAAGATCCCGACCCTGCCCGAAGGCCCGACGGGCGAATTCCTGACCGACCGCGAGGCCGCCGAGGCGGTGAAGTTCATCGAAGCGAACAAGGAGAAGCCCTTCTTCCTCTACCTGCCCCACTACGCGGTGCACACGCCTCTCGGCGGCAAACCCGAAGTCATCGCCAAGTACCAGGCCAAGTCCGCCAAGCTGCCCGAACTGAAGCAGAAGAACGCCACCTACGCCGCGCTCGTCGAGAGCGTCGACGACTCCCTCGGCGCCATCCGCGCCGCCCTCGCCCGGCTGAAGCTGGAAGACAACACCATCATCGTCTTCACCTCCGACAACGGGGGCCTGATTCCGGTCACGGACAACTCGCCCTTCCGCGTCGGCAAGGGCTCCGCCTACGAAGGCGGCGTCCGCGTCCCGCTCATCATCCACGCGCCCGGCGTGACCAAGGCCGGCACGGTCGAGGCGACTCCGGCGATGACGATCGACCTCTACCCGACCGTGTTGGAACTCGCCGGCATCAAGCCTCTCCAGTCGCTCGTCGACGGTATCAGCCTCGCCCCCCTCCTGAAGTCGGGCGCCAAGCCTGACCGGGCCGAACTCTTCTGGCACTACCCCCACTACCACCCCGGCGGCGCGACGCCCTACAGCGCCGTCCGCAGCGGCGATTTCCGTCTCGTGCACTTCTACGAAGACGGCCGCGACGAACTTTACGACCTGGTGAACGACGTCGGCGAGACCAAGGACCTGGCCACGGCCCAGCCCGCGCTCGCCAAGACCCTCCGCTCCCGGCTCGACACCTGGTTGAAGTCAGTTGACGCCCAGCTGCCGACGAAGAATCCGGACCACGATCCGGTCGCCGACGCCAACCACGGCAAGAAGAACAACAAGGCGAAGAAGAAATGAAGGGGGTCGTCGCCGCGCTCCTCCTGGCCGGCCAGGTCTTCGCCGGCGAACCATTGCCAGGGCTGCCGGCTTCGCCGCGCATCCTCTTCCAAGGCGACTCGATCACCGACGGCAACCGAGGCCGCGGCGCCGACCTCAACCATGTGCACGGACACGGCTACGTCTTCCTTGTCGCCGCCAAGATCGGCGCCGACGCACCGGGCCAGGACGCGACCTTCCTTAACCGCGGCGTCTCGGGCAACACGGTGCTCGACCTGGCCAAGCGCTGGACCAAGGACACGCTCGAATTGAAACCCGACGTCCTGAGCGTGCTGATCGGCGTCAACGACAGCAACAAAGGCGTGCCGCCGGAGGTCTTCGAGCAGAAGTACGACGAGCTCCTCACCTCCGCCCGCGCCGCCAACCCGAAGCTGCGCCTGGTGCTCTGCGAACCCTTCCTCGGCGCTTCCGGTCCGGCCATCGACAAGTCCCCCGGCCGCCGCGAGCGGCTGGCCCAGCTCGTCCCCGTCGTCCGTCGCCTCGCGGCCAAGCACGGCGCCGCCTTGGTCGACTTCCAGAAGGTCTTCGACGAAGCCCGGCGCCGGGCCCCGTCCGCCTACTGGATCTGGGACGGCGTGCACCCGACCACCGCCGGCCACCGGCTGATGGCCGACGAATGGGAGCGGGTCGTGCGCGCGAGCTGGCGCTGAGGCCTACTTGGCCGCCGGCGCCTTCTTGCCCTTGCCCTTGCCCTTGCCGGGAGGCGGCGTGCGGCGCTTCTGACCGGTGGCGTACTCGTCGTCGACCTCCGGCACCTTGAGGTCCTTGCGCAGCTTGGCGAGACGGGCCTCGAGGTCGGCCTGCACGGACTCATAGCCGGGCTGGCCGAAGAAGCTCTTCAGCTCGAGCGGATCCTTCTCGCTGTCGAAGAGGTCGGTGCGCGTCTCGCCGTTGCCGTAATAGCGCACGAGCTTGTAACGCTCGGTGATCACGCCGTAGTGCGGCGCGACATGGTGCGGCTGCGGATACTCGTAGTAGTGGTAATAGAACTCCTTGCGCCAGTCGGCCGGCGTCTCGCCGGCGAGGATCGGCCTGAGGCTGCGACCCTGCATCTCGGCGGGCGAAGGCAGGCCGGCCATGTCGAGGAAGGTCTGCGCGTAGTCGACGTTCGAGACCAGCGCCTTGCTGACGGAACCAGGCTTGGTCACGCCGGGCCAGCGCACGAGCAAGGGCGTGCGGACGGATTCCTCGAAGATCCAGCGCTTGTCGAACCAGCCGTGCTCGCCGAGGTAGAAGCCCTGGTCGGAGGAGTACACGACGATGGTGTTCTCGGCGAGGCCTTCGTCCTCGAGGAACTTCAGCACGCGGCCGACGTTGTCGTCCACCGACTTCACGGTGGCGAGGTAGTCATGCATGTAACGCTGGTAACGCCAGCGGACGAGGTCCTTGCCCTGCGGGTTGGCCTTGCGGTAGGCCTCGTTGCGGGGCTCGTAATAGGCGTCCCAGACGGCGGCCTGCTCGGCGTCCATCTGCGGCGGGCGCACGAGCTTCACGTCCTTGGGAGTGATGGTCTTCTCCAAGGTCATGTCGTTCTCGCCGACGGCCTTGGCGCGGTTGGCGTAGTCGTCGAAGAGGGTCTCCGGCTCGGGGTAGACGCGGTCCTTGTCGAAACCGAGGTCCTTGATGTTCGGCTCCCACTCACGGTGCGGCGCCTTGTGCTGGCACATCAGCATGAAGGGCTTCGACTTGTCCCGCTTGCGCACCCATTCCAGAGAAAGGTCCGTGATGATGTCGGTGACATACCCCTGCGTCTTGACCATGCCCTGGGCGTTCTTCATCGGCGGGTTGTAATAGACGCCCTGCCCCGGGAGGACCTGCCAGAAGTCGAAGCCGGTGGGGTCGCTCACGAGATGCCACTTGCCGACGATGGCGGTCTGGTAGCCGGCCTGCTGGAGCAGCTTCGGGAAGGTCTGCTGGGCGCCGTTGAAGACGGAGTTCGAATTATTGAAGAAGCCGTTGAGGTGCGAATACTTGCCGGTGAGGATCACCGCGCGGCTGGGCCCGCAGATGGAGTTGGTGACCAGGGCGCGGTCGAAACGCATGCCCTCGTTGGCGAGTCGGTCGATGTTGGGCGTCTGGTTGAGCTTGCGGGCGTCGCCATAGGCGCTGATGGCCTGGTAGGCATGGTCGTCGGAGAAGATGAAGACGATGTTGGGTTGCTTGGCCGGGGCGGCGGAAAGCACGCCTCCGACGAGGCAGAGAAGTAGCATCAGGTTTCTCATGGGGTGAGGCTAATCAGGCCGATGTCGGGTCGGCCTGCAACCCGTTATTCATTGGCAACCCTGCCGTCCGAGGGCTGTCTGCACCTCATGCGCCTTTTCCTGCTCCACGCCCTGTTCTGCCTTTCGGTCGCGACCCTGGCGGCTCCCGACCCGACTCCCTACCCCTTCACGCCCAGCCCGAAAGGCCTCCAACTGCAGATGGTCGACGACCTGCTGGAACTCGGCGTCCATCACGCCGGCATCAACCTCACCCTGAACGGGCTGCTCTCCCCCGCCAAGGAAGCCAAGCCAGGCCAGCCCACCGCCGCGGCCGACGGCTTCACGTTCGTCATCAACGAGGCTTACCTGAAGTCCCTCGACCGGCTCATCAAGCCGCTGAGCGACCGAGGGGTCGTGGTCACGGCGATCCTGATCACCTATCGCTCGCCTAACGAGCGGATCCGCGCCCTGACGGTGCATCCGCAGGCCGACGCGACCAAGGGCACGACGATGGCCGCGAACACGGTCACGCCGGAGGGCCGGGCTTGCTACAAAGCGCTGACCGAATTCATCGCCCGTCGCTGGTGCTCCGCCGATGCCCCGCACGGCCGGCTCTGGGGCTGGGTCATCAGCAACGAGGTGAACTCCCATCACGAATGGCACCAGATGGGACCGGCGACGGTCGCGCAGCTCGCCGAGCAATACGAGGACCAGGTACGCCTCGCATGGACCTCGCTCCGACGCCATTCCGCCCACGCCCGCGTCTACCTGTCGATGGAGCATCACTGGAACTCCCAGGGCAACCCGGACCCGCTCCAGGCCTGCAAAGGCCGCGCCCTGCTCGAAACCTTCGCGAAGCGCGCCCGCGAGCGCGGCGACTTCGACTGGCATCTGGCCTTCCACCCTTACCCGAGCAACCTCCGCGACCCGCGCACTTGGCTGGACAAGGTCACGTTCGACGACGACTCGACGAAGGTGACCTTCAAGAACCTCGAGGTGCTGACGCGCAAGCTCGCCTCGCCTGAACTCCGTTTCGAAGGAAAGCCGCGCCGGCTCAGCCTCACCGAACAAGGCTTCGACGTGACCAAGCGGCCCGACGCCCTCGCCGAACAAGCCGCCGCCTATGCTTATGCTTGGGAGAAGGTCAGCCGGCTCGACGGAGCGATCGACGCGTTCCTTTACCACCGCCAGGTCGACCATGCCAAGGAAGGAGGGCTCCGCTTCGGACTGTGGAGCAACAAGCCCGGCACGATCCTTGACCCTGACCAGAAGCGGCCGATCTGGCATCTGGTGAAAGCCGCCGACACGCCGGCATGGAAAGCCTCGGCCGAACCTTACTTGAAGACCTGCGGCCTGAAGAGCTGGGATGAACTGAATCCAAGGTAAGAAGCGGTGAGCGGATAGCGGTCGGCGGCAAGGAATACGCCAACCCTGACGTCAGGACATCTCCCCTCGTCCTTTCTTTTTCCAACCGCTGACCGCCTGCCGCTAACCGCGAAGATTTGCTCCATCCTTGCCCCGGCCATCCCTGCCCCTCCTTATACGCGCATGCACGGCTTCGTCATCGGACTCGACCTCGGCACCTCCGGTGTCCGCGCGGTCGCCGTCGACGCCTCCGGCCAGATCCTCGGCATAGGCGCCGCCAAACTTCCGCCGACCAAGGCGACGGGAGCCCGACGCGAGCAGTCGCCCGAAGATTGGTGGAACGGCTGCCGCGCCGCCCTCGACGAACTGGGCGAGAAGATCGACCTGAGCGGGGCCAAGGCCATCGCCGTCGACGCCACTTCCGGCACCATCCTGCCGGTCGACCACCACAACCGTCCTTTGGCTCTGGCGCGGATGTATGATGACGCCGATACGGGCGACCTCTCCTCGCAGATCAAGAAGCTGGCCCCGCGCGAAAGCGCCGCCCACGGCGCCACGTCCCCGGCCGCCCGCGCCTTGGAATGGACCAAGCTGCCGCGTCTCCACTGCATCGTCCATCAGGCGGACTGGATCAACGGCTGCCTCGGCGCCACCGACTGGCAGACCGATGAGAACAACGCGCTGAAGACCGGTTACGACCCCGTCAGCCGCTGCTGGCCCGATTGGTTGCGCGGCTTCGGCCTGTCTCCGGGACTGCTGCCGGAGGTGGTGCCGGTCGGCACGCCGATCGGCCACGTCTCCGGCCAGGCCGCCCTCGCCCTCGGCCTCCCTGAAGGCATCACCATCGCGGCTGGCACGACCGACGGCTGCGCGACTTTCCTCGCCAGCGGCGCGACGCTCCCCGGCGAAGCCTCCACGGCGCTCGGCTCGACGATCGTCCTGAAACTCCTGAGCGATCGTCCGATCTTCGCGCCCGCACTCGGCATCTACAGCCATCGCCTCGGCGACACCTGGCTCGCCGGCGGGGCTTCCAACTGCGGAGGCAAGACGCTCCTGCGGTTCTTCACGCCAGACCAGCTCTCCACGCTCGAAGCCTCCCTCGAGCCTTCGAAGCCGACCGGTACCGACTTCTATCCGCTGCCGTCCGTCGGCGAGCGTTTCCCGGTCTCCGACCCGAACCTGGCGCCACGGCTCACGCCCCGTCCGGCCGACGACGCGGTCTTCCTGCAAGGCATCTATGAAGCCTTCGCCCGCGTTGAGCAGACGGGCTTCGCCAAACTCGCCGAACTCGGCGGCCCGGCCTTGCGCAGCATACGTCACGCCGGCGGCGGCTCCAAGAGCGCCGCCTGGATGACCCTGCGCGCTTCGGCTCTCGGCGTCCCTCAGCTTCCCGCGTGGAGCGAGGAAGCCGCCGCCGGAGCCGCCCGACTGGCCTGGCGCTCACTCGGCCACGAAATCACTTTCGCATGAGCAGCCTTTCCCCCATCGCGGGTCTTTCCGAAATCGCCGACCGATACGGCGCCCTCCTCGTCGACCAGTTCGGTACGCTGCACGACGGCACGGTCGCCTACCCTCACGCCGCCGAGGCCCTCCACCGCTTCCGCGCGGGCGGCGGCAAGGTGGCGGTGCTGTCCAATTCCGCCAAGACGGGCGCCGACAACATCGTGCGCCTGGCCAAGTTCGGCTTCGGGCCCGAACACTTCGACTTCGTGGTGACCTCCGGCGACGCCGCCCAGTCCGCGATCCGCTCCGGGTCACTGGGCGCGGGCTTCCGACCGGGCGCCAAGGTGCACATCTCCGGCAAGCCCGGCGACGACTACGGCTTCGGCGACCTCGGCTTCACGCTCACCTGGCCCGACGAGGCCGAAGGGATCATCCTCGCCGCATGCCAGGAACCCGACCGCAACTGGCGCGAACAGATCCGCGACCTCACGCCGGCCGCGCGCCGTGGCGTGACCATCGCCGTCTGCAACCCCGACCTCGAGATGCTCACGCCCAAGGGTGTCCGCCCTTCCGCCGGCGCCATCGCCCGCGAACTCGAACGCAAGGGCGCCGTGCTCCGCTACTTCGGCAAGCCGCATGGCGACATCTACCGCACGGCGCTCGCCGCGCTCGGCAACCCTCCGCCGATGACGGTCCTCGCCATCGGCGACAGCCCCGAACATGACATCGCCGGAGGCGCCGGAGCCGGACTCGACAGCGTGCTGCTGCGCACCGGCATCATGGTCGAGGCCGACGAAGCGTCGCTGCAAGCCCGGCTGCCGTCCGGCGCCCGTCGCGTGTTCAGCCTGTCCGAACTACGCTGGTAAGGCTCAGGCGCCGCGCTGGGCGGTGTTCCCCCTGCCCTTCGGCTTGCCGTCCACGCAATGACGGCAGGTCTTCTCATACACGTAATCAGGGCGCTGCTGATCTTCGACGCTCAGCGGCATCTGGCAGTTGAAGCAGATGACGGAACCGGTTTCCCGGAGATCCGGCCCGACGCCGACGCGTTCGTCGAAGACGAAGCACTCGCCTTCGTAATGCGCGCCGCCGACTTCCTCGAAATACTTCAGGATGCCGCCGTCGAGCTGCCGGACATCCGTATAGCCCTTCAGCGCCATGAACGGACCCGCCTTCTCGCAACGGATGCCGCCGGTGCAGAACATCACCACGGGCTGCGTCTTCAGCTCCTCCGGCAGCCTCTCCACGGCCGCGGGAAAATCACGGAAGTTCCAGATGCCGGGCGCCACGGCTCCATGGAAAGTCCCCATGCGCACCTCGTAATCATTACGGGTATCGAGCAAGGTCACCGGCCGGCCTTCGTCGAGCCACTGCTTGAGCTGCTGAGCTGAGATCTTCTTCGCGGGACGCCGGGCCGGGTCGACGCCTTCGACGCCGAAGGCGATGATCTCCTTCTTCACCTTCACGAGCATGCGCTTGAACGGTTGATCCGAACTGGGGCTCTCCTTGGGAGCGACGTCGCCGAGCCCGGGGATGGCACGGATGACCGCGAGCACGGCGGCCAGCTGCTCGCGCGTGCCGGCCAGGAAGAAGTTGATGCCTTCGGGCGCCAGCAGGATCGTGCCCTTGAGTCCGTGCGCCTTGGTCGCCTCCTGCAGCCGCGCCCGCAGCTCGTCCAAAGCTTCCAAGGGGGCGAACTTGTAGCAGGAGAGATTGATGACCTCGGCGGACATGGACGGACACAGGGCTAAGGCGGCGCCGCTGCCGAGACAATGAATCTTTGCCTTTTCACGCCGCCATGCCTACGCCAGACCTATCTTGGAATCCGGCCTCACCATCACGCCCATCGGCTTCATCCGCTCCGGCAAGCCGCTGAAGTTCGACGCCCGGCATCAGCCCGACGAAAGCCAGGCCGAGACGAACATCCTCGAGATGCTGCCGGGCGACAAATACCAGAAGGCGCTCAAGGACCTGGAAGGCTTCGACCGTATCTGGCTGCTCTGGTGGTTCCATCGCAACACCGACTGGCGACCGGAAGTCCTGCCTCCCCGCGGTCCGTCGAAGAGGCGCGGAGTCTTCGCCACCCGCTCGCCGCATCGCCCCAACCCCCTCGGCATCACGCCCGTCCAGTTGCTCGCAATCAAGAAAGGTCAGTTGATCCTCGGCCCGTGCGACCTCGTCGACGGCACGCCGGTCTTCGACATCAAGCCTTACATCCCTTCCTACGATTCCTTCCCCGAAGCCAAGGCTGGCTGGATCGACGAAGTGGACGCCGCCATGGAAGGCCCGCCGGCCTTCACGGTGACTTTCTCGCCGCAGGCCGCCGAACACATGGCCTGGCTCAAGCAGGAATGGTCCGTCGACTTCGAAGCCCGCCTGCTCGCGATCCTCAGCCGCGACCCGAGCCCGCATCGGACCCGTCGTATCCGCAGCCGCCATGGCGACCTGTTCGACATCGGTTGCGGCGCCTGGTATGCGGTCTTCGAGGTCAAAGGGCCGGTCGTCCACATCCTGCACCTCAAGCCGGCGTTCCCGCTCAAGTTCCTGACCGACCCCGCCCGCCCGGTGATTCCGGACAAGGACGCGCAGCTGGCCTTCCGGGCCCGTTGGCCGCAATTCGCCGACTAAGCCCCCGGCCGGGCTTAATTGACCGAAATTAAAGACGGCTTGGCCGCAACAACTTCAACCTCTCAGGGTCGAAAGTCCCTCGCCTTAACGCGAAAACCTCTTCCAATCCCGTCATGCCCCGCCTCCCCTCCCTGCTGGCACTTTGTGCCCTCATCGCCTTCCAGCCGAGCACCCGCGCCGCCGATGGCCGCAAGCTCACGCTCGAGGACGGCGACCGCGTCCTGCTCATCGGCGACGTGCTGATCGAGCGCGAGAACAACTACGGCGTGCTTGAGACCAAGATGCGCCGCGAATTCCCGGGCAAGAAGTTCGCCGTGCGCAACCTCGGCTACTCGGGCGACACTCCTCTCGGCGTCTCCCGCGCGAGCTTCGATCCCGCCGCCAAGGGCGTCGAACAGCTCGAGGAACAGCTCGCGGTCGTGAAGCCGACCGTCGCGATCATCGGCTACGGCATGGCTGCTTCGCTGGAAGAACTCACCTACCGCAAGAACGACCCCGCCCTCAACCCCGACCCCGCCCGCTACGGCACCGAGCACACGCCCGCCCGCCTGAAGCGCGAAGTCGCCCGGCTCATGGAGCTCATCACGAAGCACAGCGCCGGCGGCAAGGTCCGCTTCGTCATCCTCGGACCCATCGCCCACGAAGACCTCCGCGGCTCCCGCCCCGGCCTGCCTGACCCGGCGGAGCACAACGCGTTGCTCGCCGCTTACGGACGCAGCCTGGCCGAACTCGCCGCCGAGAAGAACGTGCCGTTCATCCGGGCCGAATGGAAGAGCCACGGCATCGCCCTCGACCAAGGCACCGACAACGGCATCCACCTCACCGAACGCGGCTACCGCGCGCTCAGCGAAGGCGTCGCCGCCCAGCTGGGCTGGCAGGTCGACAAGGCCGGCTGGGACAAGCCCGCCGACGACGCCGAAAGGCTCCGCGCCTCGGTGCTCCGCAAGAACTCCCTCTTCTTCCACCGCAGCCGTCCGGCCAACTACACCTACATCTTCGGCTTCCGTAAGCGGGAACAGGGCAAGAACGCCGTCGAGATCCCGAAGTTCGACCCGCTGATCGAAAAGGCCGAGGCCGACGCCATCGCGGTCTCCGCCGGCCAGCCGAGCTCGCTGCCGCCCGAACCCAAGACGCCTTCCAAGCTGACCGTCGCCGCGTCCCTGCCCCGCCCTGACTTCAAGCTCTCCGATGGACTGCGCATGACGCTCTTCGCCGAGAACCCTCTCCTGGAGAAACCCGTCCACATGAACTGGGACACCTCCGGCCGCCTCTGGGTCGCGACATCCAACACCTACCCGCAGGTCAATCCCGAGGACCTCGCCGCGCAGATGGCCGGCAACTCCTCGCAGTTCGGTCCGTCCACCGGCAACGACAAGGTCATCCTCCTCGAGGACACCGACCACGACGGCGTCGCCGACGTCTCGCGCATCGTCGCCGACCGCCTGCTGATCCCCTCCGGCGTGGCCCCTGACAACTTCGGCGGCGTCTTCGTCGGCGCCAGCACCGAGCTCCTGCACCTCACCAAGCCCGACGCCGACGGCGTCCTCGCCGACCGTCGCATCGTGCTGAGCGGCTTCGGCACGGAAGACACGCACCACATCATCCACACGCTCCACTGGGGCATCGACGGCCGCCTCTACTTCCACCAGACCATCTACATCCACTCGCACGTGGAAACCCCCTGGGGTCTGGTTCGCGCCAACTCCGGCGTGGCCTTCGCCTATGATCCGACCACCGAGCGTCTCGAGGTCCACTCCAAGGGACTCGTCAACGCCTGGGGCCAGCAGGAAGACCTCGCCGGCCAGACGTTCCTGACCTCCGGCGCCGACGGCACCGGCGTGCACTGGGCCTTCCCCGGCGCGACCTTCCCGCCCTCCGAGGGCGCCCGTCGCCTCGTGGGCAGCATCAGCCCCGGCTCCTATCCTAAGTTCAGCGGACTGGAGCTCGTGCAGAGTCCGCTCTTCGGCGCCGACTGGCAAGGCAACGCGATCACGTGCGACTTCCGCGCCCATCGCATCGTCCGTTTCGGCTTCAATGACTTCAGCACCGACGCTTCCCCGAAGTCCGGCTATGTGACCAAGGAACTCCCCGACGTCGTCCGGACGAGCGACGTGGCCTTCCGTCCGATCACCTTGAAGATGGGCCCGGACGGCGCCCTCTACGTCGCCGACTGGACCAACCCGATCATCAACCACGGCGAAGTCGACTTCCGCGACCCTCGCCGCGACAAGATCAGCGGACGCATCTGGCGCATCCAGCCCGAGGACGCCAAGCCGATCGCCTGGCAGCCGCTCCTCGGCAAGCCGGTCGCCGAACTCCTCGCCCGCCTGACCTCCCCGAACCGCTGGGACTTCGAACAGGCCCGTCGCGAACTCGCCAAGGTGCCCGTCGCCGAACTCCAGTCCGCGCTCAAGGGCTGGGCCAAGGATGACGTGGCGCGCCGTCACGCCGCCTGGCTCCTCAGCGGCCGCACGACCGACACCGCCCACCTCGCCGAACTGCTCCGCAGCCAGGATCCGGCCAGCCTCCAGGTCGGTCTCCGCGAACTCGGCAAATCCCTCGGCGCCCGCGGCGCGAATGACATCAGCCTCATCACGCCGTTCCTTGGCCACGCCAACCCTCGCGTCCGCCTCGAAGCGCACCGCGCCCTCGCCCGCATCCGCACCCCCGAGAGCGCCCGCGCGGTGCTCGCCAACCTGCCGAAGGATGCCGCCGACAACTTCCTCGATTTCGCCGCGTGGACGAGCATCAACGAACTCGCCCGCCCGTGGCTCGAAGACGTGGCCGCCCAGCCGGCCAAGGTCGTGGGCCATGAAGCCGAGCTCGACGCGATCGTGAAGGCGATCGACCCGGGCATCGCGACCCCTTACGTCCAGCGCCTTTTCGCGGGCCGGAAGATCGACGCCGCCGGTACCGGCCCCTGGATCGAACTCGTCGGCAAGGCCGGCACGGCCGACGAAGCCACGCTGCTCTTCCGCGCGCTGATGGACGACGCCTCCCTCCAGGCCTCCACGCGCCACCGCATCGCCTTCGCCCTCGTCGAGGCTGCCAACCGCAACGTCCGCCCGGCCGGCGACCTCGCCGCCCTCGGCAAGCTGCTCCGCTACGAGACCGAGCGCAACCTGCTCATCACGTCGGTCCGCCTCGCCGGACAGTGGAAGCTCGTGCAGTTCGTCCCTCAGCTCGGCGACTTCGCCGGACGCGAGAAAGACGCCGAACTGCGTCGCACCGCCGTCGCCGCGCTCCGCACCATCGGTCAGCAGGCCTCCCTCAAGGCGCTCCGCAGCCTCACCGCCGCCGAACGCCCGTCCGTCGTCCGGCGCGACGCCCTGCCCGCTTTCGCCGTCCATGCTCCGGGCGAAGCGCTGAAGGCCATCCCCTCGGTCTTCGCGCAGATCAAGGACAAGCAGGCCGCCGCCGCCGCTTGGCTCGCCCTGTTCCAGCAAGCCGGCTTCGCCCAGCGCCTCGCCAAGGAATTCCCGCAAGGCCTGAGCGTCGAACACTACGCCGCGGCCCTGCAGTCCGCGCGCTCCCTCGGCCGCGGCGGCGTGCCGCTGGTCAAGGCCATCGAGCCCCTCGCGGGCGCGAAATCCGGCCCGCGTGATTACTCCGCCGAGATCAACGGACTGATCGACACCATCAAGAAAGGCGCCGACCCGGCCGACGGCGAGATCCACTACCGCAAGAACGGCTGCGCCCTCTGCCACGCCATCGGCGGCGCGGGCGGCAAGCTCGGCCCCGACCTCAGCAGCCTCGGCGCCAGCGCCCCGCTGGACTACATCATCGAGAGCGTGCTCAATCCCGCCGCGAAGGTGAAGGAAGGCTACCACGGCTTCTCCTTCAAGATGAAGGACGGCAGCCAGATGGTCGGCATCCCCGCCCGCGAGAACGCGACCGAACTCTTCATCCGTCCGGGCCCCGGCGTGGAGCTCCCGCTGCTCAAGGCCAACATCGTGAGCCGCGACAACATCGGCAGCATCATGCCCGCCGGACTCGTCGACGGCCTCACGGGCGTGCCGCGCCGCAACCTCTTCGCCTTCCTCGGCGAGATCGGCAAGCCGGGTCCCTTCGACGCCAGCAAGGGCAACGTCGCCCGCCTCTGGGTCTTCGACGACCAGCCGCCCGGCGCGCTCGCCAAGTCCGCCGCCGCCACCCCGGTCTACACGCTCGTCAACGGCCAGCTGCCCAAGGAGTTCAACCCTGGCCGCCTCTACGCCACCGCGCGCCTCACCGCCGCCGCCGCCACGTCCAAGCCCCTGCTCCTCACCGGCGTCAAGGCCGCTTGGCTCGACGGCAAGGCGATCGACCTCAAGTCCGGCGCCTACGCCGCCTCGCTCCCCGCGGGCGACCACACGCTGACGGTCGAGGTCGACGGCAAGGCCCCTTACTTCAAGGCGCAGTGCGACGACGCCAGCTTCTTGGGAGACTGATGCCGCGCTTCGCGCTCAGCCTGCTCACGTTGCTCGTCGCCGGCTGCGACGGTGCTTCCGCTCCGGCCGTCAGCCCCGAGGCCTTGCGCCAGCAGGCCGCGGTCTGCCGGGCAGAAGGTCGGCCGGACGAGGCGGCTTCCCTGCTCGCCGAGGCGGTGAGAGCGCAACCGACCGCGAACCGCGACCAGCGGACCGCCGCCGCGGACCTCCGTCGTGAGCTCGCTTCCTTGCGCGTCGCCGGCGACGACCTCGCCGGCGCCGAGAAGCTCTATCGCGAAGCGCTCGCTCTGCTCGAGACCGCTCCGCGAGGCTCCGACGAAGCCATCATAAACCTCCGCACGCAGCTGGCCGGGCTCTGCTACCGTCAATCGCGCCTCGACGAAGCCGCCGAGTTCTACCGCTCGGTGCTCGCCTTGGAGGTCTCTACCCTGGGAGAGACCCACCCCGACCCGCTGGGCACGATGAGCATCCTGGGCGGGCTCGAACTCAAGCGAGGCGAGTTCAACGAGGCCGAAGCTCTGTTCCGCCGCCAGCTAGCCGGCGTCCGGAAGGTGCACGGGGCCGAGAAGCGGGAGACCGCCTCGGTCCTCGACAACCTCGCCGACGTCCTCTCCCGGGCCGGCCAGAACGCCGAAGCCGCCCGCCTGCGGGATGAGGCCAAGCGGATAAGGCACAAGCTCTGCGACGAGTGCTGAAAAGCGGGCTCCCCTTGCGGTGCCGACCCCCCTGGGCATAACACCGGAGGACTCCCCAGCGATGATTGGGAATTATTTACGTTTGCGCCCCACCCCTTGACAGCCACCCCTTGACAGCCGTGGCCCGCATTTCCCGCAGATCGATCGATGAGCTCCGCCAACGGGCTGACATCGTCGCGCTCGCCGGCGACTACACCCAGATGAAGCAGCGCGGGCGCGACTGGTGGGGCCTGAGCCCCTTCAAGTCCGAGAAGAGCCCCTCCTTCAAGGTCAACCCCGAGACGGGCCTCTGGTATTGCTTCTCGACCCAGCAAGGCGGCGACGCCTTCAAGCTGGTGATGAACCGCGAAGGCCTCGACTTCCCGGAGTCCGTCGAACGCGTCGCCAACCGCTTCGGGTTCAAGCTCGACTACGAGAGCGGCGGCGACGGCAAGAACGAGAAATCATTCCGCGGCCAGCTCCTCGAGATCCACGAGCTCGTCGCCGACTACTGGCGCCGCTGCTTCCTCGAAGACCCCGTGCACGGCGAATGGATCCGCGACTACTGGACCCGCCAGCGGAAGTTCTCGCCCGAGGTCGCCGACGACTTCGGCATCGGCTTCGCGCCCGTCGACGACTCGAAGCTCATCCCGGGCCTGCTCGCCAAGGGCTACGCCAAGGACGCCCTCGCCCAGACGGGCCTGTTCTTCGGCGTGGACCGCGTGCCCGATCCGCTGCGCTGGCGCTGCCGTTTCCGCGGCCGGCTGATCATCCCCATCCGCGACATCCAGGGACGCGTCATCGCCTTCACCGCACGCCAGCTCGACGTCACCCCGCCGGACGACCCTTCCCGCGAGGCGAAATACGTCAACTCGCCCGAGACCGAGCTCTTCAAGAAGTCGCGCACGGTCTTCAACCTCGACCGCGCCCGCATGACCCGCAAGGACGCGGAGCCTTTCGTGCTCGTCGAAGGCCAGCTCGACGCCATCCGCTGCCATTCCGCCGGCATCCCCGGGGCGATCGCCGCCCAAGGCACGGCGGTCACCGAGGAACATCTCCAGCAGCTGCGTCGCTTCAGCCAACGCCTGCTCGTCTTCCTCGACTCCGACGCCGCCGGCCAGAAGGCCGCGCTGCGCCTGCTGCCCATCGGCCTGCGCGAAGGCCTGGACATCCGCTTCCTCTCCCTGCCCGGCGGCAAGGATCCGGACGAATACTTCTCGACCCAGTCCGCCGCCGGCTGGGCCGGACTCGTCGCCGGCGCCCGCAGCGCGATGCAGTTCTGCGTCCAGTCCCTGGTGCCCGAAGGTTCGGTGAACCTCCCCCTGACCAGCCGCCTCAGCCTGCTGGAAGCCCTCTTCCCCATCGTCGAGCAGGCCGGAGCGGAGGAAGTCGTCCGCGAAGCCCTCAACGAAGCCGCCCGCCACGCCGGCATCGGCATCCGTGAGATGCACATGGCCTACGAGCGCCACCGCGCCCAGTCCCAGGCCCAACGTCCCGCCGCCCAGCTCGGCGCCCCCGACGAAGCGCCCGTCCCGGTTGTCAAGGGGGGGGGCTTGACAACTCCGGAGGAGGATTTGATACTGTTCCTCCTGCGGCATGATTCCTACTTCGTTCCCATCGCCCAGTCGCTCCCGCTCGAGTGGATCGACCAGTCCGGCCGGGGCGGCCGGCTCCTGATGGCCCTGCTCAACGAAGCCGCCCA
Organism: Verrucomicrobiota bacterium; assembly: GCA_030834165.1. Classification (GTDB taxonomy): domain Bacteria; phylum Verrucomicrobiota; class Verrucomicrobiia; order Opitutales; family UBA953; genus UBA953. Next base: position 153,052 of record JAURFU010000001.1, read on the forward strand.
CGGCCATTTCGCCGGCCTCCGCGAGGCCGTCAACGCCCTCGACGACGAGCTGCGCACCGAAGCCGCCCGCCTTTCCGCCGAGAGCTACGCCGGCCGCGACGACGAGAAGGACATCCTGCCTCGCGCCAACACGATCCTCAAGTCCTTCCACGCCCGCCACGTGCAGGCCCTGATGCGCGGCCTCGACGCGCGCATCGCCGCCACCCCTCGCGACGACGTCGCCACCCTCAACAAGCTCCAGTCGGAGAAGATCGCCCTGCGCAGATCGCATGCGGCCCCGCCCATGCTCACCGCCGCCTGAATTTCCCAAGATGCCCGAAAAGAAGAACAAAAAGACCACCGCCAAGCCGGCCAAAGCCACCAAGCAGGCGAAGCCCTCCGTCAAGGCCGTCCCGGCCAAGACCGCCGCGAAGAGCAGCACCAAGCCCGTCGCCAAGGCGGCTGCGCCCAAGGCTGCCGTGAAGGCGGCCGCGCCGAAGGCCGCCCCGCCCAAGGCTCCCGCCAAAGCGGCCGCCAAGGCCGTGATCGCGCCGAAGCCGGTCGCGCCGAAGCCGAAGACCCTGCCCCTGAAGCCGCCGACGCCGCCCATCGGCCCTGAGATCAACGCTAAGGTCCAGCTGCTCGTCAGCCTTTCGAAGAAGAACGGCTTCGTGACCGTCCAGAACATCAACGAGGTCATCCCGGACAGCGCCACCGACCCGGAGCTGATCGAGAACATCATGAACATCCTCGACAACCTGGACATCAAGCTCCTGGACGAGGATGAGGTCGAGACGTACCGCAAGAAGGTCGAGGATTCCGAGGAGGAAGCCGCGCGCACCGTCCCGGCCGACGCCCCTTACGATCCGTTCAACGTCTACCTGAAGCAGATGGGCCACAAGCCCCTGCTCACGCGCGAACAGGAGGTCGAGATCTCCAAGCGCATCGAAGTCGCCGAACTCAACGCCCAAGACTACCTCTTCTCCTGCTGGCTCACCCTGCCCTACCAGCTCGACCTCGCCCTCAAGGTCCTCCGCAAGGAAGAACGCTTCGACAAGGTCGTCATCGACAAGAAGGTCGAGTCCCGCGACGCCTACTACAAGATGCTCCCCAAGGCCACGGAGGAGTGCGCCAAGCTCAAGGCCAAGCTCGACAAGGGCTGGCAGAAATACCTCGACGAGACCGACGCCGGCAAGAAGGCCAAGGCCCGCGACGCCTACGTGAAGCTCGAGAAGACCGCCAAGGAAGGCTGCAAGGACATCCTCCGCAAGTTCTGCTTCAAGATGAAGCTGTTCGAGGAATGGCTCGAACTGCCGGACATCAAGGGCGACATCGAAGACTCCCGCAACCTCGTCGAGCCGACCATCGTCGTCCGCGGCCCGGTCCGCGCCAAGAAGGCCGTGAAACAGGAGATCTCCGCCTCCCGCACCCGCGAGATCGAGCTCCGCTGGCGCCTCAGCCCGAGCGAGCTCATCCACCTCGCCCGCAACGTCCGCAAGCACCTCGACGAAGCCCAGCGCGCCAAGACCGAGATGGTCGAGCACAACCTCCGCCTGGTGATCTCCATCGCCAAGAAATACCAGAACCGCGGCCTCCTCTTCACCGACCTCATCCAGGAAGGCAACATGGGCCTCGTGAAGGCCGTCGAGAAGTTCGAATACCGCCGCGGCTACAAGTTCTCCACCTACGCCACCTGGTGGATCCGCCAGGCCATCACCCGCTCCATCGCCGACCAGGCCCGCACCATCCGCATCCCGGTCCACATGATCGAGACGCTCAACAAGGTGATGCAGGTGCAGAAGCAGCTCACGCAGGAACTCGGCCATGAGCCGACCGCCGAGGAGGTCGCCAACGAGATGAACATGGCGATCGACCGCGTGCAGCAGATCATGAAGATGGCGCAGCAGCCGATCTCGCTCCAGTCCCCGGTGGGCGACGGCGAAGACACCTCGCTCGGCGACTTCATCGAGGACAAGTCCGCGGAGAACCCCTCCGACACGGCCTCCACCCGCCTCCTCCGCGAGAAGATCGATTTCGTCCTGCGCTCCCTCGCCGAACGCGAGAAGGAGGTGCTCATCCTCCGCTTCGGCCTCCTCGACGGCGTCCAGCGCACGCTCGAGGAAGTCGGCCGCCACTTCAAGGTGACCCGCGAGCGCATCCGCCAGATCGAGGCCAAGGCGCTCCGCAAGATGCGCCACCCGACCCGCATGCGCCAGCTCCAGGGCATGTTCGAAGGCGAGCTCGACACGTCGGGCCCCGGCTTCGACCAGTTCATCTCCGAAGACGAGAAGGCCGAGCAGACCCCGGGGCCGCTCTCGCCCGGCGGCCTGCCCGGCGGCCTGCCGCCGAACTCCGCCCTCGCCGCCTTCATCGGCAAGCCGCCGGAAGGTCCGGGCGCCCCGCACCGCGAGTGAACCGCCTCGGCCCAGTCTGTCTGCTGCTCGCGCTGCTGACGGGCTGCGCCGTGTTCAAGCCGAAGAAGCCCGCCGAGGAGCCGAATCCTTTCGCGCTCCCCGCCGGCGCTCCGCGCAACGCCCGCGTGGGCTACGTGCAGGGCTACCCGCTCCGCAGCGCCTCCGTGCCGATCCTGCTCATCCCGGGCACGATCGTGCGCGAGGGCCTGCAGGCGATCTCACGGGACCCTCAGCTCAACGCCTCCGCGGTCCTGGAGATCACCTCCGTCCGCGGCCGTCTGGCCGTGGCCCGCATCGTGCGCGGTCAGCCCCAGCCGAAGGACGAAGTCGTGCTGCCCGACCCGGAGCTCAGCGAAGAGGCCCGTTCGCTGGCCCCCTGACGGCGGCTCTTGACCTTCGCGGGGCGGATGCCCACGTTGCCTCTTCCATGGCAAAGACCCAGGCAGGCATCGTCGGACTCCCCAACGTGGGCAAGTCGACCCTCTTCAACGCGCTGACCCGCTCGCGCAAGGCCGAGGCGGCGAACTACCCGTTCTGCACGATCGAGCCCAACGTCGGCGTCGTCCTCGTGCCCGACGAACGCATGCAGAAGCTGCAGCAGATCGCCGGCACCAAGGTCGTCATCCCGGCCACGATCGACATCGTCGACATCGCAGGCCTCGTCGCCGGCGCCTCCAAGGGCGAAGGCAAGGGCAACGACTTCCTTTCGAACATCCGCGAGTGCGACGCGATCGTCCACGTGGTCCGTTGCTTCGACAACGATGACATCGTCCACAGCATGGGCAAGGTCGACCCGGTCCGCGACATCGGCGTGATCGAGACCGAACTCATCCTCGCCGACATCCAGTCGGCCGAGCAGCAGCTCGACCGCAACCAGAAGAAGGTCCGCAGCCAGGACAAGGACGCCATCGCCAACGTCGAGCTGCTCACCCGCCTGGTGAAGCACCTCAACGAGAACCAGCCGGCGTCCGCCCTCGAGGTCAGCGACGACGAGCGCGCCCGCCTGAAGTCCTACAACCTGCTCTCGTCCAAGAAGGTGCTCTTCGCCTGCAACGTCGCCGAGGGCGACCTGGCCGACCCTTCCAAGAACCCGCACGTCGCCGCCGTCGCCGCCGTCATCGGCCAGCGCCACGGCTGCGAACACGTCGTGATCTGCGCCCAGGTCGAAGCCGAGCTCTGCGACCTTTCCCCGGCCGAAGCCGCCGAGTTCCTCCAGTCGCTCGGCGTCACCGACTCCGGCGTGTCTTCGCTCATCCGCGGCGCCTACCACCTGCTCGGCCTGGCGACCTACTTCACCGCCGGCGAAAAGGAGGTCCGCGCCTGGACCTTCCGCCACGGCATGACCGCCCCGCAGTGCGCCGGCGTGATCCATACCGACTTCGAGAAGGGCTTCGTGAAGGCCGAAGTGGTCTCCTACGAAGACCTCGCCAAATATGGTTCCGTCGCCGCGGCCCGCGACGCCGGCCGCTACCGCCTCGAAGGCAAGTCCTACCTGTTCAAGGACGGCGACGTGGCCCTGTTCCGCTTCACGGACTGAGCAGCGCCCTAATAACCCCACGAAAAGGACGCTAAATGCGTCCTTTCTTTTTGCCTTGGCCGGATAGCCCGCAACCATGGGAGCCCTTCCCTGTCTCACCCCTATGCTGCGCCGTCTCTCCCTCCTGATCCCGCTCCTCGTCGCCGCGCTCGCCGGCGCCGCCGAGACCCGTCCCAACATCGTACTGGTGATCGGCGAAGACATGGGGCCGGACACCGGCGCCTACGGATGCAAGGACGCCATCACGCCCAACATGGACCGGCTGGCCAAGGAAGGCGCCCTTTTCACCCGCGCCTTCACCCATGCCGGCGTCTGCGCCCCCACCCGGAGCGGGATGGTGACCGGCCAATACCCCCTCAAGTACGGCGCCCAGAACATGCGCTCCGTCGTCATCAACCCGCCCGCCCCCTTCACCGAACGGCTCCGCGCCGCCGGGTATCACGTGATGTGGCCGGGCAAGACGGACTTCCAGGGCGTCTCCGAAAAGAACCTGGCCGACGACCGGAAGCTCTGGGTCAACTATTCGAAGCAGCCGGCCGGCCCGCTCACGGCCAAGCCTAAGGAGCCGTTCTTCGCTTACTTCAATGATACCGTCAGCCACGAGAGCCAGGTGCGCGCCGACGACGCGGCCCACGCCAAGAACACCGTCGCGCTGAAACCTTCCGACCGCCGCGATCCGGCGAAGGTCGAACTGCCGCCCTTCTATCCCGACACCCCGGCCGTCCGTCGCGAGGTCGCCCACTACCATGAGCTCGTCACGGCGGTCGACTACTCGCTCGGCCGCGTGCTCGACTGGCTCAAGGCCCACGACCTCGAGAAGAACACGATCGTGATCCTCACCGGCGACCACGGACGCGGCATGCCGCGCTACAAGCGCTCGGTGAAGGACACCGGCACCCGCGTGCCGCTCATCGTCCGCTGGCCCGGCCAGATCGCCCCGGGCACGGTCCGTGAGGATTTCGCCAGCTGGATCGACTTCGCCCCGACCGCGCTGACGCTCGCCGGCGCGCCGGTTCCCGCCGAATACGACGGACACTGCTTCCTCCCGACCGCCGCCAATCCGCCGAAATACGTCCACTCGTTCCGTGACTTCATGGACGAGAGCTTCGACAAGGTGCGCTCGGTCCGCGACGCCCGCTTCCGCTACGTCCGCAACCAGGCTCCCGGGGTCGACGAAGCGGGCAAGGTGGCCTACCAGGAGGTCGGCCAGACGATGCAGGAGCTGCGACGCGTCCAGGCCGAGGGCAAGCTGACCCCGCTCCAAGCCCTCTACTTCGATCCCAACCGGCCGGCCGAAGAACTCTTCGACACCCAGAACGACCCCTGGGAAGTCAACAACCTCGCGGCCGACCCCGCCCACGCCGCCAAGCTCGCCGAACTCCGCGCCGAGTGCGACGCCTGGCTCCGACGCTGCGGACCTCTCGCCGACCTGCACGCCGACGAACTCGTGAAGCGCGGCGTCATCAAGCCGCGCGACGAAAAATACGCCGAACGGCTCAAGACCGGCTCGACCGCCGGCGACGCGGCCGTCGCGGCGAAGAAAAAAGGCAAGAAAGCCGCCAACAAATAATCTTTCTTCACCCTCCTCATGCGCCCCCTCCTCATCCTCTCCGCTTCGTTGCTCGCCTTCGGCTGCAAGCCTGCCCCGCAGGTCGCCCGTTATGAAGTGAAGTCCGACGCCGCTCCGGCCCCCGCCGCCCCGGCCGCGCCCGTCGCCGCGCAGCCCGCCCCGTCGCCGGCCGTCGCCGCCCCGATGGTCGCCCCCGCCTCGATGAAGGCCGAAGCCGCCTCCTTCGACGCCCCCAAGTGGGGCAAGCTCCCGACTGGCTGGTCCGTCGGACCGGAGAACGCGATGCGCAAGGCCACCTGGATCGTCGCCGGCCCGGACGGCACCAAGGCCGAGGTCGCAGTCACGGTCTTCCCCGGCAGCGTCGGAGGCCTCACGGCCAACGTGAACCGCTGGCGCGGCCAGATCGGACTCGCGCCCGCGAGCGGCGATGAGATCGCCGCCTCCGCCAAGCCCGCCAAGGTGGGCGGCCTCGAGAGCCAGCGTTTCGTCATGGTCTCGACCGACGGCAAGAAGGGCCTCGACGCGGTGATGACCCCGCACAAGGGAGCCACCTGGTTCTTCAAGATGAGCGGTGACGCCGCCGCCGTCGCCGCCCACGGCGCAGCCCTGGTCGCCTTCCTCGCCGAATCCCAGCTTCCGTGAGCGAATCTGATTTCGAAAAGAAAGCCGACACCGGACGCCGGGTGCTCGACACGCTCGCCTCGCTCAAGCTGACGGTCTTCCTGCTGGTGCTCTCGATGCTGCTCGTGCTGCTCGGGACGCTCGAACAGGTCCACTGGGGCGTCTGGCACGTGCAGAAGGTCTACTTCTCTTCCTGGTATTGCTTCTACCCGATGGATGACACCGCTCCGCTGCAGATGCCTCTGCCGGGCGGCTTCCTCATCGGCGCCCTGCTCGTCATCAACCTGGCCTTCGCGCACTTCCGCCACTTCAAGGCCACCGCCGCGAAAGTCGGCATCAGCATGATCCACGCCGGCCTGCTTCTCCTGCTCATCGGCGGCTTCATCACGGCCGTCTACCAGGAAGAGTCCGCGATGATCGTCCCCGAAGGCGAGAGCCGCGACTTCTCCGAGGCTTTCCGCGAGTTCGAATTCGCCCTCGTCGAGAAAGGCGAGAAAGCCGACCAGGTCGTGGTCGTGCCTGATTCGATCTTCCGCGCCATCGCCGCCAAGCAGTCGCCCGACACGGTCGAACTGCCCGGCACGCCCTTCAAGCTGAAGGTGCACGCGTATCACCCCAACGCGATGCTCCGCGCCAAGTCCCAGATGCCCGACGGCATCGCGATCAAGGCGACCCAAGGCATCGGCGCCCGCACCGAGCTGGCCTACAAGCCGGAGCCCGAAAGCTACGACGACAACAAGCCCAACGCGCCGACGGCCATCGTCGAACTGCTCAAGGGCGCCCAGTCCGCCGGCGTCTGGATCGTGAACCTCAACCTGACCGAGAACTTCGACGCCCAGTCGTTCGAGGACGCCGGCAAGACCTACCAGGTCTCGCTGCGTCGCGTCCGCTATTACGTCCCCTTCACCCTGCGCCTCGACAAGTTCACCCACGAGAAATACCCGGGGACGAACACGCCTCGCCGCTTCGCGAGCGACGTGACGATCAAGGAAGGCGCCGGCTCCTTCGCCTACAACATCTCGATGAACCAGCCGCTCCGGCACGCCGGCCTGACGTTCTTCCAGTCCAGCTTCGGCAGCACCAAGGACGGCAAGGACCTCAGCGTCCTCCAGGTCGTCCGCAATCCGGGCTGGCTCATCCCTTACGTCTCCGTCGCGGTGATGTCGCTCGGCCTCCTCTGGCACTTCGGCTTCTCGCTGCTCCGCTTCCTGCGCGGCCGCGCCGCCAAGGCCGCCGCGGTCCTCGCGCTCGGCTTCCTCTCGGCGACCGCCGAGGCCGCCGCCGCCGGCTGGAACACCCGTGAGTTCGGCGAAATCCCCGTGCAGAGCGGCGGACGCATCGTGCCGATCGAGACCCTCGCCACCGGCTCGCTCCTGCAGATGCGCGCCCGCACGTCCGTCGCGCTCTCCAAGCTCGAGCGCGTCGCCTTCGGCCAGCGTCCGTCCACCTGGACCGCCGAACAGCGCGCCGAGATCGCCAAGGAACTCCCGACCCTCGACACCAACCTTCAGGCGATGCTCGAGAAGCGGCCGGTCCGCCTGACCGGCGGCTCGGTCTCGGCGATCGACTGGCTGATCGAAGTCTCCTTCCGCGCCCCCGTCGCGCGCCACCTGCCGACGTTCCGCGTCGAACACCCCAACGTGCTCAAGCGCGTCGGCGGCGACCCGGAGAAGAGCCTCTACGTGAGCTGGGACGGCATCCTGAAGAACAGCGCCGAGCTCAGCAAGGCCGCCGAAAAGGCCCGCAAGACCGCCCAGGCCGACCGCGACGCCGAAGACCGCGCCCTCCTCAACCTCGAAGGCGCCGCCCGCCAGTATGCGGCGCTCAGCATGACGTTCATCCCCGGCGACCTCCCGGCCGACGTCCCCGCCCGCCGCGAATACGCCGCGTGGATCTCCGCGCTCAACCGCGCGCTGGCCGAGATGAACGCCAGCCGCTCCGGCCAGGCCTTCGACCCCGAGCTGCAGAAGACCGTCCGCACGTTCGTCGAACGCTACCAGGAATTCGAACGCGAAGGCGCCATCGGCCTCATGCCGCCCAAGGATCCGGATTCCGTCGAACGCTGGGACAACCTCGGCGGCTCCCTGCTGGGCATCATCAAAGACCAGAAGACCCATCGCGCCGGCCTCGCCGAGGACGGCCTGATTACCCGCTACGCCGACTTCTCCATGGCCTGGCGCGAGGGCAAGGACGACGAGTGCGCCCGCCTGACGTCCGCCATCTCCGCCTCCCTCAAGGGAAGGTGGACGCCCAAGGCCGAAGCCGAAGCCGCCTTCGGCCGCCTGCAGCCCTTCTACTGGCTGCTCATCGCCTACTTCATCACGGTCACCTTGGTCCTCGGTTCTTGGCTGACCGGATCCGAGCCCATGCGCGCGTGGGCCTACCGCCTGCTCGTCCTCTGCTTCGTGCTGCACACGCTCGCCCTCGGCTACCGCATGTGGCTCCACGGCCGCCCGCCGGTGACGAACCTCTACTCGTCGGGCATCTTCGTCGCCTGGGGCGCCGTCGCCCTCGGCATCATGCTCGAACGCGTCTGGAAGAACGGCATCGGCGCCGCCGCCACCGGGCTCACGGGCTTCGTCTCGCTGATCGTGGCCCATAACCTCGGCCTCTCCGGCGAAGACAACCTCGAGAGCGTCCGCGCGGTGCTCGACTCCAACTTCTGGCTGGCGACCCACGTGACCATCGTGACCTTGGGCTACTCGGCCACCTTCGTGGCGGGCCTCCTCGGCGCCCTGCACCTCGGCCTCCGCGCCTTCAAGGCCGACTACCACTGGGGCGACAGCGTGGCCCGCGCGGCTTACGGCATCCTCGCCTTCGCGGTCCTCGCGAGCTTCATCGGCACGATGCTGGGGGGCATCTGGGCCGACCAGAGCTGGGGCCGCTTCTGGGGCTGGGACCCCAAGGAGAACGGCGCGATCCTCATCGTGCTCTGGTGCGCCATCTGCCTGCACGCCCGCTGGGGCGGGCTCGTCCGCCGCGAAGGCCTCATGCAGCTCCTCGTCTTCGGCAACATCGTGACGGCCTGGTCCTGGTTCGGCACCAACCTCCTCGGGGTCGGCCTCCACAGCTACGGCTTCACCGAACAGGGTTCCTTCTGGCTCTACTACGTCTTCGTCCCCTCCCAGCTCGCGCTCATCGCGCTCGGCTGGCTCCCGGACCGCTCGAAGTCCGTGCATCAGAGCGCATGACCGAAGCCGTCGGCCCGACCTGGTTCTGCATCAAGGCCAAGCCTCGCCAGGAGGCGGTGGCGGTGCAGAACCTACGGGCCATCGGCGTCGAGGAACTCGTCTTCCCCCGCCTGCGACGCACGCGGCGCGGCCACGACAAGAACAAGGTCGTCGTCGAACCGCTTTTCCCTGGCTACGTGTTCGCGCGCTTCGACCCGATGGAATTCCAATCGACGATCCGCAGCACCCGCGGCGTCCTTCACCTCGTCAGCCGCGAAGGCCGACCGGTCGACGTCGCGCAGGCCGTCATCGACGAACTCAACGCGCTCGGACCGGAGGCCATCTTGTCGATGCTCGACGAGGAACTGAAGATCGGCGCCAAAGCCCGCGTGATCCGCGGCATCTTCGCCGGCTCCGCAGGCGAGGTCATCCGTCTGGAGTCCCCGCAGAAACGCATCGCGCTCCTGCTCTCGATCCTCGGCTCCGACCAACCCGTCGAACTCCCGCTCGACGACGTCGAAAGCCTCCCCGACGAGGCCTAAATAAACTGGCCCAAGCCCTAGCCCTGCCCCTAGCCCTTTCTCCATGCTCCTCGACCAACTCTCCGCCTCCGCCGCCTACGAGTCGCTACACCCGCTCTTTCCGCAGGCTTTTGCTTACCTCCGCGCCTTCGACGTGAACACGCCCGACGGCAAATATGAGCTCCAAGGTCAGGACCTCGTCGCGATCGTCCAGCGTTACCAGACGGCTCCTTCCGCCGACAAGATGTGGGAAGCCCATCAGGTCTACGGCGATATCCAAGTCGTCTATCAAGGCCTCGAACTTTGCGGCCATACCGACCAGAAGACGCTCGTCGTGACGAAGCCTTATATCGCCGAAAAGGACGTCGAGAAATATGCCGCACCGACGACCCCTTCCGCGCTCCTGACCCTCGGTCGTGGCAATTTCGCGGTCTTCCATCCGCAGGACGGCCACCAGCCCGGCGTGCAGGTCGGCGCCCCGGCCGAGATCCTTAAGGTGGTCATCAAGTTCCGCCTCAAGGTCTGAGCGGCTTGCAACTTCGGCCGCTTGGCGGTGTCCTAAGGACAACCCCATGCGCCGCTCCCTGCTCTCCCTCCTGGCCCTCGTCCTGACCTGCGCGCTCGCCGGCGCCCAAGAAGTCACCCGCGTCTCCGATGTCATCTACGCCAAGCACGACGGCGTGGCGCTGACGTTGGACGTCTTCACGCCGGCCAAGCCCAATGGCGCGGCCGTCATCAAGATCGTCAGCGGCGGCTGGAACTCCAACCACAACGGCATCAACGACGGCGGCTGGCCGAAGCACGGCTTCACGACCTTCGTCGTGGTGCACGGCACGCAGCCGCGCTTCCACATCGACGAGATCGTCGCGGACCTGCAGCGCTCCGTCCGCTTCGTCCGCGCCAACGCCGCCAGGTTCGGCATCGACCCCAACAAGATCGGCGTCACCGGCGGCAGCGCCGGCGGACACCTCAGCCTGATGCTCGGCACCCGCGTGCTCGCGGCCAACCCGAAGTCCAAGGACCCGGTCGAACACGTGAGCTCGGCCGTGAACGCCGTGGCCTGCTATTACCCCCCGGTCGACTTCCTCAACTGGGCCAAGGAAGGCGACAGCAAGGAGGGCATCGGTCCGCTCACCACCCGCGCCCCGGCTTTCGGCCCGATCGTCACCACCGCCGAAGGACGCGAACGCGCCGGACGTGAGCTCTCGCCTCTCTACTGGATCAGCGCCCAGACGCCCCCGACGTTCATCGTCCAAGGCGACGCCGACCCGCTGGTGCCCGACTCCCAGGCCCGTCGCTACCACGCCCGTGCCAAGGAAGTCGGCGCCCAGAGCGACGTCCTCATCCGTCTCGGCGCCGCCCACGGCGGCTGGGTCGAGATGGCCGACGACAACGTCCGCATGGCCGAATGGTTCAGCCTGCACCTCCTCGGTCAGCAGCCGGCCAAGCCCTTCACGTTCGACGTGCACACCCTGCCCAGCACGCCGGCGCCCAAGAAGGCCAAGAAGTAAGGCCCGTCGGCGGATAGGTTTACGCTGGCAGGAAAGCCCGGCTGTTTCCATAAAGACGGCATGGTTTCGCCTTGCCGACTCATCCTCGCCCTCGACGTCGAGACCAAGGAGGAAGCCTTGGCGCTCGCCCGCCCCCTCGCCGGCAACCTCGCCTGGGTGAAGCTCGGCCTGCAGCTCTTCACCCGCCACGGCCCGGGCATCGTCGACGAATTCCACGCGCTCGGCTTCAAGGTCTTCCTCGACCTGAAGTTCCACGACATCCCGAACACGGTCTCGTCCGCGATCAAGAGCCTCAAGGGTCGCCCCTGCTCGCTCCTCACCATCCACGCCTGCGGCGGCCCCGAGATGATCGCCCGTGCGGCCGAAGCCGCGAAGTCCGCCCTGCCTCATTGCACGGTGCTCGGCGTCACGGTCCTCACGTCCATGGATCAGGCTCAGCTTTCCGCCACGGGCGTCGCCCGCACGCCGGAAGAACAGGTCCGCCTCCTCGGCCGCATGGCCATCGGCGCCGGCATCGGCGGCCTCGTCTGCTCGCCCCTCGAACTTCCCGTCCTCCGCGGCGACCTCGGCGCCGGCCCGACGCTCGTGACCCCGGGCATCCGTTACCCTGACGCCGCCGGCGACGACCAGAACCGCATCATGACGCCCGCCCAAGCCGCCGCCGCGGGCGCGAGCTTCATCGTCGTGGGTCGTCCGATCCTCAAGGCCAAGGATCCGGCCGCCGAGACGCTCCGTATCCGCCGCGACATCGGCGAGAGCGCATGAGCGCCGGCGACGATATCCTCATCCTCCTCGCCGCGGGTTCCGCCCGGCGCATGCAGTCCGTCGTCGACGACAAGACCACCGCGCTCCTCGCCGGAAAGCCGGTCTTCGTGCATTCGCTCCAGTCCTTCCTCAGCACCGGCCTCATCGGCCAAGTCGTCATCACGTATCGCGACGCCGCCCAGCTCGCCAAGCTGCAGGAACTGCTCGCCACCCACCTCCCGTCCGCCTCCGCGGTCAGGTTCGTGCCCGGCGGCGAATCCCGCCAGGATTCCGTGCTCGCGGCCTTGAACACCTGCGAAGGCCACGCCGGCCTGGTGCACATCCACGACGGCGCCCGACCGCTGGTCTCCGCCGACGCGATCCGCAAGGTGCGTGCGAAGGCCTCCGAGACCGGCGCCGCCATCCTCGCCGGCCGCGCCGCCGATACCGTCAAGATCGCCAAGGCGAATTCGGCTTCCGTCGAGACTTCGCCCGACCGCGGACTGGTCTGGACGGCCGAGACGCCGCAGGTCTTCCGCACGGCCGTCGTGCTCAAGGCCTACCGCAAGGTCGCCGAACTGCAGCGCAAGGTCACCGACGACAGTTCCGCCGTGGAGTTCGTCGGCCAGGACGTGTCCTTGGTCGAGAACCCCTCGGTGAACCTCAAGCTGACGCGTCCCGCGGACTTCGTCCTGGCGGAAGCGATCCTGAAGACGCGCTGAGCGCTCAGTAGCCGGCCTGACGGAGAGCGGCGTCCAGCTTGACCTGGAAGTCCGTGATGTCCTGCGGCGTCGGACGATAACCCGGGGTGCGCGCGGCCATGCCCGGACGGCCCTGATGGTCGATATACCAGTCGGCCTTTTCACCGTCGGAGAAAGTGACGTGTCCGCTGACCATCGCATGCGGCTGGGCGATCGTGTCGACCTCGACGGTGACGACCCCGGCGCCCTGGGCGGTTTCGGGGGCCGGCGCGGCCTCCTCGGCGGGAGCGGCTTCGGCGGCGGCTTCTTCCGGCTTCTTGGGCTCCTCCTTCTCGATGAGGGAAAGGTTGAGGTCGTCGACGAGGAAACGGACGTCCATGTAGGTCATCGAGACTTCAAGCTGGGAGGACAGGCGCTCCTGGATCTGCGAGAGCGTCGCACCTTCGGTCACCCAGGCGGAGACCTTGGTGATCTGTTCGGGAGTCAGTTTGGCCATAGGAGGCCAAAGTGCGGGAACCTCCGCCGATTTTCAAGCGTCCCGTCGCTTAATCGTTTGAAAACGTCCCCCCTCCCTCCAACTTAAGCCCCATGCAGCCCGACCTCCGTTGGCAGAAGTGCGGCGAGTTTGCCGATATCGTCTATGAGAAGGCCGATGGCATCGCGCGCGTGACCATCAACCGCCCGAGCCGCCGCAACGCCTTCACGCCCGACACGGTTTCCGAACTGCTGAAGGCCTTCGCCGACGCCCGCGACGACGCCACCATCGGCGTGGTGCTCCTCCGCGGAGCCAACCCCCAGCACGACGGCAAGTTCGCCTTCTGCGCCGGCGGCGACCAGAAGATCCGCGGCGACAAGAAAGGCGGCTACGTCGGCAAGGACGGCGTGCCCCGCCTCAACGTGCTCGACCTCCAGCGCCTCATCCGCTCGATGCCCAAGGTCGTCATCGCCCTGGTGGCCGGCTACGCCATAGGTGGCGGCCACGTGCTCCACGTCATCTGCGACCTCACCATCGCCGCCGACAACGCGGTCTTCGGCCAGACCGGCCCGAAGGTTGGCAGCTTCGACGGCGGCTTCGGTGCCTCCTACCTCGCCCGCATCGTCGGCCAGAAGAAGGCCCGCGAGATCTGGTATCTCTGCCGCCAATACGACGCCCAGCAGGCCCTCGAGATGGGGCTCGTCAACACGGTCGTGCCTTACGAGCAGCTCGACGCCGAAGGCGTGAAGTGGGCCCAGGAAATCCTGACGAAGAGCCCGCTCGCCATCCGCTGCCTGAAGTCCGCCTTCAACGCCGAGCTCGACGGCCAGGCCGGCATCCAGGAACTCTCGGGCAACGCCACCCTGCTCTATTATCTTTCGGAAGAGGGCGACGAAGGTCGCGCCGCTTGGAACGAGAAACGCGCTCCG